>JBKEBU010000058.1:0-86746 GCA_047973325.1 Propioniciclava sp. | reverse complement strand
TGTGGGGGTCGCGGTTGTGGTTGGCGTGGGGGTTGCCGTGGTAGTGGGCACCGGTGTGCCAGTGTTGGTTGCGGTCGGGGTGGGGCGTGGGGTTGCGGTGGTGGTTGGTTTGGTGGTGGGGCGTGGGGTTGCAGTGGTGGTTGGTTTGGTGGTGGGGCGTGGGGTTGCGGTCGCGGTCGGCCTGGTGGTGGGCGCCGGTGTATGGGTGGTGGGTTCGGGTGCTGGAGGTAGAGAGCGGCTCGTGGTGGGCTGGGGGGCGGGGGTCGTTGGCCGATGAGGCCCGATGGTCGCCTCGACCGTCACCTCGACGCGAGAAACGATGGTTGTCTCAACCACAACTCGAGTCTGTGAGGTTGAGCCAGTGGGAACCGTGCGCGCGTTCGAGTTTGTTGCCGACTCGTCGTGTTGTTCAGCTAGCGCAAAGTTGGCCCCACTAGTGACAGTAGCGATAGTAACGCCTAGGGCCGCCGCCGCGAGGCCGCGGGTCACTGCGGAGTGCGCTTTCGCCATCAAGGATCTCCCTGCACAGTTGAATCGATCAAGACGTCGTTATCCAGCCACTCTACCCTGAAAGTTGCGTAATAACTTCCCCCCATGCGGGCGACACCGAATACCGTTCTGCTACAGCGTCTTGACGGGGGTGGGAGCCGTAGCGCGGTGATTCCGCACCGAGTTGCCGGTGCAGTGATCCTTGATGCCGGGAGCAGGCTACCTCATCGAGCAGCGCCAGTGCCAATAGCGCCGATAGCCAAGACATTGGCGGCTTTCGGATTCTGGCGGGCGCAGTGTCAAGACTGGGACATTCTTCAACCCCACAAGGGCCTGGACGGTCTGGCTAGTGCTTGTGTGCGTTAGTTCGTTGGTGGTGGGGTCCAGGCGGTGGGGTCGCCGAGGTAGAGGCCACAGGCGGTGTCGAGGGCTTCTTCGGGGGTGCCGGAGGGGGTGCCGTTGGGGAGCCAGGAGTCCTGGTAGTCGTTGGGGGAGACTCGCCAGATCGCGAAGCCCCAGCGGGTAGCGGAACCGGTGTAGCTCAGCCGGCAGAGTTTGATGGTGTCACCGTCGGTCAGGTCAGCATCGACGTAGGCCAGGCCGCCGCGGAACCGTGTCGCGACTTGCCCGATTTGGGGTCGGTCGCTGTGATCGCCACCCAAGCGGTGGCCCAGCCAGCGAGACCGTATCGAAGCTGGAACGCATCGCGAAGTGGGAGACGGTCGGCAAGGTGACCATGGCGCTCTTGCTCCTGGTGGTGCTGATCGTCGGTTCGCTGATGTCGGGCGCGTTCATGGCGCTGGGCTTCGGCCCGCTCCTCGGCTGGCTGTGGGCTTCGTTCACCGCCGCAGGGGCTTGGTGGGCCGAGGTCCTCATCGCCCTGGCCCCGCTGGCCGTCGTCGCGGGGCTGGTGCTGCTGTCTGGCTGGATCACACGAAAGGTGAGGGGTGTGTGCAATCGGTGACGCTTGCTGTGTGTATAGCTGGTCCAAGCTCAGCCGGTGGTGTCGTCGTCCCCGGTTCTGAACTCAGCGATGACCTGATCGATCTCACAGTCCGAGGCGCGCCACCACGGCTGGCCTCCCAACGTGGATGCAGTTCCGGAAGGAGCGCGGGCACGTAGGCGACCGCTTCGTCGTCCGTTGTCATGGGCAACGGAAGCTGAACGGCGTAGGTCCCCCAACGCTGCTCGCCAGGTTCAATCAAGGTGCGGATGTAGGTCGGATTGCCGCTCTCCCGCACCAGCCCCGCGACGCGGCCATCAGGTCCAGTTACCCATGCGTCGCCGCAGTCGTCGTACGAGACGAACATTCCCAACTCGAAACCGCCGACTCTCGCTCGCGGGTAAGCCGGTTCGCTACCTTCCGCCATGGACCCATTGTGTCGCGTTGCGCTCGGCCCGTACGCAGCCGTCAGCGGGAACCCCGACACCTCCCGTCGAGGAGTGAGTTCCCCGGACCCGGCCCGGCTCGAACGGGCAGCCACCCTCGCCAGCGACGGGCAGGACGCGCCCTTACCGGGTAGGTGCGCCTGGGCGGGTTCATGAGAGTACTCGCTGAAGACGAAAGCGACCCTGACCGAGCATTTCTACCGGTCAGGGCCACGTCGTGGTAGCGGGGACAGGATTTGAACCTGTGACCTCTAGGTTATGAGCCTAGCGAGCTACCGAGCTGCTCCACCCCGCGATGCAGAGACAACGATACCCAAGTTCTGGACTGAGGCCAAGTCGGACTCGTTGCTCTGGGGTCCGGTAGGATGACCCAGCCAGTGCGACTGTCCAGCAGGGAGCAAGATGTCGTCGTCCTACCCAAGAACCAGCCCGCGGTCGGGGCGTACGAGGGTTCTCGCTATCGCCGCACTCCTGACAGCTACCTTGGTGTCCTGTACCGGACCGACCTCCCCGTCTGCCTCTGGGCCAGCCAGCTCCGCGATAGCTGAGTCCCGAACCCTGGCAGTGGGGGCTACGGTGGCGCCCACATCCCTGGATCCGACAGCAGACGCAGCGGCGGCGGGCTCACAGGTGATGCTGTACAACGTTTACGAGACGCTCATAAAGATTGATGGTGAAGGCAGCCTGCGACCGTTGCTGGCCCAGGCCTGGGAGCTGAGCGAAGATGGGCTGACCTACACCTTCAAGCTGAACCCCGCGGCGACGTTCGCCGATGGCTCACCGGTTGACGCTGCCGCTGTGGCAGCCAACATTGAGCGTATCCAAACCGAACCGGTGGCGGCGAAGCTCAAAACCACGATGTCCCTGGTTGCCTCGACAGAAGTTGTGGATCCCTCCACCCTGGAAGTGCAGCTGACACGACCGTCAAACATCTGGCTCTACGACATGGCCTCCACCGCGGGCATGATCGTGGACCCCGACGGCTTCGATGCTCTGGCCGAGGCCAGCGCCGGTTCGGGACCGTTCGCAGTCCAATCGTGGAGCCCGGGTGATCGGATCGTGCTGGAGCGGAATCCTCAGTACTGGGGGACCGCGGCCCGGTTTGATGTGGTGACTTTCAGGTATATGGCCGATCCGAATGCCATGACTGCCGCCATGCTGGCGGGTGAGTTGGACGTGATCTCCAATCTGCAAACCCCAGATGCGCTTCCGCAATTCAGTGACACCGAGCGGTTTACCGTGATCAAGGGCACCACCAATGGTGAGGTCGTGATGGGGCTCAACAATGGCGCGGCCCCCGGGAACGAGGAATCCTCTGCCGGCAACGGCAACGAAGCCCTTCAGGACCTTCGGGTGCGGCAGGCGCTGACCCACGCCATCGACAAGCAGGCGCTCGTGGACACCGTCTGGGGTGGGGAGGGAGTCGTCATCGGGTCGATGGCGGTGCCCACAGATCCGTACTACGAAGACCTCGCGCAGACCTATCCCTACGATCCTGATAAGGCGAGGGCACTGCTGGCCGAGGCCGGTCATTCCGATCTCACTCTGCGGCTCAAGCCTGCGGCCATTCCGTACGCTTCCCGGTCGGCCCAGTTCATTGCCAGCCAGCTGGAGGCTGTGGGAGTGACAGTGGAGGTCGAAGAGCTCCAGTTTCCGGCGCGCTGGCTGGATGTGGTCTACACGAATGCCGACTACGACGCGACTATAATCGCCCATGTTGAAGGCCGGGACCTGGTGACCTTCACGAATCCCGACTATTACTGGCGCTATGACAATCCGGAGTTGGCGGCCCTGTTCGCAGAAGCCGATCAGGCGGACACTGCTGGCTATGCCTCGGGCATGGCCAAGGCGAGCCGACTGCTGGCTGAGGACGCGGCGGCTATTTGGTTGTTCAATCTTCCCAACATCGTGATCACGCGTGCCGGGATCAGCGGGGTGCCGCACAACGCCACGACGGAGTCGTTCGACCTCACGACCATGGCCCGCGCGTGAGCGGAACCCACTGTGCTGAGCAAGGTGGCCGGACGATTGGGCATCCTGGTCCTCAGCCTCGGCGTTGCGTCGGTGCTGATTTTCTGGGTGACTCAGGCGCTGCCCGGCGATGTGGCACGGGTGCTCTTGGGCGACGGGGCCTCTGAAGCATCGTTGGCCGCCAAGCGGGCCCAACTCGGTACTGATCGTTCCCTGGTGGTGCAGTACCTGGAGTGGACCCAGGGGATGCTCCTGGGTGACTTCGGTCGTTCATGGACCTCGGGGCAACCGGTCTCCCGGCTGATGGCACCCCGGCTCGAGGTGACCGGCTGGTTGGTTTCGTTAGGGTTGGGGCTCGCGATAACGCTGGCGGTACCGCTGGGGGCCGTAGCAGCGGTGAAGCGGCGGCAATGGCAAGGATTCGCCACATCGGCCTGGGCGCAGCTAGGCATGGCTATCCCGGCCTTCTGGGCGGGCATCGTGCTGGTTCTGATCTTCGCGGTGATCCTGCGGTGGCTCCCGGCCAACGGATATTCCTCGCCGAGCCAAGGCTGGTCGGCGTGGGCGGCCCATCTAGTGCTGCCAGTACTGGCCTTGGGTGTCGTCCAGGCAGCGGTGCTGGTCCGGTACGTGCGCTCCGCTTTTCTGGAGGTGATCGGTGAAGACTATTTCCGGACTGCTCGTTCCATCGGCTGGACGCAATGGCGGGCACTCGGCAGACACGGCCTCCGGAATGCTGCCGTCACCTTGGTCACGGTGATCGGTTTGCAACTATCGGCGACGCTCGTGGGCGCGATCGTCATCGAACGGGTCTTCGTTCTCCCCGGACTGGGATCGCTCTTGCTCGATGCAGTCAACGCCTATGACCTTGTGGTGGTGCGCGGGGTGGTGATGTTGCTAGTCCTCGTGGCACTGGTTATCAACGCTGTGGTTGACATCAGCTACGTGATGCTTGATCCACGGCTGCATCGGGAGCGAGCGCAGTGAAGCGCCTGGAGTTGGTTGTGGGCGCGTTCCTGGTCGTGCTGGTGGTGGTGATGGCGCTGCTGTCGTTAGCCTGGACCCCGTTCAGCCCGACGGCCGTGCTCTCAGCACCTCCCCTTCAGGAGCCGGGATGGCCCCATCTCCTGGGGACTGATGCCATGGGAATCGACATCATGAGCCGGATTCTGGTGGGTGCTCGGTCGGCGATTTCGGTCGGGGTGATCGCGGTCGGGATGGCTGCCGCCGTGGGGGTTCCCCTCGGGATCGTCGCGGCGCAACTGCCCTCGCGATGGGCAGAGATCGTGCTGCGGGCCAACGACATCGTCTACGCTTTTCCGGCACTCCTGCTGGCCCTGTTGTTGGCCAGCGTCCTCGGCGGATCAACCGAGACCGCCATGCTAGCCATCGGAATTGCGGCCATACCGTTGTTTGTGCGAGTTACCCGTGCAGGCGCGTTGTCGGTGTTGGCATCGGACTATGTGCTGGCTGCCCGGTCCTGCGGTACCGGACGATTGCAGATAACCCTGAGGCACATTCTGCCGAATATTGCCGGCTTGGTGGGCGTACAAATGTCAGTGACCTTTGCCCTGGCCATCCTGGCCGAGGCGGCCTTGAGCTACCTGGGATTGGGGACCCCACCGACGGTTCCCTCCTGGGGCCGGATGCTCTTCGATGCTCAGTCGCAGCTGTTCACAAATCCGCTCCAGGCGGCCTGGCCAGGATTGGCGATCGGGGCAGCGGTTCTGGGTTTCAATCTGGTTGGGGATGGTCTCCGAGATTTCCTTGATCCCCGACTCCGGGAGATCGCATGAGGTCTTACCGAGGTCAGGCTGGAGGTCGCCCCAGGGGGGACTGCCCAGGGTGGAGGATGACCCCGTGTGGGGTTGCCCACTCCGGAAAG
The DNA here is from genome assembly GCA_047973325.1 of Propioniciclava sp. Lineage (GTDB taxonomy): Bacteria > Actinomycetota > Actinomycetes > Propionibacteriales > Propionibacteriaceae > Propioniciclava. The sequence goes on along the minus strand of JBKEBU010000058.1, from coordinate 81,012 downwards.
GGCGACCAGTGAGCCTGCTGGAGATTCGTGACCTGACCGTGAGCTTTGGTCGGCGGGGCGCGGCGGTCGCTGGACTCAACCTGGATCTGGATCCGGGTCAGCGCATCGGCCTCATCGGTGAGAGCGGCTCAGGCAAGACGGTGACCGCACTCGCCACCATGGGGCTGCTGCCACACTCGGCGCGGGTGAGCGGGTCCATCCGGCTCGGTGGCCGAGAACTCGTGGGGCTGGGGGATCGGGCGATGTCGCGGCTGCGAGGCCACGCTATGAGTATGATCTTCCAGGAGCCCATGACGGCGCTGGATCCGACGATGCGGGCGGGTCGGCAGGTGGCTGAAGTGCTCCGGCTCCACCGTGGTGCGGGGCCTGGGGATTCGCGGCGCACGGTGGTGGCAATGCTGGCGTCGGTGGGATTTGAAGATCCCGAGCGGATCGCAGAGAGCTACCCGCACCAGCTGTCTGGTGGCCAACGCCAGCGGGTGATTACCGCCATGGCGTTGATCAACCGGCCCTCCCTGGTCTTGTGCGATGAGCCGACGACCGCCCTAGATGTCACTGTCCAAGCGATGGTGCTGGGCGTTCTGGATCGGGAACTGGCGGCGCGGGGCTCGGCCTGCCTGTTCATTTCGCATGACTTGGCAGTGGTGGCGCAACTCTGCCAGCAGATTGTCGTCTTGCGGGATGGGGTGCTTGTCGAAGCCGGACCTACATCGGCGGTGATTGCGGCTCCCCGAGCGGCCTATACGGCGGGGCTGGTCGCGGCTGCCCGAATAGATGAGGTTCCTCCGGGAAGCCGGTTGCCCACGGTCACCGACTTTGTGCGCCAGGAGGAGCAATGAGCCTTGTCGAGGTGCATCAGTTGCGCCGGGTCTATCGGTCCCCTCACGGCGAGGTGACCGCCCTGGATGGTGTTGATATCACCGTGGAGCCGGGACAACGCCTGGGGATTGTCGGCGAGTCTGGTTCCGGAAAGTCCACCCTGGTTCGTTTGATGGCGGGTCTGGACCGGCCGACTGCCGGAAGCGTCCGGTTCGCCGGGCAGGTGATTACCGGGGTGCCCGAACGCCGATTGGGGTTCCTCCGGGCAGGCGTCCAGTTGGTCTTCCAGGATCCGCGATCCTCTCTCAATCCCCGGATGCGGGTCGGGTCTATAATCGCCGAACCGCTGCGCAGCCGGATAGTGTCGGCTGCCCGGCAGCCCGTCCCGCAGCGTCAACGGGTAGCCGAACTGCTGGCCGCTGTCGGGCTGGATCCAGACGCTGGCTCTCGGTACCCCCATGAGTTCTCCGGTGGCCAACGCCAGCGGATAGCTATCGCGCGAGCTCTGGCGCCGGCGCCAGAGGTGCTTATCGCCGATGAGCCAGTCTCGGCCCTGGATGTGTCGGTGCGGGCCCAGGTACTCAACCTTCTGACAGATCTGGTCGAGAGGTTCGGGCTCACGCTTGTCTTTGTGAGCCATGACCTCAGCGTGGTGCGGCACATGTGCCCAGACGTCATCGTGATGCATCAGGGCGCCATCGTCGATGCTGGCCCGACTGTACGGCTCTTTGATGCTCCCCAGCATCCATATACGGCACGGCTGGTCGCCGCCGTCCCCCGGCTGCCGGCACGCCCGGAGCCGGATGCGGGCTAAGATCGCCCGCGTGAAGGTGCTCCTGCTTGAGAATATCCACCCCGTGGGCGTCCAACTCCTCACCGACCGTGGCTACGACATCGAGACCCGGCCGGGAGCCTTGGGGGAGGATGAGTTGATCGCAGCACTCGATGGGGTCGCGCTGCTGGGGGTTCGCTCAGCCACGCAGGTCACCCGGAAGGTCCTGGAGGCGGCTACGGACCTGCGGGCTATCGGAGCCTTCTGCATCGGAACGAATCAAATTGCCCTGGATGCGGCCACCGAGAAAGGAGTGGCGGTCTTCAATTCGCCGTACTCGAACACGCGGAGCGTGGTCGAGCTGGCGATCGGCGAGATAATCTCGATGGCTCGCCACCTGACCGACCACAACCAGCGCATGCACGCGGGGCGTTGGGAGAAGTCGGCGGTCGGCAGCCACGAGGTTCGCGGACGGACGCTGGGCATCGTCGGGTACGGAAACATAGGCAGCCAGCTCTCCGTGGTCGCCGAAGCCTTGGGCATGCGGGTCTACTTCTATGACACCGTCGACAAGCTTGCCCTGGGCAATGCGCAGCGCTGCGAATCACTGCGGGAGCTGCTCGGGACGGCTGAGACGATCACCCTGCACGTGGATGGACGCCAGGCGAACCGTGGGTTCTTTGGTGACGCCGAGTTCTCGGCCATGCGGTCGCGATCCCTTTTTCTGAACCTCTCCCGTGGCTTCGTTGTGGATTCAGTGTCGCTCAAACGGCACCTCGACAGTGGGCACATCGCGGGGGCGGCTCTGGATGTCTTCGAAAAAGAGCCCAAGCGCAATGGGGACGAGTTTGAGAACCCCCTCCGCGGTACCCCCAATGTCATCCTGACCCCCCACGTCGCCGGCTCCACCGAGGAGGCCCAACAGAACATAGGCTCGTTCGTGTCCGGGAAGCTCGCGGACTATGCCGAGCATGGTACGACGGTGCTGAGTGTCAACCTGCCGCAGGTGAAAGCGGGACGGCCGAGTCACCATCGGATTCGGCATCTGCATCAGAACATCCCTGGCGTTCTGGCCAAACTGAACACGATCCTGGCTGAGTATGGGGTCAATATCGAGGGCCAGACCCTGGCCACCCAAGGGAATGAAGGGTACGTGATTCTCGATCTGGATGAGCGGCCGAGTCCGGCTGCTGTGAGCGCCCTGACCGAGATGCCGGAAGCCATTCGAGTGGACGTCAGCTGAGGCGCTGCGGCCCACTCTCGGCCGCTAGCGCCCGCAGCGCCGCCTCGTGGAGGCGGCCGTTCGTCGCCAACGCGCCCGGACCGATGGGGCCGGACGTGCCGTCCAGGTTGCTAAACCGGCCCCCGGCCTCGGAGACAATGACCGCGAGGGCCGCCATATCGTGCAAGGCTAAGTCTGGTTCGGTGGCGATGTCAATGGCGCCTTCGGCAACCATGGCGTAGCTCCAAAAGTCTCCATAGGCACGGGTGCGCCACACCTCACGCAGCAGATCGACGAAAGCCTGACCCCGGTTCGTCTCCATCCAGCCACCGAGCGACGAGTAGGACAGGGAAGCATTCGCGAGGGTAGCGACCGATGATACCTGCAGTCGGGTGGCGCTGGCCAAACTCTTGCCCATGAAAGCACCGCCGCCCTTGGAGGCCCACCACCGTCGCTGCAGCGCTGGCGCGGAGACCACGCCAACCACCACCTCGTCGCCCTCCATCAGGCCGATAAGTGTGGCCCACACGGGTACCCCACGAACAAAATTCTTGGTCCCGTCGATGGGATCGATGACCCACCGCCGGGGTCCGAACCCAGTATCGGCTCTCTCCTCGCCGTGGACCGCATCCCGAGGCCGAGTTCGGGCGAGTGTGGACCGCAGTAGATCCTCGACAGCCAGGTCGGCATCGGACACCGGAGTGAGGTCGGGCTTGGCCGAGACCTGGAGGTCGAGCGCCCTGAACCGATCCATGGTGAGGGCATCGGCACTGTCAGCGAGCACGTGGGCGAGGCGGACATCGTCCACCCAAGAGGTCTCTGCCATGGACCCACCCTAAGGGACTAGCTAGTAGCTTGTCGCAGCTGATCTCTTGTATTCGCGACCCCAAAGGAGTTCACGGGGAAGTACTTGAGAGCCACGCCTTCTCCATACGCCGGAACGAAGCGACCCGGTCGATGCTGAGCTGGTGGTGGGAGACGGCCACATCGAGGGCGCATTCGGGGGAACTGGAGTCGTGTAGGCAGCCACGGGGGCAATCCACTACAACCGCAGCTAGATCGTCGAAGGCCTGCAGAATGGAGTCTGGGGTGACGTGGGAGAGGCCGAAACTCCGGACCCCAGGGGTGTCGATGACCCAGCCTCCCGGGCTGGGCAGTTCGAGCGCCACAGCGGAAGTCGAGGTGTGCCTTCCCCGGCCGGTGACCACGTTGACCTCCCCGGTGGAGCGGGCGGCGCTGGGAATCAGGGCGTTCACGAGGGTTGACTTGCCCACACCGGAATGCCCGACGAAGACCGTGCGGCGCTGGGCGAGCCGAGCGCGTAGTTCGGTGAGATCGCTGCCCGGAGCTACGGCCACTGCTGAAACCCCGAGATCTGCGTAGAGCGCGAGCAGACGATCCGGTGATGCCAGGTCGGCCTTGGTGAGGATCAGCAGCGGGGTGAGCTCCGCATCGTAGCCGGCGACCAGGATCCTATCGATCATCCCGGGTCGCGGTGGTGGATCGGCGAGGGCGGTGACGATGGCCAGCTGGTCGGCGTTGGCCACGATCGGCCGCTCGTAAGGGTCATCATCGTCAGCGGTCCGGCGGAGCACCGTTGAGCGGGGGACCACTTCGACGATGCGGGCCAAGGTGCCGGTCGCTCCCGAGGTGTCACCGACCACGCGGGCCTGGTCACCCACGATGACCCCTGTGCGTCCCAGGGCGCGGGCCTTGGTCGCCAGCACCCGTCGCTCGCCCTCACCAGTCCCGAGCGCCAGGGTGAACCGGCCTCGATCCACCGAGATGACATATCCGGTTTCGGCGGCCGAATAGTCGGGACGATGTTTGGTCCGCGGCCGGGTCCGCCGCGGAGGCCTTCCGAAACCGTCGTGATCGTCGCTGCCGATCCGGCGGGGGCTCATGGGGTGACCAGCGCCGACCATCGCTGCGGGAAGTCAGCCATGGTCTTGGTGGTGACGCCCACATCGGAGAGTGTGATCCCAGGTACCCTCAGCCCGAGAAGGGCGCCTGCATGCGCCATTCGATGATCGGCGTAGGTGGCGAACGTCCCCCCGGCCAAGGGTCGTGGGGTGATCGTGAGCCCATCGGCGGTCTGGGCGACACTGCCCCCGAGTTTGGTCAACTCGTTCTCGAGGGCGGCGAGGCGATCGGTCTCATGATGCCGGATATGCCCAACGCCCCGGATCCGGCCGGGCCGGTCGGCCAGACTGAGCAGGGCCGCGACTATACAGGTGAGTTCACTGGCCCGGGTGAGGTCCAGATCAGCCCCGAGAACGGTGCCGGTTCCGTGAACGGTCACCTGACCGGGAAGGTGCTCGACGCGTCCGCCCAGGGCTTCGAGGGTGCCCACGATAGTCTCTGCCGCCTGGACTGTGTGTGGTGGCCAGCCGACAGTGACCGACCCGCCAGTGATCAGCGGTACTGCCAAGAAGGTGGCCGCGTTGACGAGATCAGGCTCGATGGCGTGATCACGGGCGGCGATCTGGCCAGGGTGCACCCGCCACCGGGTGCCCGAGTCATCCGCGTCGGCGCCGACACCACGCTCGGCGAGCATAGCCAGAGTCAATTCAATGTGAGGTGGGGAGGGGAGTCGGGAGCCGACGTGCGCCAACTCGAGCCCCTGGTCAAACCTCGCGGCCGATAGCAGGAGGCCCGAGACGAACTGGCTCGACGCGGAGGCATCAATTGTCGCGGTGCCACCGGCCACACCGCCCTGGCCGTGCACGGTGAACGGGAGGCTCTCGGGATGCTCAATGGTGACCCCGACTTGAGCCAGGCCGGACAGCAGGGGTTGGACCGGGCGTGCGGTGGCTTCGGCATCACCATCAAATCGGGTGGATCCGGATGCAAGGGCCGCCAACGGCGGCAGAAAGCGCATGATGGTTCCGGCAAGCCCGCAATCGACGGCGCCAGCCTGCAATATCTCCGGTGGCCTGATAGTGACCTGGTCTGCTGCGGTATCAGCAAACTGCACGCCCAGAGAGATCAAGGCTGTGCGCATCAACTGGGTGTCCCGCGCCTCAAGGGCGCCGGTAAGGACTGATGGTCCCTCAGCCAGAGCGGCGAGCACATAGCTGCGGGCCGTTGCGGACTTGGAACCCGGAACGACAACGACACCTGTCACCGGACCATCCGGCGTGGGCGCCAGCCAGGGGGTCACGCCTCGATGCTCTTGCGGGCACGTTGAGCCCGACGGTTCGCATCCCGCTTGATCCGGCGCAGATCCTTGCCGACCAACTGAGAGGTTCGGGAAGCCTCCCGGGCCAACGACTTGCGGGTGTGCTCTGCTTGCTGGGCGAGGCGTACTCGGGAGTCCCGCACCCGCCACAAGACGCTGGGTTGGCCCTTGGTGTCCTGAGAGACGACCAGAGCGGCCCCAAAGAGCGCCAGGTTCCGAAGCGATAGGCTGCGCCGGAGTTCCTTCTCAGCACCGGAACTGCCCCGGGTGGTGCCGGCGAGCAAGGTGGGCACCATGGAGAACGCCGCCAGGGAAGCAGCAGGCCGAGTGCCGAGACCAAGCGCCATCCCGGCGCCACCCATCACCGAAGCAATGCCGATGGCCCGGACCACGGTGGTAGCGTCCTCAGGAATCATTGCCACCGCGTCTTCGGGGAGGATGCGCTGGGCGAGGGGGGTCAGGCGATCGGTAAGCGATTGAGCCGCCTCGGCGTACTCTGCTGGGTTGCGCACCGCCCGCACACCGGTAGAGATGTAGAAACTACCGAGCAGGAGTCGCCCAATTCCGCGCACAAGATTCATGCCTTATTCCTACCATCCAGGGAGCACCCTGGGGAATAACTCGACTGATCTGGAAGTTCGTCTAGGTATGGAGACGTCAGTCCGCACCTGTGACCTGCGGCCGGGACGAACACCGCATCCCGGATTCGCGGTACCCTCGCAGATGATGACCCTGCCTACCGACGCACCCAGCGACCAGGTGGACGTCTCTGCGGAGACCGACACCGAGCGAGCTGCGCGCTTCGAACGGGATGCATTGCCCTTCCTCGATCAGCTGTATGGTGCAGCGCTGCGCATGACCCGCAATCCAGCCGACGCTGAAGACGTCGTCCAAGAGGCCTTCGCCAAGGCTTTCGGCTCTTTCCAGCAGTTCAAACCGGGCACCAATCTCAAGGCCTGGCTCTATCGGATCCTGACGAACACCTACATCAACAGCTATCGCAAGCGACAACGCCAACCCCAGCAGAGTTCAGATGAGAGTGTCGAGGACTGGCAGCTTGCGCGTGCTGAACAGCACACCTCATCGGGATTGCGGAGCGCGGAAATGGATGCGCTGGACCGGATGCCGGATTCAGTTGTCAAGGACGCCATGGCCGAGTTGAGCCCGGATTTCAGGCTCGCGGTTTACTTGGCCGATGTCGAGGGGTTCGCCTACAAAGAGATCGCCGAGATCATGGGAACCCCGATAGGGACGGTCATGTCTCGGCTGAACCGGGGGCGGTCCCAGCTGCGTGAGCTGCTGGCTGACCATGCCGCATCCTATGGGATTGCGAGCGGGGACCGACCATGAATGGCGAGCCGGTAGATTGTCGCGCGGCCGCGGCGCGAGTACATGCCTTGCTGGATGGGGAACTCACCGAGGACTCGGCTGATGAGTTGCGGCGGCATCTGGTGGCGTGTGAGCACTGCTTGGAAGCGGCCGACGTTATCGAAGCTATCAAGCGATTGGTGCACCGATCCTGTTCAGGGCAAGTGGCACCACAACAGTTACGGACCCGGATCGTCGCCCAAATCAGCTACACCCGGATTGAGCGCTGGCGCTAGCAGCCACTCAGCAGAAAGAGCAGCGGCGATCCAGGGTGGATCGCCGCTCCCACATCACACGGTCACGCTCAGGCGTTGGGACGCTTCCCGTGGTTGGCTGCGCCCTTGCGGCGCGCTTTGCGCTTGCGGCCACGCTTTCCCATGAAAGAACCCCCTCTACTGGTAGATGAACCGGCCGATACCTGCTCATTCTTCCACGATGGAACCGAGCCATGAAATTCAGGTCGTACGATGACCGGTGTGCTGAGCTTTGCCCAGGTCCTGTCGCGTTGCGATCTTGCCGACGACGACGAACGCTGGCTCTTGGGGTTGACCGAGCAATGGGGAGTGTTGGCGGATCTGGCGTTCTCCGACCTGATCTGCTGGGTACCCGATCTGGACGACAGCATCTTCTGGGCTGCGGCACAGTGCCGGCCCACGAATGCGCCGACGGCGCTGGCAGATGACGTGGTGGGCGAGGACATCGCCTACGACGCTGAACACCTGGTTACCGAAGCGTATTTGAGTCGAGAGATCGCGGTGACCAGCGCCAGCAAGCTGGATGCCGGGATCCCGGTCGATGTTCAGGCGGTGCCGGTCATCCGGCGTGGCCGCTGTATTGCGATCGTGGAGATGCACACCAACCGGATGGGGGTTCGGGCACCAGGGGCATTGGAGGATGCCTATCTGGAGGCGGCGGAGATCCTGATGGGCATGGTGCACCGGGCCGAGTTCCCGATGGCTGGGGACAAACCGGTGGAATGGAGTAGTCCGCGGGTTGGGGACGGGCTGATTCGGGTGAGTGATCAATCGGTGGTCCTGTTCGCGAGCCCGAATGCTGTCAGCATCATTCGCCGGTTGGGGTGGCCGGAGGACATTCTGGGGGAGGACTTTCAGCGCGTCCTGGCCGCCTTAGGGTTCGCGCAGCGGGAACCCGTGGATGCCGCAGAGGGACTGCCCTTGGACCGAACGTCGGTCCGAGAGTTCGATGTTGAAACCCACTCCGGATCCGCTGGTCTGCGGGTGCAGCCCCTCCGGGGTCAGCATGGTTCGGCCGGATGGTTGGTGCTCTGCCGGGATCTCACCGAGATTCGCTTCCGGGAACGGCAACTCGTCCAGAAGGATGCGACCATTCGGGAGATCCACCATCGGGTGAAGAACAATCTGCAGACAGTGGCTGCCCTGCTCCGTCTCCAGGAGCGGCGTACTTCCTCAGCGGAGGCGCTGACAGCGTTGGCCGATGCCCAGAAGCGGGTGACCGCCATCGCGGTGGTGCATGAGATGCTATCCCAGGGCTACACCTCGTCTGTCGATTTTGATGATGTGGCAGACCGGCTCCTCGGCATGGTGCGTGACGTTGCCGCCCGCGGCACCGGCGTCGGCGTGGCGCGGCAGGGCACTTTCGGATCGATCCCAGCGGAGACGGCCACCCATTTGTCTTTGGTTCTCACCGAGGTGGTTCAGAACGCGTTGGAGCACGGGCTCGCGCAACAGGGAGGCCGGGTCGTGGTCTCGGTGGAGCGGCATGGGGGATCCCTGGCCGTTGACGTGACCAATGATGGCGCACCACTTCCCGCGGACTTTTCGGTGGCGGATGATCACAACTTGGGATTGTCCATTGTGGTCACCCTGGTGCGAGATCTCCAGGGGACGTTCGAGATAGTCTCGCTGCCGGACAGTGGTGGCACCCAGGCACGTCTGCGGCTCCAACTGGGGTGAGCAGGCCGGCTGCTCTCAGCCGCGAGCGCGAGCACGAGCGCGACGCCGCTTCATAGCGCGACGTTCGTCCTCAGACAGTCCCCCCCAGACGCCATGGTCTTGGCCGGCATCCAGGGCCCATTGCAAGCACTCGGCGACGACATCGCACCGATCACAGACCTTCTTGGCTTCCGCAATCTGCATGATCGCTGGCCCGGTGTTCCCCACAGGAAAGAACAGTTCCGGGTCCTCGGTCAGGCACTCGGCCCGATGACGCCAATCCATGGTGGAAGGTCTCCTAGCATTAATGGAAAGCAGGCATCCGCGGATACTCAGCGGACGCAACGCTCAAGCGTGCCAACTCGACGGTAAGAACTCAAGGGTATGGGGCGTTGTGACCGTACCCTGGACACTCCAAACCGGAAGCCAGATTCGTGCCTGATGGGGATTGGCCTGCGAGATCTGGACGGAACCGAAGCCGTACACTCCTGGGTGTGAAACCTGCGCCCGATGATGCGAACCGCGCTGCTGGCCGGCCGGCGGCCCTCGTTGCTGCGGTGATCGCTACCGGCGGGTTCTCGGTGGCATTCCTCGTACTCGCTGTCCTCGCTCTGCGCGGTGGACATGGGGCGTTCAGTGGGCATGTGGCGGTTGGACTGCTGGTTTGGGGGCTGGTGAATGCCATCGCAGCGGTGGCACTGGGCCAGCTCCGGTGGTGGGCGCGCGGTCTGGTGGTGGCTCTGGGCCTGCTCCACCTGCTTGCGTTCGGTCAGTCGATGTTGGTGGCTCCCTGGGCGGGGGTCGGGCTGCTAGCGGCACTGGTGGCCGTCGTCGGGGCTTCCTGGCCGAGCACTCGGACGGTCTTGCACCCGTGGCGGCGAACTGTCAGTGAGTGAGCGCGATCCCGCCATCGCTGGCGCGAGCAGTGCTGAACAGGGGTGCCTCGAACCCCCGGGCGGCATAGTCGCGCAACACTTGTTCGCGGAGAGTCTGGGCCCGTTCGGTCGGGATCAGCGCCAAGACGGTGCCGCCAAAGCCACCACCGGTCATCCTTGACCCCAGGGCACCCGCGGCCAGCGCGGATTCCACCGCCTGATCGACGGTGGGCACCGTGATGTCGTAGTCATCGCGCATGGAGGCGTGGGATTGGGTCATCAGCCCACCGAAGGTGTCCCAGTCATCACCCCGCAGGGCCTCGGCGGCGGCCAAGGTTCGAGCGTTTTCGGTGATGACATGGCGGGCACGCCGGCGCAGCACTGAGTCAGTGAGCTCGGTCAGCGCAGTTTCCAGATCGGTGACATCGCGGAGGGCGCGGACTCCCAGTGCGGCTGCGGCGGCCTGGCAAGAGGCGCGTCGCTGGGCGTAGTGCCCGTCAGCCAGCATATGGGGGCTCCTGGTATCAATCAGCATCAGTGTCAGTTCCGCCGGAAGCTGAAAGGGGATCTGCGTCGGTGTGAGAGTGCGGCAGTCAAGCAACAGGCAGTGGTCCGCCTGACACCACAGGCTGGCTCGCTGGTCCATGGGACCGGTAGGGATACCGAGAAAGTCATTCTCAGCAGCCTGAGCGGCTTCGGCCAGCTCGGCTGGCCGCAAGTCCAGGGCGAACAGGCGGTCGAGGGCTAGGACAGTCGCCGACTCGATCGCTGCCGAGGACGATAGTCCCCCTCCCAGCGGTACCGAGCTATCGAGGGCGAGGTCAACGCCACCGACCGGATGGCTCCGTTCTCGAAGGGCCCAGACCACCCCGGCGACATACCCCCACCACGGGTGTTGACCAGGTGCCAGCTGATCAAGTGCCACCGTCTCGTTTAGCTGCACTGATCCGATCGTTATCGTGTTGTCAGTGCGCGGGACGGCTGTCACCTGGGCAATGGCGCCGAGGGCGATTGGCAGGACGAAACCATCGTTGTAGTCAGTGTGCTCCCCGATAAGGTTCACTCGGCCAGGGGAGCGGCCGACGGCCGGGCTACTCATCATCATCGCCACGCGCCAACCAGGTAGCGAGCCTGTCGATGGCATCCTCGAACTCCGGATGAATATCGACGAAGGTGCGGAGCTCTTCGGCGAGCCAGCTCAGCGACACCTCTTCCTCGCCGCGCCGCTGCTGCAGTTCCTCGACGCCCCGGTCGGTGAAGTACACCTGTCAGAGCCCGTCGAAGGCACGCTCGAGAAGGTCGGCCTCTTGCTCCTGATGGACCGATAGCAGCCCAACGGACGGGGACGAGGCCTCCGGTCGAGTGATCGGCGTCATCTGCAGGGAATAGCCCTCCAAGATCTCGTCGATGGCTGGTGGGAGGTTTATCGACAGGAAGGGCCAGGGACCCTGATTCAGGGGTTCGTCCTGGACGAACCGAATGTCGTCGACATGGCGGAAGCGGTCGAGCTCGGCGGCGAGAGCGGTCCGCGGGAGCGGATAGAGCCGCTCCAACGGGACGATAGCTACCGCGCCATCTACACCACGCCGTTCCCGCTCGGCGATCAATTCCCAGCGCAGCTTGCCTGAGCACAACAGCACGCGCCGCACCTGACTCGGATCGGTGATCGAGGCATCCGCGATGGCGGTTTGCCAGGAACCGTCGGTGAAATCGCTCGGTTGCGAGGCGGCTGCCTTGCTACGCAGCATCGACTTGGGAGTCATGATGACCAGGGGGCGGTGGAAGTTCACGTAGGTGTGCGTCCGGAGCAGGTGGAAGTAGCTGGCCGGTGTTGAGGGTTGACAGACCGCGATCGCATCCTCGGCGCACAGTTGCAGCCAGCGTTCGATCCGTGCAGAACTATGATCCGGACCCTGCCCCTCATAGCCGTGGGGCAGGAGTAGCACGACCCCGGACTTCTGGGTCCACTTGGCAGTGCCGGAGGCAATGAACTCGTCGGCGACGGTCTGGGCGCCATTCGCGAAATCGCCGAACTGCGCTTCCCACAGCACCAACGCCTGCGGAGAGGCCACTGAGTAGCCGTATTCGAACCCCATGGCGGCGTACTCGCTCAACAAAGAGTCGTAGACGTGGAAGGGGCCCTGTTCGGCGGTGAGGTACTTGAGTGGAATGAACTCCTCGCCAGTGTGCCGATCGATGAGACCGGCGAAGCGTTGTGAAAAGGTGCCGCGACGGCTGTCCTGACCGGTGAGCCGAACTGTTCGGCCCTCGATCAAGAGCGATCCGAAGGCGAGAATCTCCGCGGTGGCCCAATCGATCGGACCCTGCCGGATAGCAGCGGCTCGCCGCTCCAGTTGTGGGAGCACCTTGGGGTGGACGGTGAAGTCCTCCGGGAAGGTGACCTGGGCGGTCGCTATGCGCTCCATGACCTCGCTGCTGATGGCGGTACCGCGTTCCCGGCCCAGCTTGGCCGGGTAGAAGGGGGCCCGATGATAGGAGTCATCAGTGTCTGAGGAGTCCCGGGCCTCCTGGAACACGCCCTCCAACCGGGCGCGGAAGCGCGACATGACCTCGTCGGCGTCCTCGGTGGAGATATCGCCGCGACCGATGAGCGCTTCGGTGTACAGCTTGCGGACGCTGCGCTTTTGCTCGATGAGGTCGTACATCTTGGGCTGCGTGAAGCTCGGGTCATCGCCCTCGTTGTGGCCCCGTCTCCGGTAGGCGACGAGATCAATGATCACATCGGTGTGGAACCGTTCCCGATAGGTGAATGCGAGCCGACCGACCCGCGCGACGGCCTCGGGATCGTCTCCGTTGACGTGGAAGATGGGTACGCCAATGCTCTTGCCGATGTCGGTGCTGTAGAACGAGGTGCGGGACTCGCTGGGGGCGGTGGTGAAGCCCACCTGATTGTTGACAACTATGTGGATGGTGCCACCGGTGCCATACCCGCGGAGTTGGCTCATCTGGAGCGTTTCATAGACCACCCCTTGGCCAGCGAAGGAAGCATCGCCATGGAGGAGTACCGGCAGGATCGGGAAGGTGCCCGGGGTGTTCGCGGCATCGAGTTTGGCGCGGGCGATGCCTTCCACCACGGGGTTGACGGCTTCCAAGTGCGAGGGGTTGGCTGCCACTGAGGTGCGGATCTTCTTGCCCGCGAGGGAGGTGAACTCGCCTTCAGAGCCCAGGTGATACTTGACGTCTCCGGTACCGGCGGAGTGTTCTGGGTCCACACTGCCAGCGAATTCGCGGAAGATCTGTCCGTAACTCTTCCCGACGATGTTCGCGAGTACATTGAGCCGACCGCGATGGGGCATCCCGATGGTCACTTCGTCTAGGTCAGCCTCGGCGGCCAGGTCGCAGATCTCGTCGAGAAGGACGATGGTGGACTCGGCACCTTCGAGGGAGAAGCGTTTTTGACCCACGAACTTGGTTTGCAGGAAGGTCTCGAAGATCTCGGACTCATTGAGTTTGTCGAGGATGCGGAGGTGCTCCTCACGATCCCAGGGGATGAACTCAGACTCGAACTGGGCCTCCAAGAAGCGCCGTTTCGCCGGGTCAGAGATGTGGGTGTACTCCACGCCGACGTGGCCACAGTAGCTGCCCCGCAGTTGGTAAAGAACCTCGCGCAGGGTCATGGTTTCGTTGCGATGGTCTCCGAAAACACCCACGGGGAATTCTCGGTCCAGATCCCAGATGGACAAGCCATGGGCGTCCAGTTCCAGCTCGGGATGGGAGCGCTGCTGGTACTCGAGGGGATCGATGTCGGCCATGAGGTGGCCCCAGGAGCGGTAGGCGTTGATCAGCTGCAGAACCCGGGCGCCCTTGCTGAGCTCATATGTTCTGTGTGCGGAGTCGTCAAAGGCCCAACGCAACGGGAGATAGGGCACCCGGAGGGACAGGTAGATGCTGTCGTAGAAATCGTGTTCGCCAATAAGAAGTTCGTGCAGCACCTTGAGAAACGCGCCCGAGGTGGCCCCTTGAATCACCCGGTGGTCGTAGGTACTGGTGAGCGTGGTGACCTTGGAGACCCCCAGTTCGCGGATGCGCTGGTCTGAGGCCGCCTGGAACTCAGGCGGGTAGGCGATGGAGCCGACCCCCAGGATCAGGCCTTGGCCTGGCATGAGCCGCGGGACCGAGTGGTTGGTGCCGATCCCACCGGGATTGGTGAGCGTAGCCGTGGTCCCAGCGAAGTCCTCGACCGTGAGAGCTTCCTGGCGGGCACGCTTGACGACGTCCTCATAGGCATGCCAGAACTCGCGAAACTTCATCGAGTCGGCGCCCTTGATGTTCGGCACTAGCAGTTGCCGGGTTCCATCCGGCTTGGGGAGGTCGATGGCCAAGCCCAGATTGACGGTGTGGTTCGTTATGAGCGTGGGTTTTCCGTCGACTACCTCGTAGGCATTGTTCATTTCGGGAATCATTGCCAGGGCCTTGACCATGGCGTAGCCGATGAGATGCGTGAACGAGATCTTCCCACCGGTGGTGCGGGCTAGGTGCCGGTTGATTATGTCCCGCTGGTCGATGACTAGCTTCATCGGGATGCTGCGCACGCTGGTCGCCGTGGGCATGCTGAGCGAGGCATCCATGTTCTTGGCCGTGCGCTGGGGAGCGCCCCGGAGTTTGCTCGGGGTTGGTTCTTGGATCGCCTTGGCCCGGCCGTGTGCACCCGGTCTGTTGGCCGAGACTCGGCGGCTGGCGCCGGGATCGCGCGAACCGGTCCCCGGTTCGGGCTGCGGGGTGGGCGCGGGGGAAGCGAGCGTTGATTGGTCTGTCAGAGCCGGGGTGGTTCCCGTGGGGGCCCCGGTGGTGCTGGCCTCAGGTTGGCTCGCCACCTCGGGATTCCGTGGGGGAGCAGGGGCAGCTGGTGTCGTTGGCGGTCGGGCGGGCGGTGTGGCTGGGCCAGCGGTTGCTGCCGGGGTTCGTTGTGAAAAAAAGGCGCGCCAGGACTCGTCTACTGAGTTCGGGTCACGGGAATACTGGGAGAACATCTCATCGATGAGCCAATCGTTCGCCCCGAAGTCGGATAGGTCGTTCACAGCGTTCCCGCCGGGCGCAGTCGCCACCATTGCCTTCTTCCATTCGCCAAGAGCGCCACCCCGTGGTGAGCGCTCTGCTCTTCTGGGAAGGATAGCCAGTAGGAGGTGGGGGGCGACAACCACCCACGCGGGCAACGTGCCACTGGACGAGAATGATCACCCCGTGGGGGCCGCGACTACCGGCCGAGCAGGCCGGCCCGGGTGGACGGTGGCAGCTACACGGACCACTCTGCCCGGTGCGCTTCCGTCGGTGCGCTTGAGGATTCAGCAAAACATGGTGACCCGCCCTGGGAACTCGGCGCAGGGTGTGGTTCGATAGGGGTGTCCTGCTCGGCGGCAAAAGCCGCTCACCCAACGACGTGGCCGCCGAGCAGGAGTCTAGAGAGTGCCGTGGTTCCGGTCCATCGGTGGCGTCAGATGCGTTTCGACTGTGGCCAGAATGCATGACGCTGATGTTCCCAGGGCGCTGGCAACGGCGTGCAACTCTGACGCCCGGAACGGCACGATGCCGCGGATCCGGGCGGCCAGGGTTATCCGACGGATGCCGAGGCAGGCTGCCAGACCAGTGACAGTTTGCCGTTGGCGATCCATCTCCGCCCGCACTTCGGCCGCGACCAACGGATCAATCATGTACCTATTTGGGAGCGACACATGGAGCAACCTTGCTCAATTCTGATTGAGATGTCAACTCAAGTGGCCAACCCGTACTCGAAATAGGTACTGTCCGGACATGTCGAAGCGACCCAAGCCGATGGAGCCGTTGGACCTTGCTGTGGCCCGGATCCTGGTGCAAGCGGTCGATGAACAACGGTTCACCAGGCGCAGGCTGGCCGATGCTGCGGGGATGGGCCTCAATCGGATCGGTCTTATCCTGCGGATGGCCGGACCTCCGGCAACCGTCGGGGAAGTGGCCAATATTGCTGGTGTGCTGGGACTGACCCCCTCGCAGGTATTCGCTGAGGCCGAGCGCGACCTTGAGGATCCGCTCGGGGGTAGCTGAATCATTCCTGCCGGATCCGGTCTGCGGGGCTGGTGGGTCCGCGCCCACCCTCAGGCGTCACCAGGGGTGGGCGAACTCTCGATTGGCGGTGGCGCCCCCAGTAGGATTCGAACCTACGCTCCCGCCTCCGGAGGGCGGTGCTCTATCCCCTGAGCTATGGGGGCCGATGCCACGCGCGGTGGACCGGCCGCTACCCTAGCACCTCGCGGGACGAAACCTTGTCTTTCGCCCTCGTCCGAGCCCTGAGTGTCCGCGAGGTCCGAGCATTCGTTCTGGCACAGTGGCGCCATGACCCATATGCACGTCGCCGGTTCGATACACGCGGATGCCACCTCAGCGGCTCCGGTGTGGCTGGTGAAGCCCGACGACCCCAATGCGCTGGTAGCGGGATTGTGGAGCGAAACCGTGACCCGCGGGGCCGCAGGTGAGGTGCAGATTGGCGGGCTCCCGGTCTCGCAGCTGATGGCGGAATGCGGCTCACCGGTCTACGTGGTCGACGAACTTGATTTCCGCGGACGGGCGCTTACCTGGCGCGAGGCATTCGCTGGCTGGACGGTGTACTACGCGGCTAAGAGCTTCCTGACGGCCGCGATCGCACGCTGGGTGACCGAGGAAGGGCTGTTCCTGGATGTGAGCAGCCTCGGTGAGTTGACGGTGGCCTTGCGGGCTGGGGTGGATCCTGCTCGGATCGGGCTCCATGGCAACAACAAGTCAGTGGAGTTGTTGCGGCTGGCGCTCTCCCAGGGTGTGGGCCGGATAATCATCGATTCTCCCGATGAGATCGGGAGAATCGAGGAACTCGCCACCGAACTTGAAGTCACGGTGCGGGCGCTGGTCCGGGTGACGACCGGGATCGAAGCCCACACCCATGAGTACATTGCGACCGCGCACGAAGATCAGAAGTTTGGGTTCTCGATCGCCGGGGGCCAGGCGCTGGTCGCGTTGGTGCGCTGTTTCCACAGCACAGCCATCGATCTCCAGGGAATTCACAGTCACATCGGATCCCAGATTTTCGACACCAACGGCTTCGAGGTGGCCACCCGGAGAACTCTGAAGCTCATGCGCCAGTTCAAGGAGGCGACCGGACACACGTTGCCTGAACTGGACCTGGGGGGTGGCTTCGGAATCGCCTATACCTCCCAGGACAGTCCGGCCGGCGTGCTTGAGCTGGCCCAGGGGCTGATGGGAATCGTCGAACATGAGTGCCGGGCCTCGGGGCTGGCCGTCCCGCGGGTATCTGTGGAACCCGGGCGCGCGATCAGCGGCCCGGCTGCCACCGCCTTGTACACCGTGGGAACCACGAAAGAGGTCGAGGTGGGCGGCGGGCAAACTCGGCGCTATGTCAGCGTGGATGGCGGGATGAGCGACAACATTCGGCCCGCCCTCTACGCAGCTGAATATTCCGCGATCCTGGCCAGCCGCGAGAGCGCGGCCGCGCCCGTGCTCTCCCGGGTGGTCGGCCTGCACTGCGAAGGGGGCGACATTCTGGTGCGCAACACCTTCCTACCCGGGGATGTCCAGCCTGGTGATGTGCTGGCGGTTCCTGGTGCCGGCGCCTACAGCAGATCGATGGCCAGCAACTACAACTACACCCCCCGGCCCGCTGTTGTCGCGGTCCGTGGCGGTAAGATCACCACGCTCCTGCGTCGAGAAACGTTGACGGATCTGATGGGGCTGGACGCCGGATTTCCGGCCGGAGACAGTGAGGAAGGCGCAGGAGAATGATGACTACCCCGGGCGTCCCGGTGCGGGTGGCACTGCTGGGCTGTGGAACCGTAGGCGCGCAGGTAGCCCGCCTGTTGGTCGATTCTGCCGACGACCTCGAGGCCCGCGTCGGGAGACCGCTCGAACTCGTGGGGATTGCGGTGCGTACACCCGGTCCGCGCGCGGGCATCGACGCGGCGATGTTCACCACCGATGCGGCCGCACTGGTGGCCCGACCGGATCTGGACCTGGTTATCGAACTGATGGGGGGCATCGAACCAGCCCGCGCCCTGCTGGTGGATGCGCTGGCGAGTGGCAAGTCGGTGGTGACCGCAAACAAGGCACTGCTCGCCAGCCATGGCGGTGAGCTTTTTGAGACTGCAGAACGGGCTGGTGTGGACCTCTACTATGAGGCTGCGGTCGCTGGGGCGATTCCCATAATTCGGCCGCTCCGGGAGTCGCTGGTTGGTGATGCGGTGCAAGCCGTCCGGGGCATTGTCAACGGCACCACGAACTACATTCTCGACCAGATGCACAGCACCGGTGCAGACTTTGCAACCGCCCTCGCTGAAGCCCAAGAGCTGGGCTACGCGGAGGCCGATCCGACTGCCGACGTCGGTGGTGCCGATGCGGCCGCCAAAGCAGCGATTCTGTCCTCGCTCGCTTTCCACACCCGGGTGAACCTGGCGGAGGTGTCCTGGGAGGGCATCACCGAGGTCACCGTGTCCGACATTGCGGCAGCCGAACAGCTGGGCTGCGTGCTCAAGCTGCTGGCGAACTGTGAAGTCAGCCCGGATGGATCCATTGCGGTGGGCGTGCACCCGACCATGGTTCCCCAGGGTCATCCACTGGCCGGTGTGCATGGGGCCTTCAATGCGGTGTTCATCGAGTCCGACAATGCTGGTCAGCTTATGTTCATGGGCCCCGGGGCTGGCGGCGCACCGACAGCGTCGGCGGTGATGGGCGACGTGGTGACAGCCGCGCGAAACCGTCTTCGCGGGGTCGCTGGCCCTGGCGAGTCGGCCTACACAACTCCCGGGATCACCGACCCCGGTGCGGTTGTCTCTCGGTACTATCTCGCACTGGTGGTACGCGATCAGCCAGGAGTGCTGGCTCGGATCGCCACCGAGATGGCCGCGCATCAGGTATCCATTCAGATCGTCCGCCAGGAGCAACTCGCCGACGATGACGCCCATGCCCGCTTGGGGATCACCACGCATCTGGCTCCGGATGCCGCAGTGCGGGCTATCGTCGCCACCCTGGAAGCCGGTGGAGACGTGTCCGGTCCGGTGCGGGTCCTACGAGTGGCAGGGGAATGAGCATGTTCATGGCTTGTCTCGATCTTGAGGGCGTTCTCGTGCCCGAGATCTGGATTAACGTCGCGGAGGCTACCGGGGTGGACGACCTACGGTTGACCACGCGTGACCTCGCCGATTACGACGAACTGATGCAGCATCGGCTGCGGGTGCTGGATTCTCATGGCATTCGGTTGAGTGAGATCCAACAGGTGATCGCTGGTTTGGGACCACTCCCGGGTGCAGCAGAGTTTCTCGACTGGCTACGAGAGCGCTTCCAGGTGCTCATTTTGAGCGACACCTTCTATCAGTTCGGGATGCCGCTGATGGCCCAGTTGGGGTACCCGACTCTGCTGTGCCACGACCTCGATGTAACCGCAGACCGGATCGTCGGATACCGACTTCGACAACAGGATCAGAAGACGAAGGCAGTGGCCGCATTGCAGTCCCTCAATCTCAAGGTTATCGCCACCGGAGACTCCTATAACGATACCGGGATGCTGACCCAGGCCGAAGCCGGGATATTGTTTCGGCCCCCCGCGTCGTTGGTGACCGAATTCCAGCAGTTCCCGGTGGCCCGGGACTACGCGGCGCTCCGGGATGAGTTCCAGCGAGCCGCCGATCGTGTCGGCTGACAGCAGTCCACGCGCTGCCGGGAGCGCACGCCCCGGCTGGCACTGGCTGCTGTGGTACGCCCCGCCCCTGGCGGCTGCCCTCTGGGCGGGGGCAATAACCATCGGTGGGGGGTCATTCGATCCCTGGGCGCCTGCCATGATCGATCTGGATGTTTACCGGCGGACGGGCAGCCGGCTGCTCGCCGGCGAGAACATCTATGTTGCCGACGGTCTCCCGTGGATCTATCCGCCGTTCGCGGCCCTGTTCACCATCCCGCTGGCGCTGCTGCCGGTGCCGGTAGCCGAGGTTGGCTGGATAGCCCTAACCGTGGCGGTGCTGTTGGCGATGCTCTACCGGCTCGGGCTCACCGGGTGGACCTTGTCCTTGGCTACCACCGCGGCGGTATGGCTGGCAGAGCCGGTGCGCGAGACGCTGGGTTTCGGCCAACTAGGAGTGCTGCTGGTCGCGGCGGTCGTGCTCGATTCGATGCCGGGTCCGCGGCTGTTCGGCCGACGGCTGCTCCCTGAAGGAGTGCTGATAGGCGTCGCCACGGCGGTGAAGTTGACCCCGGCGCTGGTAGCTGCGGCAGCGTTCTTCGCCGGTCGTCGCCGGGTGGGGTGGGTGGCCTTCCTCAGCTTCTGTGCGGCGACTGGCGTCGGGATAGCACTGATGCCCGCGGGCTCGCGGCACTACTGGGGTGGGCTGATAACTGGTGATTCCGGGATCAACGCTGGCATCGTCTTCAAAACCAACCAGTCCGTGTTGGGGGTATGGGCGCGATTGACCGGGGATGTGAGCCTAGGTGGGTTGACCCTCAGCGCCGGGGTGGCGATTGCTGGCATCGTGGTCGCGGTCCTCGTCCATCGGGCGGGTCAACAACAGCTGGCAGTGTGCCTGGCCGGGATGACCAGCCTGCTGGCGTCGCCGATAAGTTGGTCGCACCACTACGTGTGGATCGTGCCGCTCACGGTGGTGCTGATCCGGCGGCGTGAATTGGCAGCATCGCTGCGGGTTTTTGGACTTTTCTATGCGATCTGGTGTCTGCATGCGCCTTTCAAGCAGCTGCCTGGGGGAGAGGGAGTGGAGTTCACCTACAGTCTTGGCAATCAGATCATTGCCAATCTAGGGGTGGTCCTCGGGCTGCTGGTTCTGGGCTGGGCCGGAGTCTTGGCCTGGGGATCCTTGCGTGCCGATTCGACGCGCCCCGGTGTACGCGTGCTAGCATCGGGTTCAGCGCGATGAGCGTGACCCCTTCCTCAGGTCAGGCGCGGTCGTCAAACCGCGGAGACCTGAACTCCAACAGCACAGGTGAACGTCGCAGTTCTTGGTGAACGTAACTACCTGTCCGACCCGGTGAATTTTCTCCTCGGGTGCCCGAAAGGACTCGTGTGACCAATATCGACCAGATGCTTCTGCCCGACCTCAAGAAGGTGGGGTCGTCGCTGGGGATCAAAGGCGCCGCCGGCATGCGCAAGGCTGACCTCGTGGCAGCCATCAAGAAGACTCAATCGGGCCGCGGTGCCGCCACCGGAGCGAGCAGCAAGGCCCGAACTCCCGAGCAGAGCGCGCTGCCCGTGGCTACCGAGGGCGAGTCCGTCCGAAATGGCCAGCCGACGCGACGGGCACGTCGAGATCAGGGCGCGCCGGAAGGCGAACGGCCAGACTCAGAACGGGGTGCAGATCCAGCGTCCGGAGGAGACGGCGACGACGTCGCGTCCCGGTTGGAAGCGCTGGCCCAAGGCGGCCGTCGTGCCGACAAGCAGAGTGACTCCGGGGCCAGCGCTGGTGCCCGCAACAGTGAGGCTGAGTCGGATCGTCGTCACCGGGACGACGATGAGGGCGGTGGCAATAGCCGCCGCAACCGGCGTCGCCGCAACCGGGATCGGAACAATCGGCGCAACCGCAGTGGCGGCGGTCAGATGGACCGGATGGAGGCAGAGCCGACGGTGACCGAAGGGGACGTCCTCAATGAGGTCTCCGGAATCCTGGATGTGCTCGACAACTACGCCTTCGTCCGTACCTCCGGGTACCTGCCTGGCCCCGGCGACGCCTATGTGTCGTTGTCGATGGTCCGCAAGAACGGGCTCCGCAAGGGTGACATCGTCACCGGTGCCATGCGGCAGCAGCGGGAGGGTGAACGGCAGAAGTACAGTCCGCTGGTCCGGATCGATACCGTCAATGGGCAGGAGCCTGCGGCAGCACGGGACCGCGCCGACTTCAGCAAGCTGACTCCGCTCTACCCGCAAGAGCGGCTACGGCTGGAGACCACTGCCACCAATATGGCTGGCCGGATCATCGATCTAGTCGCACCTATCGGTAAGGGCCAGCGTGGACTTATAGTGTCGCCGCCCAAGGCGGGTAAGACCATGGTGATGCAGTCGATTGCAAACTCCATCACCGCGAACAATCCCGAGGTCCATCTGATGGTGGTTCTGGTCGACGAACGTCCCGAGGAGGTCACCGATTTCCAACGATCGGTGAAGGGCGAGGTTATTGCTTCCACGTTCGATCGGCCGGCAGATGACCACACCACCGTGGCCGAGCTGGCCATCGAGCGGGCCAAGCGACTGGTCGAAATGGGTAAGGACGTGGTGGTGTTGCTCGACGGCATCACCCGGCTCTCTCGGGCCTATAACCTGGCGGCACCGGCGTCGGGCCGGATCCTGTCCGGAGGCGTCGACTCGGCGGCGCTGTACCCGCCGAAGAAGTTCTTCGGGGCGGCGCGCAACGTGGAGGATGGCGGTTCGCTCACGATCCTCGCGACCGCGCTCATAGAGACCGGCTCGAAGATGGACGAGGTTATCTTCGAGGAGTTCAAGGGCACCGGAAACATGGAGTTGCGCTTGCGGCGGGAGCTGGCCGACAAGCGGATCTTCCCGGCGATTGATGCGGTGGCGTCGGGAACCCGCCGCGAGGAGCAGTTGCTCGCCCGGGAGGAACTTGCAATCATCTGGAAGCTCCGCCGGGTGCTGTCGGGGTTGGAAGACCAGGCTGCCCTGGAGATGCTCATAAACCGGCTCAAGAAGACCGGTACCAATCTGGAGTTCCTCCACGTTATCAGCCGGACCACTCCTGGGGGCGAATGAGGCTATGACGGGGGTGAGCCGCTGAGCGTCGCTACTGCCTCGTGGGTGGTGGCGAAGATCTGATCGCCCGTCGCGATGATGCCGAGGTGTCGGAACCGTGGCAGATCACGTGGATGTACCCGGCTGAAGGCTGGTGCCACGCCCTGTTCGAGGAGCCAGGTACGGAGCCGCGCCACGGTTTCGGCGGCGGTGACATCGGCATCCGTGACGGCCGACATGTCGAGGACCACGTGCCGGTTTGCTGATGGTTGCAGGATACCGGAGGCGAAATTTGCGACTCCGAACGCCAGGAGATCTCGGTCTGGCCGGGTCGGGTAGCGATGCTGTTCCCCGTAAGCGCGAGCGACGAGGAGCCCTTCGGCCGAGGTCACCATGGTCAAGGCTATCGCCGGCAGAGCAACGGCCACCCATTACCGCCATTCCAGTTGTGGCCAGGCCAGGGCTGGTGGGCCGGCGGGCACCGTGCCCAGAACGGCCACCCCGGCTGAATCAAGGCCCATCACCATCACGACGAGGGTTGCACCGATGAGCACCAACAGTTCCCACGGAACCGCTGACCAGACGCGTCGGCCGACGAGCAGCACCGTCAGTGCGGCAACTGAGATGAGGACCGCCCAAGGTTGGCCTGCGGAAGGTGCCGGACAATCTGAGCGATCTTGCTGGCGAAGTCGGCTCCCCAGTCGATGCTGAGACCCAGCATCTTGGCGACTTGAGACACCAGAATGTCGAGTGCGAGGCCTCCGACGAAGCCAACCAGGATTGGCGTGGAGAGAAAGTTGGCCAAGAAACGGAGGTGAAAGACTGCCAAGAGCAGGAAAAGTGCTCCGGAGATTGTCGCCTGAGCCATGGCCAAGGCGAGGTAATCCGCAGAGCCAGCCACGGCGAGCCGCCGACCGACGATGCGACCAGGGCTGCCGCAGCGGCATCGGGCGAGGCGACCATTGCCTGCTCGACGCGACCAGCGCATAGAGAACAGAGGGCACGACTAGCGCATAGAGCCCCGCAGTCGGTGGCAGCCCGGCGATCTGGGCGTAGCCGATGTTGAGCGGAACCGCCAAGGCGATGAGCGTGATCCCGGCGAGCACCTCCCGCGGAGCGTTCTGGAGGGTCAGACCAGCCAGCGGGCGCATCCGCTGATCCTTGGTCACGGTGTCGCCCGCCGTTGCAGCATTCCCTCAGCGTAGCGAGACTGTGCTGCGGGAAGTAGAGACCCGAGCTGGGCTCGCAACGCGATGTCCGGCGGGAGCGGGGGGCATTGGTTTGGGCATTGGTGGCTGGCTGCGGCATACTTGGGCGTCGGTTCCGGTTCACGCCACGATTTCACCTAGGGAATCCAGCACGCTGAGGCGACCCGGGGCCCGTGACCATCCAAGGAGTTCATATGAAGCAGGGCGTTCATCCGGAGTATGTAGAGACCCAGGTGTCGTGCACCTGTGGCAACGCGTTCACGACGCACAGCACCGCCCCCAGCGGCGAGATCCACGCCGAGGTCTGCGCGGCG
Organism: Propioniciclava sp.; assembly: GCA_047973325.1. Lineage (GTDB taxonomy): Bacteria > Actinomycetota > Actinomycetes > Propionibacteriales > Propionibacteriaceae > Propioniciclava. The sequence goes on along the minus strand of JBKEBU010000058.1, from coordinate 56,622 downwards.
TGCCACCCGTTCTATACGGGCAAGCAGAAGATCCTCGACACCGGTGGCCGGGTGGCCCGCTTCGAGCGGCGCTACCGCAGCGGGAAGTAGCGGCTTGAAAGCGCCGGGTACGGGCATCTGTTGTCCCGTGCCCGGCGTTCAGCATTCGGCGAGGCAAGACCGACACGGAAGGCCCTCATGTTCGAGGCGGCGGACGCCCTGCGCGACGAGTTTGTGCTGCTGGAGACGCAGCTGGCCGATCCGGCTACCCATGCTGATCCAGCGGTGGCTCGCCGGGTGGGGCGTCGCTATTCCGAACTGACGCCGATTGTCCGCGGTTTGGAGGAACGAACCCGGTTGGTCACCGATTTGGCCGCTGCCCGTGAACTGGCCGACGAAGATGCCGGGTTCGCGGCCGAGGTCACCGCCATGACAGTCGAACTTGCGGCTGTGGAGCAACGACTAGAGCGGCTGTTGGCGCCGCGGGACCCGCGGGATACCGCCGATGCCCTGATGGAGATCAAGTCGGGTGAGGGTGGTGAGGAATCGGCACTGTTTGCTGGTGATCTGCTGCGGATGTACAGCCGCTACGCCGAAACGCGTGGCTGGGAGGTGGCGGTACTCGACAGCGCAGAGACCGATCTGGGGGGCATCAAGTCGGTCACCGTGGGCATTCGAGCCCGTCAGTCGGGGCGACCGGAGGAGATGCCCTTTGCCTCACTCAAGTTTGAGGGGGGTGTGCACCGGGTGCAGCGGGTGCCGGTCACCGAAACTCAGGGACGCATCCATACCTCAGCAGCCGGGGTCTTGGTGATGGCCGAGGTGGACGATGTGGACGAAATTGACATCGTGCCCGATGATCTGCGGATAGATGTCTATCGCAGCTCGGGCAAGGGCGGACAGGGCGTGAATACCACTGACTCAGCGGTGCGGATCACACATCTGCCCACCGGGGTGGTGGTGACCTGCCAGAACGAGCGCAGTCAACTGCAGAACAAGGCCTCAGCCATGCGCATTCTGCAGGCCAGGCTGGCGGCACATGCCGAGGAGGAGGCAGCTGCGGCAGCATCGGCCCAACGCCGCTCACAGGTCCGCACCGTCGACCGAAGTGAACGGATCCGGACCTACAACTTCCCAGAGAATCGGATCGCCGATCACCGGATCGGCTACAAGGCCTACAACCTCGACCAGGTTCTGGCCGGTGATCTCCAGGCAGTGATCGATGCCTTGCAGGCCGCCGATCTAGCCGAACGACTTGCGGCTGCGGACGTCTGAGAGCATGCGGGTATCAGCCCTGGTGGCCCGTGGAACCGCTCGCCTGGGTTCAGCTGCCGAAGCCCGAACCTTGGCCGCTCATGCACTCCGCATCGATCCGCGCCAGCTGTTGCTGGCATCCGAGGCGGATCCGGAGACCGTCACCAGCTTCGATGCCTTGGTGGCGCAGCGGGAGACCGGGGTGCCAGTCCAACATCTCACCGGTCGGGCATGGTTCCGCACCGTCGAGGTGACCGTCGGTCCGGGAGTCTTCGTTCCCCGGCCGGAGACTGAAGTGATGGTCGGCTGGGCACTGGATCGGTTGGCTGAGCTATCGCATCCGCCGAGGGTGGTCGAGTTGTGTGCAGGCTCCGGTGCCATCTCGTTGTCGATAGCTACCGAATTCCCGGAAGCCCAGATCCACGCTGTCGAGATCAGCGATGCCGCTGTCAGGTACTTGCGTACCAACCTGGAAGGCACCCACGTGGAGGTGGTGCCTGGGGATATGGCGGAGGCTTGTACTCAGTTGGATGGTCAGGTTGACCTGGTGATTGCCAATCCTCCCTACGTACCCCTGGAACACTGGGCTGGCCTACCGGCCGACGTCCGGGACCACGATCCGCTGGAGGCGCTGGTGTCCGGTGCCGACGGCCTGGATGCTATCCGGGTGGTCGCGTCTGCGGGTCGGCGGCTGGTACGCCCCGGTGGCTGGATCTGCGCCGAACATGCAGAAGTTCAGGCGGACTCGGCCCCCGAGGTTTTCATTCGTGAGGGTGCCTTCACCGAGATTCACGACCAGTGTGACCTCACGGGACGGCCCCGCTTCGTCACCGCCCGGCGGGCTGGCAGGATAGGCGCGTGAGTTCTGACATCCTCGCGGTCTCTGCAGACGAGGAATCTGCGTTGGCCGCCGCGGTCGCAGCTATCCGCAACGGCGAGATCATTGTTCTTCCCACCGACACCGTCTATGGCATCGGGGCCGCGGTGACCAATCCGGAAGCAGTGCAGCGCCTGCTGGATGCGAAAGAACGCGGGCGGGACTTTCCGCCACCGGTACTGGTGGCCGAGGTGCGCAGCATTGGCGCCTTGGTTGAGGGCCTGGATGAACGGGTGGCCTTGCTTGGCGAGGCCTTTTGGCCCGGTGCCTTGACCCTGGTCTTGCCTGCCCAACCGTCTCTCCAGCTTGATCTGGGGGATAGGGCGGCGACGATTGCCGTCCGGGTGCCTGATCATCGATTCACCCGAGAACTGCTCCGACGGACTGGTCCGCTCGCGGTAAGTTCGGCCAATATCCACGGCGAGGCGGCCGCGCTGACCGTGGCGGATGCGATGGCGCAACTCGGGGATCGAGTGTCGGTCTATCTCGATGCCGGCACCGGCGCTCAGCCGGTGCCGTCCACGATCGTGGATCTGACCGGACCGCACGCCCGGATTCTTCGCCAGGGCAGAATCGGTCCGGCGGCGCTGGATGCGGTGGTGCCCGGTTTGATCGAGTCCGAGCCCGAGGCCGGTAACGGAGTGGCAGCCGACCTCACTGCATCCGCGGCCGACGAGTCCGGCATCGGGAGCGAATCGGGTGCGTGAGTATCTGCTGGTGATGCTGGTGGCAGCGGGTGTCACCTACATCAGCGCTGGCCTCGCCCGTCGGCTCGCGTTTCGGTATCACGCGGTGGCACAGGTCCGGGACCGGGACGTGCATACCCGGCCAGTGCCGTACTTCGGTGGAATCGCGATGTTGGCCGGGGTAACCGGAGCATTCTTGCTGGCGACGAATCTGCCCTGGCTGGGCCGGTTCGAGTTGGTGCAGCGCGATGCCTGGGCCATCTTCGCCGCGAGCGTGCTGATCTGCGCAGTAGGTGCTGTAGACGACATGGTGGATCTTCCGGCGCTGGCCAAGTTCGCCGGTCAGGTACTCGCCGCCGGGATGGTGGTCCTCAATGGCGTCAAATTCTATTGGATTCCGCTCCCCGACAGAATCATCTCCCTAGATGAGGGCAGCGCGATAGCGTTGGCGGTGCTTGTGATTTTGGTGTGTATCAACGCCATCAATTTCTCCGACGGGCTGGATGGGCTGGCAGCTGGCGTGGTGGCCATCGGCGCCGGTGCCTTCTTCGTGTACGCCTACCTCCTCAGCTACGAGCAGGACCTGGTCCGCGCCACCACGAGTTCCCTGGTATCCGTCGGCCTGATAGGCACCTGCCTCGGATTCCTGCCCCACAATGTCCACCGGGCGCGGATGTTCATGGGGGACTCTGGGGCGATGCTTCTGGGCTTTCTGCTGGCGACATCCATGATCAGCTTGACCGGCCAACTCGACCCTTCCCGGATAGATGCCACCGGCAATGCCCTGATCAGCTCGTATCTGCCGCTGATCCTGCCGCTGGCAGCGATGGCGCTGCCGGTGATAGATCTGGTGAGCGCCTATGTGCGGCGTACGTTGGCGGGTCGGCTCTGGTTTGAAGCTGACAAACAGCATCTTCACCACCGGATGCTCGAACTGGGCCACAGCCACCGTGCCGCAGTTGCTTTGCTATGGCTATGGTCGGTGGTGATCGCCTTCGGGGTGGTCCTGATCGGATTGACGAATGCCTGGTGGGCCTGGAGCAGCCTGATAGCCGGGCTAGGGGTCGCACTGCTCCTCACTTTCCGGCCGCGGTCGACCCACATCGCTCATGGCTGACCGCCCCAGCGACGCAGTCATGCGAGCGCAACAACTCCTGAAGGGCGGAGCCCTGGGTGGTCATCTCGCCGCCGTCGGCTGCATCGTGGCATTCGCTGTTCTGGCCGGTCGGGATGCGGCCTTGTCATCCGCCATCGGCGCGGCCGGCACCTTGGTCTTCTATATGGTCGGGTTGGGAGTCCAGGTGGCGGTGGCTGATGCGCCGCCGCGACGCCTGCTGATGGCCTCGGTACTGTCCTATCTGGGCCGGGTGGGCGTCCTGGGTGGGCTGGCGTTCTGGATGATGACGAACGGTGAGGTGTTCGCGTGGATAGACGCTACCGCGATAGTGGTCACCACGATAGCGGTGGTCTTGGGCTGGCTGGCGGCCGAGATCCGGGTCTATGCCCGGCTGCGGATCCCGGTCTTCGATCCTCCTGCTGAGCTGGGTCAGCCGGGGTCTACGGCGGTGGATGATCACCCATAAGCTGTTCAGGCTGGCTTCACGGTGGTCAAGGTGACGATGATGGCTGCACGCTGATAGAGTCCAGGCCGATGGAAGCAGTGCGGTTGCGGGTGATCAAGGATCTCGATCAGCCCCGCCTCTTGCACGCACGTATGAGCACATCTTTTGACCGACAGGGCAAGGAGGCAGGATGGGCGGTTTGATCCTTCCGTTGGAGGGTGAAACCGGAGCGTGGCCCCCTGGTGTCCACAGTTTCGAGTCTCGACCGTTGTTCCCCGGGGTGCTGCCCGACTGGGTGAACAACTACGTCGCCCAAGCCGTGATCGCGGCCATTCTCGTCATCGCCTTCTGGCTGTGGATGGCGCATGGGCAGAAAATTGTGCCTGGCCGCAAGCAGGCCATCGGGGAGATGGCCTATGACCTGATCCGCAACGGCATCGCCCGCGACATTATCGGTCACGATTTCCGCAAGTTCCTGCCGTACCTGGTGGCACTGTTCTCTTTCATCCTGGTGAACAACCTCTTCGGGGTCACCTTCTTCTTCATGTTGCCAACGTTTGGCGACATCGGCTTCGTCTATGGGCTCGCACTGCTGTCGTGGCTGCTCTACCTCGGCGTGGGGGTGCGCAAATGGGGTTTCTTCGGCTATCTCAAGCACGTCACCTTGCCTGCGGGAGTGCCGAAGGCCTTGTGGCCGCTCATTATTCCGCTGGAGTTTCTCAGCAACATAATCGTGCGGCCGATAACCCTCGCACTCCGGCTTTTCGCCAACATGTTCGCCGGGCACCTGGTGATTCTGGTGTTCGTGACCGGCGGGTGGCTGTTGGTTCAGTCCCTTGAGCCGTTCTACATGGTGGCCGGGGGGGTCTCGATGATCTTCAGCTTCGCCATTTTCGCCCTGGAACTGTTGGTCGGGTTCATCCAGGCATACATTTTCACAGTTTTGACCGCCCAGTACGTGGCCTCCTCGCTGGCCGAGGACCACTAACCCAGAAACTTCTGTAAGAAGACCCACCGAAAGGACTCAAATCCAATGCTCTCGCTTCTCGAAATCACCGGCTCGCTCAACATGCTGGGCTTTGGGCTCGCCACCCTGGGGCCGGCCCTCGGTGTGGGCTGGATCTTCGCCTCGGTCATCAACGGGACCGCGCGCCAGCCGGAGGCCCGTGGGGCCATGATGGGCACCGCGTGGATCGGCTTTGCCGTGGTCGAGGCGCTGGCCATTATCGGCATCGCCCTCGCGTTCGCGCTCTGATTCGAGGCCACTCGTGTTGTCACTTGCCATTGACCTCGGTCCGTTGCTTCCGGAGCATCCGGAGGAGATCGTCATCGGCATCATCCTGGTCGGCATCGTCTGGTGGGTCATCAGAAAGTATGTGGTGCCGGTCTTCGAGAAGACCTATGCCGAGCGCACGGAGGAGATCCAGGGCGGTATCGAGCGGGCCGAAGCGGCCCAGGCCGAGGCGGCAGCAGCGCTCAAGGAATACCAGGAGCAGCTGGCTCTAGCTCGCGATGAGGCTTCCAGCATCCGTGAGGATGCCAAGGCACAAGGAACCGCCATCATCGCCGACATGCGGCAGCAAGCCGCCGATGAGTCCAGCCGGATGCTTGCCAATGCCAAGACCCAGATTGAGGCTGAGCGGGTGGCGGCGGTCACCGAACTCCGCTCCGAGATCGGGGGGCTGGCCACCACCTTGGCCGGGCGGATCGTAGGGGAGTCCCTCGATGACGACGCTCGCGCTGCACGCACCGTGGACAGGTTCCTCGCCGATTTGGAGGCCCAGACCCCGGTGGAGCACGCATGAACAACGCGTCCGAGGCCAGGATCTCCGCCCTGGATTCCGTCCTCGACGGGGCTACGGCTACGGCTACGGAGAATCTTGGTGAGGACCTGTTTGGGGTTGCTGACATCCTGGGCGCCCAAGCGACATTGCGCCGGACTCTCAGCGATCCGGGTATGCCGGAAGCAGCTCGGGTGAAGCTGGCTGAGGAGCTTTTTGGCGGCAAGATTGATCCGGCGGCGCTGGCGGTACTGACGCAGGCCACCCGGTTGCGGTGGTCGAGCCCTGGGTCTTTCCTGACGGCGATGGAGCGTCAAGGTGCCCGGGCGGTGCTCAGTGCTGCCGATGCCATCGGTGACCTCGATACCGTTGAGGATCAACTATTCAAGGTGGAACGGCTGGTCGCCGGATCACCGGAACTTCTCGGCGCACTCACCGACCGCCGGGTGCCGTTGAGCGGACGGGTTGAACTGCTGGACGGTCTGCTGGCTCAGGCGGTGCTGCCGGCAACCCGTCGGCTAGCCGTACGTGCGGTGGCGGCGGTCGAGCGCCCCTTCGGCCCCACGATCGAGGGGTACCTTGAGCTGGCAGCGGCACTGAAACGGCGGACGATTGCCACCGTGGTGGTCGCGGCCCCGCTGGAAGCCGGCCAACTGGCCCGGCTCGAGGCGATCTTGATCAAGCAGACCGGGCGCGCGGTGCAGGTGCGCGTGGTGGTCGATCCTGACGTGTTGGGAGGTGTCCGGGTGAGCATCGGCGACGAACTCATCGAGGGCACGGTCTCGGCGCGCCTGGCCGACGCCCATCGCAAACTGGGCTAACTACACACGAACTCATCGAAGCAGGAGCGAAGGACACCAAGCCATGGCGGAACTGACGATTCGTCCCGACGAGATCCGAGAGGCCCTCGACCGGTTCGTCCAGAACTACACCCCCGATACGGCGACCCGCGAAGAGGTCGGCACCGTTATCAGCTCGGGTGACGGCATTGCCCACGTCGAGGGAATCCCCTCATGCATGGCGAATGAGCTGCTGCGCTTCAGCAACGGCACCCTCGGTATTGCGCAGAACCTGGACGACCGCGAAATTGGTGTCGTCGTGTTGGGCGAATCCGAGGGGATCGATCAGGGCTCGGCAGTCCAGCGGACCGGGGAGGTGCTTGCGGTTCCGGTCGGCGACGGCTTCCTAGGCCGGACCATCGACGCGATGGGCAACCCGATCGACGGTTTGGGCGAGATCCAGGGGGTCGACGGCGAACGAGCCCTGGAGATCCAGGCGGCTGGGGTGATGGATCGTCAGGAGGTGCGCGAGCCGCTGCAGTCGGGGATCAAGGCCATCGACGCCATGATCCCGGTGGGTCGCGGCCAGCGGCAGCTGATCATCGGTGACCGCAAGACCGGCAAGACCGCGATCGCTGTCGACACCATTATCAACCAGCGCGCCAACTGGGAGTCCGGGGATCCGAGCAAGCAGGTGCGGTGCATCTACGTGGCTGTTGGTCAGAAGGGCTCCACGGTGGCTGCGCTGCGGCAGAAGCTGGAGGAGACCGGCGCGATGGCCTACACCACCATCGTGAATGCCCCCGCCTCCGACCCGGCCGGGTTCAAGTACATCGCCCCCTACGCGGGTTCGGCCATCGGTCAGCACTGGATGTACCAAGGCAAGCACGTTCTCATAGTGTTTGATGACCTCTCCAAGCAGGCCGAGGCCTATCGCGCGATGTCGCTGCTGCTCCGGCGTCCGCCGGGTCGGGAGGCCTACCCCGGGGATGTCTTCTATCTGCACAGCAGGCTGCTGGAACGCTGCGCCAAGCTGTCCGATGAGCTCGGTGGTGGCTCGATGACCGGCCTGCCGATTATTGAGACCAAGGCCAATGACGTCTCGGCCTACATCCCGACCAATGTCATCTCGATCACCGACGGCCAGATCTTCCTGCAGTCGGATCTCTTCAATGCCAACCAGCGCCCGGCTATCGACGTCGGTATTTCGGTTTCCCGGGTGGGTGGCGCCGCCCAGGTGAAGTCGATGAAGAAGGTCGCCGGTACCCTCAAGCTGAGCCTGGCTCAATACCGCGACATGGAGGCGTTCGCCATGTTCGCCTCTGACCTGGATGCCACCTCCCGACGACAGTTGGAGCGGGGTGCCCGGCTGACCGAGCTCCTGCGCCAGCCGCAATACGATCCCTACTCGGTGGAGGACCAAGTGGTCAGCATCTGGGCGGGCACCAATGGTCAATTCGACGATATTCCGGTAGATGACGTGCTGCGCTTCGAGCGGGAGCTGCTCAGCCATCTGCGGTTGAACACCACCATTCTCAGCACCCTGGCCGAGACTCAGGACTGGACCGATGACACCGCAACGGCGGTGGCTGCCGAGATCGAGAAGTTCAAAGCGCAGTTCCGTGCCGAGGGTAGCGACCATGGAAGTGACGATGAGGGCCACGAGCGGGCGCTCGTCGATGACGAGGTCGATGCCGAACAGATCGTGATCAAGAAGGGCTGACGTATGCCGGCCTCTCTGAGAGAACTTCGCCAACGTCGCCAGTCGGTGACCGCCACGCGCAAGATCACCAAAGCGATGGAACTCATTGCCGCCTCGAAGGTGATCCGGGCGCAGCAGCGGGCTCGTCGGGCCATCCCATACACCGCCGAGATGATCCGGGCGGTGTCGTCAGTGGCCACCTATGGCCGGATCGATCATCCGCTCACCACCCAGCAACCGAAGGTTCGCCGGGCGGCGCTGCTGGTGATCACCTCCGATCGCGGTATGAACGGCGCCTATTCGAGCAATGTGATCAAGACGGCGGCCCGGATGCGGCAACGCCTGGAGGCCGACGGCGTGGAGGTGTCTCGGTACTTGGTGGGCCGGAAGGTGATCCAGTACTGCAACTTCCGGCAGTTGTCGATCACGGCGCAGTGGGATGGCTTTTCTGATGCCCCAACCTACGCGCACGCAGACGAGATCGCTGGACGGTTGATAGAGGATTTCCTCCGGCCCTATGAGGAGGGCGGTGTTGACGAGATTCACGCCGTCTACACCCGGATGGAGTCGATGCTGACCCAGACACCGCGCGTGCGGCGGCTGATGCCGCTGGAAGTGGTGGAGGGAGTCCGCGAGGTCGGGGACACAGACATTGTGCCGCAGTATGACTTCGAGCCGGACACCACCACCGTGCTCAACGAGCTGATGCCGTTGTACATTCGCAGCCGGGTGTGGTTCTACCTGCTGCAATCGGCGGCGTCACAGCTGGCCAGCCAGCAGAAGGCGATGCAGTCGGCCACCGACAACGCCAATGAGCTGATCGAGTCGCTGACCCGTGAAGCGAACCAGGCGCGTCAGGCCGAGATCACCCAAGAAATCACCGAGATCGTCGGTGGCGCGAGCGCGCTGGCCGAGTCGAGCTAGCCCGAGGAGACGAAGAGATCAATGACTGTGACTGCTGACAAGCCCCTCTCGACCGAAGCGGCCGGCACTGGCCGGGTGGTCCGTGTCATCGGCCCGGTGGTGGACGTGGAGTTCGCTGCCGATCAGGTACCGGACATCATGAATGCGCTCCAGATTGAGCTCAACACTGGTACCGAGCGCCGCACGATCACCGCGGAGGTGGCCCTGCAAATCGGTGACAATGTGGTCCGGGCGATCTCGATGAAGCCTACCGACGGCATGCGCCGCGGGGACACCGTGGTTGATACCGGTGCTCCTATCAGCGTGCCAGTGGGCGACGTCACCAAGGGCCGGGTCTGGAATGTTACTGGGGACTGCCTCAACGAGGATCTCACCGCTGGCGGCGTCGAGGTAGCCGAACGGTGGCCGATCCACCGGGAGGCGCCCAAGTTCGATGACCTGGAGCCCAAGACCGAGATGCTGGAGACCGGCATCAAGGTGCTCGATCTGCTCACGCCCTACGTGAAGGGCGGCAAGATCGGCCTGTTCGGGGGCGCCGGTGTGGGTAAAACCGTGCTCATCCAGGAGATGATCTTCCGGATCGCGCACAACTTCGGCGGCACTTCAGTGTTCGCTGGCGTAGGGGAGCGCACCCGTGAGGGGAACGACCTTATCCACGAGATGATCGAAGCTGGCGTCATGAAGGACACCGCATTGGTCTTCGGGCAGATGGATGAGCCGCCGGGCACCCGTCTTCGGGTGGCCCTGTCGGCGCTCACGATGGCGGAGTACTTCCGCGATGTCGCCAAGCAGGACGTGCTGCTCTTCGTGGACAACATCTTCCGGTTCACCCAGGCTGGCTCGGAAGTGTCGACGCTGCTGGGTCGGATGCCCTCGGCGGTGGGCTACCAGCCGACGCTCGCTGATGAGATGGGACAGCTGCAGGAGCGAATCACCTCGACCCGCGGCCATTCGATCACCTCGATGCAGGCCATCTACGTGCCTGCGGATGACTACACCGATCCGGCCCCGGCGACGACGTTCGCGCACCTGGACGCCACCACCGAACTCAGCCGTGAGATCGCCTCACGTGGTCTGTACCCGGCGGTGGATCCGCTGACCTCGACCAGCCGGATCCTCGATCCGCAGTTCGTGGGCAATGTGCACTACGACACCGCCACCCGGGTGAAGCAGATCCTCCAGCGCAACAAGGAGCTGCAGGACATCATCGCCATTTTGGGCGTCGATGAGCTCAGCGAAGAGGACAAGATAATCGTGGCCCGGGCTCGCCGGATCCAGCAGTTCCTCAGCCAGAACACCTACATGGCGACCAAGTTCACCCAGATTGAAGGATCCACGGTGCCCCTGGCCGACACCATCAAGGGTTTCCAGCAGATCTGTGACGGCGAGGTCGATCACATCCCCGAGCAGGCGTTCTTCAACGTCGGTGGGATGGACATGGTCATGGAGAACTGGGAGCGCCTGAAGAAGGAAGAGGACTGACGGTGGCGTTCACAGAGACCACTCTCCGGGTAGAGGTGGTCAGTGCCGACGGCATGATCTGGGAGGGCAATGCGCTCTCGGTGATCGCTCGGACGGTCGAGGGCGACATCGGTGTGATGGCGAATCATGAGCCGATGCTGGCCATCCTGGAGCCGTCGGCGGCTGAGGTGCTATCGGTTGACGGTGTCCGCGAGGTGGTTGCTGTCGACGGCGGCTTCTTGTCAGTGTCGGACAATAGAGTGGCGCTGCTCAGCTCCTACGCGGTGATGGCCGCCGAGATCTCGCTGCCAGAAGCGGAACGAGAACTGGCTGACGCTGTCCGGAAGCTGGAAGCTGGCGATGTCGATACCGAGACCCAGCAACATCACGATCGGGCCAAGGCCCAGGTCCGGGCCGCAGTCAGGGCAGCAGAGAGGCACTAGGCGGACAGGTCATGCCAGAGTGGCTGGGTATGGGCGAGCTTGTCTTGATCTGCCTGGCTGCCCTGTTGCTGTTGCCCATCGTGGGCATGGTGGTGCGTCGACGCTGGCTGGCCGGTCGGGGTCGACTGCTGTTCGACTGTTCGTTGCGTGCAGCAGCACCGTCGCGGGGCCACGGCTGGATGCTCGGCCTTGGTCGCTATGTCGGTGACAACCTTGAGTGGTATCGGGTTTACAGCTGGTCGTTACGCCCCAGGGTGATCCTGGGGCGTACGAGTACCCAGGTGGAGAACGTCCGAACCCCGCACACCGAGGAGGCCGATGCGTTGTTGCCCGGTCAGTTGGTGGCCGAGTTAGGCGGCCAGTATCCGGGACTGGCGATTGCGATGGATCGGGACCATCTCACTGCCTTCCATAGTTGGACCGAGGCTGGCGCTCCGGGCGGGGGCCTGTGAACGAGCTAGCGTCGGCAGGCTACCCGCGGGGGTCGTGCTGACGGATCCGTTGGCGCTGGCGTTGGGCCTTCGGATCGGCCGGTTCCCGGTCCTTCCCGGGCAGCCACAGCACGTCGCCGTCGTCGGTATTGGCGGCGCGGGCCAGGATGAACAACAGGTCCGAGAGTCGATTGAGGTACGTGAGGGCAGCCGGGTTGACGCCGCCTGCCGGCTGATCCGGCCCGGCGAGGCCGACGGACTCGGCCGCAACCCAGCCAGCTCGTTCGGCCCGGCGGACGACGGTGCGTGCCAGATGCAGCCAGGCCGCTGCTGGGGTGCCACCGGGAATTATGAAGGACACCAGTGGCGCCAGCGACTCACCAAACTGGTCGCACCACCGTTCCAGCCGGTCGATGCTGCCCTGCTCGATCCGCAACGGCGGCCATTCAGGGTCCGGCACGACCGGAGTTCCGAGATCGGCACCGACGTCGAAGAGCTCGTTTTGAATCTCCCCCAGTACCTCGACGATGCCTTCGGGGAGGTGCCCGGCGGCCATAGCCACCCCGATGAGGCTGTTGGCCTCGTCGATGCTGCCATAGGCCTCCACCCGGGGGTCGGTCTTGCTGGTAGCCGACATGTCCGCCAAGCGGGTGGATCCGGCGTCACCGGTTCTGGTGTAGATGCGCGTCAGATTCACCATGGGCTCAGCGTATGTGAGAGGTTGGCCTGGTGCGACAACGAATCCAGAAAACAATAGCTGGGGCCGGTGCCGGTCTGCTGCTCACCGGGGTTGTGGGCTGTGCCACGACCCCGATCACCTCGGTGGAACCGACGGATGGGCAGCCGATAGTCAGTGCAGCTCCCGGGACCGTCACCTGTGCCTACCGGAGTAGCGGGGAACCGGCCAAACCCGTGGATCCGCCGGCAGGCGAGAATGTCCCAGCGACGGGCACCGAGGTGGTGACCATGAGCATCGGTGGCGACCCAATCGAGATCACCGTGGACCGCGAAGCGGCGCCCTGCACCGCCAACTCTTTCGTCTCGTTGGCGCAACAGGGGTACTACACCGATACCAGCTGCCACCGACTGTCCACCGAGGGGATCTTCATCCTGCAGTGCGGCGATCCCACGGGCACCGGAACCGGCGGGCCCGGCTACGTTTTCGATGACGAGCTGGCATCCACGTCGAGCTATCCGGCGGGAACCCTGGCGATGGCCAATTCGGGTCCCAATACCAACGGAAGCCAGTTCTTCTTTGTGTTCGAGGACACTCCGTTGCCGGCCAGCTACACGGTGTTCGGTCAGCTGAGCCCCGCGGACAACGAGGTGATTGAGAACATCGCGTATCAGGGCCATGACCAGTCCCACCCGGACGGTACCGGCGTTCCGAACGCTCCCACCACGATGACTGACGTGGCCAGCGGGTGACTACCCGTCCCGCAGGCTGCTCAAGAAGCGCACGATGGTTGTCGTGACATCGGTGGGGTTGTCGGCATGCACCCAGTGCCCGGCATCCTTGATGGTTACCACCAGTGCCCGGGGGAACAGCTCTCGGATCAACGGCCGATGCTCGGTTCGAACATAGTCGGAGCGTTCGCCCCGAAGCCACAGAGTAGGGCCGGAGTAGGACCCGCGCAGATCGGCGGGCCATCCACTGATAGTGGGGAGCCGTTCGGCCAGCAGTGTGAGGTTCGGCCGCCAGCTCCAGCCGGCAGGGGTCTGGCGGAGATTTTGGAGCAGGAAGGCACGAGTTCCACTGTCGGGAATAGAGGGTGCCAGCACCGCGTCCGCGTGGGCGCGGCTGGTCACGGCCGCGAGATCAAGGTGGCGCAAAGCTGCGAGCAGGTCGTCGAATCCATAGCCTTCCCGGGAATCGTCTGGGGCGATATCCACGACCACCAAGCCCCGGACCAGCTCGGGATGGCGCAAGGCCAAGGCCATGGCGACCTTGCCACCCATCGAGTGGCCCACGATGGCGATCCTGCCGGACGGGTCGAGGTGCTGCTGCAGTTCCGTAGCGATCTGGTCGGCCAGTGCGGGATAGCTGAGATCAGGAGTCCAGTCGCTGCGACCATGATTGGGCAGGTCGAGCAGCAGTGCGGGCCCCTGATCACCGAGGACGTTGGCCACCGTGGCCCAGTTCTTCCCCTGGCCGAGTAGACCGTGTAGGAAGGCCACTCGGGGATGTCCGTCGCCACGTTGGGTGGAAAATAGCTGCAGGCTCATCGGCGGCGCTCCCAACAGGAAATATGCCAATGCCGCCGACCGTCGACGGCCCGGGACTGGCCCAATGGTGTCTCCGAAGGCCAGGCAACCACATGCGCAGTTCCCAGCGCTATGGGACGCTGGCAACTTGGGCAGGTATAGAGCTTGTTGGCTCGGTCGGCGGGCATGGACTGGACCTGCCAGCTGCCATCGGACTTCTCCTGGGTGCGTGCGAACCCGGCGGTGTGCAGCGGGCGCGGGGTGCGGAGGTGTTTGCTGGGTCTGCGCGCCATGAGTTCAGCATAGGGCTGCCTGAGGTCCATCCAACCGGGTACGCTGACGCCCGTGCGCCTGTTGATTGCCCGCTGCCAGGTTGACTACGCTGGTCGGCTCTCCGCCCACCTGCCGATGGCGAACCGGCTGATCTTGGCCAAGGCTGACGGCTCTATCTCGATTCATGCAGATGACCGTGCCTTCAAGCCCCTCAACTGGATGAATCCGCCATGCACCGTGACCGTACGTGACCCAGATCCGGAGGTGTCGGCCGAGGCGGGGCTGGCTGCAGTGTGGGAGGTGGCCAACAGGTCTGATGATCGATTGATAATCTCGATAGCCGAGGTCCTGCACGACAGCGAGCATGAGCTGGGCCCGGATCCGGGCTTGGTGAAGGACGGGGTTGAGGCCCATCTGCAGGCCTTGCTGGCCGAGAACCCGGATACCTTCGGCGATGGCTGGACGCTGGTGCGCCGCGAATATATGACGGCCATCGGTCCGGTAGACCTTATGTATCGGGATGCGGCCGGGGCGCACGTGGCAGTTGAGGTGAAGCGCCGTGGGGAGATCGACGGGGTTGAGCAGCTCAGCCGGTACCTGGAGTTGCTCAACGCCGACCCGCACCTACGTCCGGTGGCAGGGATCTTTGCGGCTCAGCAGATCAAGCCGCAGGCCAAGGTCGTCGCGGCGGCCCGGGGGATCACCTGCGTCACGGTGGACTACGACGCCTTGCGGGGCATCGATCACAGCGAGGACAGGTTGTTCTGAGCGCAGGACACTAGCCGCCTGTGGCGGCTGATCTTTTGTATTCGCGACCCCAGGTGAGCACTGGGCTGCGCCGTTGATCCTCATCGATACCCCGGCATCGATTCCGGATCCCCGTCTTGCCCAGAACCCACCTGACGCTGCTCGGTACCACACATCTCAGCTGCGACAAGCTACTTGCTGACCGAGCGATGGGCACCTCGCCAGCAGCTTTGCCCTCGGAGCGGTTGGGGCGGCAAACTTGAACAGTGAGCGACAACACCCGCGATGACAAGGAGGGCCGCGACCAGAATCGGAGACCCTCGCGATCGCCCCGTTCAGGGGGCGCCCGATCCGGTGGCCAGCGGCGAGATGAGCGGGGTCCGGCGTCACCGCGGGGTGGTGGTGAACGGCGCGGCCGACGGCTTGCTGATGACCGGGGTGGCAGCTCGGGCGATCGGCGTGATGGGCACCGGGGTGGCCCGGAGGGCCGGCGAGGCTCTGAAAGTCGGCGTGGTGGTCCTGAGGGCCGGGGCGGCGGTGGCCCTCGACGCGAGGGCACCGGGAGTCCCGGTGCTGATCGACGGGGCTCAGGTGGCCGAGGAAAGGCCAGCGGCTCTGCGGAGGAGAGGCGTCCACGTGGGCGCGGCGGCGCTACCCAGGCACGATCAGGGGACACCCATCGGTCCGATGGCGGGCGGGGCCGCTCTGGTGGTGCGGGGCGATCCCAGGCCGGGCGCGATGCTGGTCGGCGCAACCCTGGTCGGACCGGGGCTGATCGGCGTGAGGATGGGCGGCGTGAGGATGGGCGCGGCGCATCCCGTTCCGGAGCCGCTCGCCGTTCTGGGGCCGACCGTCGCGGGCGCGATCAGAGCGGACGCGATCAGGAGCGAGGGCGCACGCAGGGGAGTGACCGCCGCTTCGATGACCGTATCCCCCGCTCACCACGCCGAGATGAGAGCCAGCCATCCCGTGAGCACGAAGAGGTGCGGACGCCCTACGTGCCTCGCCCCGGGCTAGGTCGCAAAGAGAACGAGCCAGACACCCCCCAAGGCCTGGACTTGCGCGAGCTTCCCCGCGGCGTTCGCGCTGAGCTGCGCTCGCTCACCCCGGAGCTGGCCGAGATAGTCGGCGCGCATCTGCTCATGGCGGGGCAGCTCATAGATTCCGATCCCGCACTGGCCTATGCGCATGCTGAAGCCGCCCGCCGGCGGGCCTCTCGGCTGGCGGTGACCCGCGAGGCTACCGGTGAAGCGGCCTACGCAGCCGGGGACTATGCGGTAGCCCTACAGGAGTTTCGGGCGCTGCGCCGGATGAACGGGGGCACGGAGTTCCTCGCCGCCATCGCCGACTGCGAACGTGCCCTGGGGCAGCCAGACCGGGCGCTCAAGGTTATCCGTGAGGGTCTGTCGGCTCGGATGGACCTGAGCCAGCGGGTAGAGCTCCGCCTGGTGGAGGCTGGGGTCCGGCTTGACCAAGGTAGGCAAGCCGAGGCGTTGCGGGTGCTCAAGTCCGAGATTCAAGCAACGGCCGGGCGCGGGGCACGTCCGCCTCGGGCACGCCTGCGGTATGGCTATGCCGACCTGCTCGAGCAGACCGGTGATCTGGAGGCGGCCGAACGCTGGTTTGCGGCGGCTGCAGCCTTGGACACCGAGGGTGAGACTGATGCTGCCGATCGGGTGGCCCGGCTCCAAGGCCTAGTCTTGGAGATCGATGAGGACGCCCTCATCGGCGATACTGAGGGGGCAGACGCCGCGTCGGCAGAGCCCGGCAGCGATGAGGCCGCCTCGGCGACCACATCCGGAGACCCAGATCCGGACAGCGCCCCTGCAGAGTGGGGGTCGTCGCCCCAGGATGACGATCCGGCGGGAGCCGAGGAGCAGGAGTGACGGCCTTCATCGATAGCTATGACGTCGCCCTGTTCGACCTAGACGGAGTCCTCTACTTGGGACCGGCAGCGGTGGAGGACGCCGTCGCGGGCGTCGGGCGGCTCAGCACCCAGGGCATCCGACCGTTCTACGTCACCAACAATGCCGCCCGTAGTACCGCGGTGGTGGCTGCGCATCTGGTGGACCTGGGTTTTCCCGCCCATGAGCTAGATGTTATTTCATCGGCGCAGGCCACCGTCGGCATGCTGGCCCAGGAGCTTCCCGTAGGTGCATCGATCCTGGTGGCTGGCAGCGGCAACCTGGTCCAGCTGATAGAGGACGCTGGTTTTCGAGCGGTCTTCTCCGCCGATGACAATCCGGTTGCGGTGGTTCAGGGGTACGACCCTGCCATGACGTGGCCGCGTCTCGATGAGGCCGGGCTAGCCGTGCAACGAGGGGCGCGCTGGATCGCGACAAATACAGATTCCACTCGGCCCACCGAACGGGGGCGGGTGCCCGGTGCTGGCATGATGGTGGCGGCCGTCCAGGCCACTGTCGACATCGAGCCGGAGATCATCGGCAAGCCGCACCGTCCGCTGATGGCGGAGGCCATGCGGCGTACCGGAGCCATCAATCCGGTCTTCGTCGGTGATCGGATCGACACCGACATCATGGGGGCTCATACCGTGGGTATCGATTCCTTCATGGTGTTCACCGGGGCTCACGGCGTGCTCGATCTGTGCCGGGCGCCGGTACACGGCCGACCGACTGCCATCGGGTGGAACGTGGCGTCGCTCTTTGAGCCCACCCGGACGGCGGAGCCAGCCGCCGATGGAGTCCGCTGCGGTGCCACGGTAGTCACGGCCTCCAACGGGGTGGCTGCGGTTGAGGGTGATCTCAGTTCGCGTACCGCCCAACTCGATGCCGCGTGGGCGCTGGCGACGTTGTGCTGGACTGGGGTCGTCTCCCAGCCTGAACCAGTGGCGCAGCTGCTTCGGGAGCTGCCCTAGAATTCATCCCGCATCCATAGCAGGAGGATAATTGTGGCTGAGTCTAGGCGTTTCACCATGGGTGACCTCGCCCTGGTCGCTGTCTTTGCGGGCGTGATCGCGGCGTTCACGATGGTGCCTGCGGTCCCGGTTGGTCCGCTGGGGGTGCCGATCACCCTGCAAACTTTGGCAGTGGCCTTGGCGGGATTGCTGCTCGGCCCGTGGCGTGGCTTCCTCGCGGTGACGTTGTATCTCCTGCTCGGCTTCGCCGGGCTGCCCGTCTTCGCCCAGGGTTTCGCCGGACTCGGGGTGCTGTTCCAGCCGTCGGCCGGCTACCTGCTGGCCTTCCCGCTGGGCGCTCTTACGACGGGGTGGCTGGCCCTGCGTGCGGTGACCTGGTCGCCCTCCCGGACGGCACGCACCCTCGCCCTGGTCGGGGCGGCGATTGTCGGCTCGATCCTGGTGGTGCATTCCTTTGGGATCCTCGGGCTGACAGTCAATGCCGGCCTATCAATCGGCCAGGCGGTGGCGGCAGATCTGATCTACCTTCCCGGAGACCTGATCAAATGCGTCCTGGCTGCCGTGGTCGCCGTGACCGTGCATCGGGCGATCCCGACACTGTTGGCCCGCCCACGCCTGGTGGCTGCCGAGGTCTCGGTCAGCACTTGATCGAGTTCGAGGGGGTTTCGGTTTCGGTTCCAGTGCCGAACCCCGATGGGCGTGGATGGAGCAGCCGCGCCCTGGTGACTGAGGTCACTCTGACCCTCACCGAACCCCGGATCGCCGTGGTGGGGGCCAACGGCTCGGGCAAGTCCACCCTGCTGCGGGTCATCAACGGGCTCACGCTGGTGAGCGCTGGCACGATCCGGGTCGACGGCTTGGATCCGCAGAGCAACGGTGCCCAGGTGCGTCGCCGGGTCGGTTTCGTCTTCACCGACCCGATGAGCCAGCTGATCATGCCCACTGCGGTGGAGGACGTTGAACTCAGCCTGCGCCGCACCCTGACCGATAGGAACGGTCGGCGGGAACGAGCCCGGCAGATCCTCGCCGAACGGGGGCTGGCCGCCCAGGCCGACCAGAGCATCCACGATCTCTCGGGGGGAGAGCGTCAGCTAGTGGCGTTGGCATCGGTGCTGGCGGTAAATCCGAGCATTGTGGTCATGGATGAGCCCACCACACTGCTCGATCTGCGTAACCGCAACCGTTTTCGGCGCGTCTTGGCAGAGCTCCCACAGCAGGTGGTCTTCGCCACCCATGACCTCGATCTTGCTCGAGAAGCGGACAGGGTGGTGGTCATCGACGACGGGCGGGTCGTCGCTGATGGTGCTCCGGCGAAGACGGTTGACCTCTACATTCGGAGCCTCGGGTGAACGCGGCCCGGGCTGTCCTCGGGATCTATGTTCCCGGAACGACATGGTGGCATCGGATCGACCCGGGGTGGAAGTACCTGATCTTCGTGGCGGTGACGGCACCAGTGGTGGTGTGGGGCGCAGTTCCGGTCGTCCTGGCGGGAGTCGTGGTGGCGTCGATCCTGGTGGCGTCGACGGGGGCACCGCTCCGGCTCGCCTGGGGATTGCCCTGGGGGATGGCGATTCTCCTGGCAATCCTGACGACCTTCCATGTGCTGACCGGCCACCCGGCTCTCGCCATCCGGGTGGTGGGTATCGTGCTGACCGCGCTGTATGCGTCCCGGGTGATTCTGCTTACTACGCCCTTGCCCCGACTGGTGGATGCGCTGGTCACCTTTCTGGGGCCGCTGCGGCGGGTTGGCATCAATCCGGAACGCGTCGGATTGGCGGTGGCCATCTTCCTCCGCTCGGTGCCGCACGTGGCCGCATCCTTCGGAGAGGTCCGCGATGCTGCCCGCGCCCGGGGGGTGACGCGCAACCCGATGGCCGTGGTCACCCCGGTGGTGATCGAAGCGGTCAACTATGCCCGCACCACTGGTGATGCGCTGCATGCGCGGGGGCTGGGGGATCCGGACGTCTGACCGGCACGACGAGCCGAACCGCCCGTGCCGAGACATTTCTCCAGATCAGAATGCCGGCGCCAGGTGAGTGCTGAGCTGAAGGCGCCGTATGCTGAGTGCGTGAGCAGTGGTGACGCAACTGGCGACGGGTATGGTGCGGAGACGCCTGACCTTCCGGAACCTCCGGTGACCGGACATGGCGGAGTCGATGCCGCGCTCGCGTCGATCGACCTCAGCGCCGACGTGAACTCCCACCCGGCGGCGCTAGCTGACGCGCTCGATGTGCTGGCAGAAGCGCTATCCGGCTCGGCTGACCCTGCGGAGTCGTGACCCGGCTGGACGTCGTTCTCGTAGAGCGGGGGCTGGCCCGCTCGCGGGCGCAGGCGGCCGACCTCATCACCCGGGGCAAAGTCAGCGTGGATGGCGCGGTGATCACCAAACCGGCCCGCCACGTAGGGCCGACGAGTTCGGTGCGTGCCGAGACCGATAACTATGTCTCGCGGGCGGCGCACAAACTAATAGGTGCGCTCGATGCGAGCCAGACGATGGTTCCTGCGCGCGCGCTGGACGCTGGGGCCTCGACGGGTGGCTTCACTCAGGTGCTGCTGGAGCGCGGCTGCCAGCAGGTGGTGGCTGTCGATGTTGGTCACGGGCAACTGGCAGCTAGCTTGCGGGACGACTCCCGGGTCGACCAGCGTGAGGGGCTGAATCTGCGGGATCTTGCCCTGACCGACCTGGAGGGGATGCCGGTCGACTTGGTGGTGGCCGACGTCTCGTTTATCTCCTTGCGGCTGCTGTTGACGCCGTTGTTCGGAGTGTTGTCCCGTGATGGGGTCGCCCTGCTGATGGTCAAACCGCAATTTGAGCTGGACCGGGGCGCTCTCGACTCCCACGGGGTCGTGATAGATCCGGCTCGCGCCGCAGCTGCAGTCGATGCGGTGGTGGCGCAGGCGGAGAGTCTGGGCTGGGAGTGCCGCTGGCGGTCGCCGACCCTGCTCCCGGGTGAGCGGGGCAATCAGGAGTTCTTCTGCAAGTTCGAGCAATCCGACGGGCGAGCCGAGCGGCCTGATGGCTAGGCTGGGCTGGTGACCCAGCGACACATCGCCATCGCGATCCATGCCCAGCGGCCAGCGGCCATTGCCGCCGCGCGGGCGTTTCTTGAGGGTATAGCTGACAGCGGGATCGTCTGTTGGGTCCGTGAGCCGGGATATGCGGAGATGGTGGACAGCGGGCAGGGCATCCGGCCCTTCGGCGCGGTGCCGGATCATCCGGTGGAGCTGGTGGTGGTGTTCGGGGGTGATGGCACCATCCTGCGCGCGGCGGAGTGGGCGGTTCCGCTCGGCTATCCGCTGCTTGGGGTGAACCTCGGCCATGTCGGCTTCCTCGCCGAACTTGAGCCCAGCGAGATCGACACGCTGGTGGCGCGGGTGCGGGCCCGCGACTATACCGTCGAGGAACGCCTGTGCCTCGACGTCACCCTACGTGACCAACCCGGCGGCACCGTGCTGTGGTCCTCGTTTGCGGTGAACGAGGTCTCGCTGGAGAAGGCTGCCCGCGAACGGATGATAGAGGTTCTGGTAGACATCGATGGCCATCCGCTGTCCCGCTGGGGCACTGATGGGGTGCTGGTCTCCACGCCGACCGGGTCGACGGCCTACGCGTTCTCCGCGCAGGGGCCGGTGATGTGGCCCGACCTGGACGCGCTGCTTGTGGTACCGCTGCTGGCGCACGCACTGTTTGCTCGTCCGCTCGTGCTCAGCCCGCACTCCACGGTCGTTATCGGGATGGTCGAAGACGCGCCCGGCGGGGTGCTGTGGTGCGATGGCCGTCGCAGCGTGGAGGTGCCCCCGCACAGCGAGATGACAGTCCATCGTAGCCAGCACATCCTGCGCCTGGCCCGCACCAGCGAGCAGCCATTCGTGCAACGTCTGGTGGGGAAGTTCGAGCTCCCTATCGATGGCTGGCGGGGGCAAGGGCGCCGCCCGGCCGGGGAGCTTCCACGTGCTGACTGAACTTCGAATCGCCGATCTCGGCGTTATCGACGAGGCGGTGCTGGACCTCGGACCGGGTTTCACGGTGGTGACCGGTGAGACCGGCGCCGGGAAGACCATGGTGGTATCCGGGCTGGGGTTGCTCATTGGGGGCCGGGCTGACACGGGATTGGTCCGGGTGGGTGCCGGGCGGGCTGTCGTCGAGGGCCGCCTCAGCGCCGATGCCGATCTGGCAGCAGCTGTTGCCGAGGTCGACGGGGAGCTCGATGCTGACGAAGTCCTGCTGAGTCGCACCCTTACTCCCGCCCGCTCCCGCGCCCGGGTCGGGGGCGTGCAGGTTCCGTTGCCCACCCTGGCCTCCATCGTCGGTGAGAAGATAACCATCCACGGGCAGAGCGAACAGGTACGTCTTGGGTCGTCGGACAGGCAACGGGCGGTGCTGGATGCCTTCGCGGGTCCGGCACATCTGGTGATCCTGGAGCGCTATCAGCAGCATTGGCAACGGTGCCGGGTGCTGCAGGCCGAACTCAGCGAGCTCACCGGGCAGCAGCGGGCTCGCGAGCGCGAACTGGCCGTCCTGCAGTTTGGTCTGGGGGAGATCGAGAAGGTTGATCCGCAACCGGGGGAAGACGCCGCACTGCAGGCCGAGGCTCGCCGGTTGCAGGCCGCCGATGATCTGCGCCAGGCTGCCCGTACCAGCATGGTGGCGCTCGCCGGTGATGATGAGGCTCCCGAAGATATGCCTAGTGCGCTGAGCCTGGTAGCCGCTGCCCGTCAAGCCCTGGATGCTGTCGGCGGAACCGATACTGAATTGACCGAGGTGACGGTCCGGGTCACCGAGCTGTCGTATGTGCTGGCCGATGTTGCCGGAGAACTGGCCTCCTATCTCGCGGGCCTGGAGGCTGATCCGAGTCGCTTGGAGTGGATTGCGGCCCGGTTGGCCGACCTGCAGGTGCTGACCCGGCGCTATGGGGACACCGTCGACGACGTACTTGCCTGGGGTGAGCGAGCCGCAGTAGACGTGGCCCGGTTGGCTGGTTCGGACGACCGGATCGCCGAGTTGACCGACGCGTTGGCCGTCGAAGATGCCGCCTTGGCGGAGCTTGCGGCTGAACTATCGACGGCCCGGAGTGACGCTGCCGGACGCCTGTCCGCCCAGGTGGAGGCGGAGCTGGAGGCGCTAGCAATGCCGCACGCTCGTCTCCTCGTCGAGCTGGCCGACCTGGCCGAACCCGGCCCGCATGGTCAAGACCAGATCGCCTTCCTGTTCGCGGCCAACCCGGGGAGCAGCCCGGGCCCCCTGGCCAAAGTGGCCTCCGGGGGCGAACTCTCCCGGGTGCGGCTGGCATTGGAGGTGGTGCTCGCGGCCGGAACGTCTGGGCATACCTTCGTCTTCGATGAGGTGGATGCCGGCGTTGGCGGTGCGGTCGCGCTTGAAATCGGCCGCCGATTGGCCCGGCTCGCGCAGAACGCGCAAGTGCTGGTGGTCACCCACCTCGCTCAGGTGGCGGCGTTCGCAGATAGGCACTACGTGGTCCACAAGTCTGACGACGGTCAGGTGACAACTTCGGGGATCACCGAAGTGGCCGCGGAGCAGCGCGTCGACGAGCTCGCGCGGATGATGGCTGGGCTCGAGGGAACCCAAGCAGCCCGCAACCACGCCCACGAACTTATAGCTGCGGCCCACAAGGGCGGGTGATGGTCCCGATGACTGGCTCAACTGAGGCGCGACTCCGACCTCTGTCGTGATGGTGACGTCGGCAGCGCGGGGTCATCGCCGGCCTGGCCTTAGGACACTAGCTGCGTAGGAGTAACAGCTCCGAGTCGCGGCGTTCCAGACTGAGTGACCGGAAGTCAGGGAGCCGGGCCTCGGGGGAGCCATCGGGAAGCGCCGCGTCACCAAGGAGAATCACCGTCGCCCCAGCCGCCTGGCCTGCGGCTAGGCCATGGGGGACATCCTCGAACACCACACACCGCTCGGGCGGCACGGCCAACGTAGCCGCCGCAGCCAGATAGCCCTCTGGATGAGGCTTCCCCTGATGGACATCGTCGGCGGTCACCATGACCGGTGGCAACGGTAGCCCGGCAGCCGCCATGCGGCTCAACGCCAGGGGCCGGGAGGCGCTGGTGACCAGTGCCATCGGTGCCTGCAGTGCTTGGGCTTGCTGCATGAATGCCTGCGCTCCGGGGATAGCGGCCACCTGATCGGATCTGTCGATCTCAAAGTCGGTCAATGCGGCGACGATTGCGGCCCGAGCAGACGCCGGGTGGCCGGGTAGGAAATTGTCGACGGTGGAGCGGGTGGGACGACCATGGGCGAACCGCAAGATGCCCGGGAGGCTGAGCCGGTGTTCCGCGGCGAAGTTGGCCCACATGGCCTCGATGACCGGAGTTGAGTCCAGCAGCGTCCCGTCCATGTCAAAGAGCAGTCCGGCTGCGGTGGCAATTAGTTGCGTCTCGGTGGGGGTTCCCATGGGCACCATTGTGCCGAAGCTGACCGGTGGGTGTGTCCAGTGGCGTCCTGGGTTAGGGATGCCGGTTGACCGATGGTGCACAATGGGGGCACGGCTTGAATCCGCCGACGGGTGATGCAGGGGAAGGCAGCACCTAGCTAGGGGAGGACGGCCATGACAACGACGAGCGGTGTGCTCTACATCCACTCGGCGAGCGCTGCGCTGCGCCCACATATCGAATGGGCACTGGGCGCAGCCCTCGGCGACTCGGTCGATCTGTATTGGAGTGTTCAACCCGCAGAGCGGGGCAGCTACCGCACCGAGCACACCTGGCATGGGCCGGTGGGTACCGCCAGCAGACTTGCCAGCTCGCTGAAAGGGTGGGATCGGATCCGGTTCGAGGTGACTGAGAATCCGACCGCCGGGAGCACCGGCGAACGCTACAGCTACACCCCGGCGCTAGGGATCTTTACCGGGACGACCGGCCCGCACGGCGACATCGTCGTCGGTGAGAATCGGCTGCAGCTGATTCTGCGTGGTGCCCGGGATGAAACCAGCCTGCGGCAAGGTCTGCAGGTTCTCCTCGGCACTGCGTGGGACGAGGAGCTCGACGTCTTCCGACAGGCCGCCGACGGGGTGCCGCTGCGCTGGCTGCACGCTGCCGGATAGTTCAGGTATTCGCGTTGGTCACCGCTATTGCCACATTGTGGCCACCGAAACCGAAGGAGTTGTTTATCGCCGCGAGATCGCCTGCGGCTGGCAGCGGGGTCTTCACCTTGGCCGCGACCTGAATCGGCAGATCATCCTCCGGCTCGTCCAGGTTGATCGTCGGCGGCGCGACCCGATCACGGAGGGCCAGCACCGACGCCACCAGTTCGACCGCACCAGCCGCGCCGAGCAGATGGCCGGTCATGGACTTGGTGCTGGTGACCACACAAGCGTCGGCGGACGTCCCCAGCGCACGACGGATCGAACCAGCCTCGGTCATATCGCCCTGCGGGGTGGACGTCCCGTGGGCATTGATGTGCTTGATGTCGTCCGGTGCCAGATCGGCGTCCCGTAGCGCCTTGAGCATTGCTGTCGACTGCCCTGATCCAGCGGGCTCTGGCTGGACAATGTCGTGACTGTCGGCGCTGATTCCGCAGCCCGCCACGGTGCCGTAGATGGTGGCCCCGCGGGCCTGGGCATGTTCCAGGGATTCCAGGATGAGCACCCCGGCGCCTTCGGCGAGCACGAAGCCGTCGCGGCCCTTGTCCCAGGGCCGGGAAGCGGCTTGTGGATTGTCATTGCGTTTGCTGAGCGCCTGCATCTGGCCGAAGGCGGCTAGCGGAAGGGCGTGAATGGTGGCCTCGGAGCCGCCGGTGACGACAACATCGGCCCGCCCGAGCCGGATCTGGTCCACTGCGAGCGCAATAGCCTCGTTTCCGGAGGCGCAAGCTGACACCGGGGTATGAATAGCCGCCTTGGCATTGACCAGCAGCCCCACATTGGCGGCAGGCGCGTTGGCCATGAGCATCGGAATCGTGAATGGGCTGACCCGACGGGGGCCTTTGGCCAGGTAATTGTCCCAGTTCTGCAAGGTGGACTGCAGGCCCCCGATCCCGGATCCAAGACAGACCGCCAACCGCTCCGGATCGACTGGATTGTCCTCGCCGAAGCCGTACCCAGCGTGTTGCCAGGCCTCGTCGGTGGCGATCAAGGCGACCTGGGCCGATCGATCCAGTCGCCGGGCCTTGACCCTATCGATAACGTCCGAAGGATCCACCTTGGCGTAGGCGGCGATCCGGACGGCCAGCGGCTTAGCCCAGGCTTCGGTGAGAGCCACCACGCCAGACGTGCCAGCGAGCATGGCCTCCCAGGTGCTGGTGACATCACCGCCCAGGGGGGAAGTCACCCCCATTCCGGTGATCACGACTTCCTTCATTGCGCTGTTCCTTCGGGTTGTCGAGGTAGACGTTTCGGGATGGTGGTGAGGTGACGTGGCGGCCGCCTCACCACCGTGGCTGATCCCCGTAGTGGGGGAAGTCGAGGGTCTCAGGCGTGCTGTTCGATGTAGGCGACCGCGTCGCCGACGGTCTTCAGGTTGGCGCTCTCCTCATCGGGGATGGTGACGCCGAACTTCTCTTCGCAGCCCACGATGATCTCGACCATCGCCAGGCTGTCAACGTCGAGGTCATCGACGAAAGACTTGTCGAGCTGCACATCCTCAACGGGCACACCGGCCACATCATTGACGATCTCGGCCAGGCCGGTGCGAATCTCTTCGGTGGTTGCCATGGGGTTCTCCATTTCTTCTTCGGGTCGGACAGCCGGCGGGTGCCGGTGTCTGCTAGGGGAGTTTGATTACCTGACCGGCATAGACCAGACCGGCACCAAAACCGATAACGAGGGCCAGGTCGCCGCTCTTGGCCTCGCCGGAGGCGAGGAGGCTATCGAGCGCAATCGGGATCGACGCGGCCGAGTTGTTGCCCAGGGTGGTGATAGTGCGGGCCACCGTCACCGACTCGGGTAGCTTGAGGTGACGCAGCATCGCATCGGTGATCCGGTTGTTGGCCTGATGGGGGACGAAGAGATCGAGTTCGTCGGGGGTGACTCCGGCGGCGTCGAGGGTGCGTTGCGCGGCCTCGGCGATGAAACCTGTCGCCCAGCGGAAGACTGCTTGCCCCTTCATCGTGAACACCGATGGTTCGCCGTGCGCTACCGCCTCGTCCCAGGGCTGGTTCATCTCAATGGCATCAGCCTGGGTGCCATCGGACCCCCATACAACCGGGCCGATGGCTGGGGTTTCGGATGGTCCGACGATGGCGGCGCCCGCCCCGTCGGCAAACAGGAAGGCGGTGGACCTGTCGGTCTTGTCGGTGATCTCGCTGAGCGTTTCGGCGCCAATGACGAGGACGTGATGTGCGGCTCCGGACCGGATCAGCCCTTCAGCTTGAGCAAGGCCGTAGCAGAAGCCGGCACATGCGGCCGAGATATCAAATGCAGCCGCGTCGGTGGCCCCGATCTCGGCAGCGATGACAGCGGCCAATGAGGGGGTCTGCAACAAGTGGCTGACCGTGGCGACTATCACAACGTCCACCGCGGCCGCGTCCAGGCTGGCGTGGTTGAGGGCAGCCCGGGCGGCATCCAGGCTGAGGGTCATCAGTGATTCCCCGTCGGCCACCCAGCGGCGCTCCCGGATGCCGGTGCGTTGCTGGATCCACTCGTCGGAGGAATCGATGTACGTGCACATCTCCTCGTTGTCGACGACCCGGGACGGGATCGCGGCGCCCAGGCCGAGGATGCGGGCGTGGGCGGAGCCGGTGGCAGCGGTGAGGGGCATGAACTCAGGCCTCCTGGGCACGGTGACGGGCGACGAAGGCGCGGGCCTCGTCGAGTTGGTCAGGGGTGTTCAGGTTAAAGAGCTCAACCCCGGGGAGGTTGCGCTTGGCGATCCCCGTCAGGGTACCGGCCGGGGGAAGTTCGAGGATTCCAGTGACCCCGAGGTCGGCCATTGTGGTCATACACAGATCCCATCGCACCGGCTGGGTGACCTGGCCGACCAGCCGCTCGAGGTACCCGGTTCCCGACTCCACCACTGCGCCGTCGGCGTTGCTGAGCAGGGTGGACTGGGGGTCAGCTGGGGTCAGGTGTACCGCCAGCGCAGCGAGTCGTTCCTTGCCGGGCTGCATGTGCTCGGTGTGGAACGCCCCTGCCACCGAGAGTGGGATCACCCGGGCTCCGGTCGGTGGTTTCTCCCGGAGGGCGCTGATCTGTGCGGTGGTTCCTGCGGCGACAATCTGCCCGGCCCCGTTGTGGTTGGCTGCGGTGGCGCCGACGGCGGTGATCGCGGCGAGCACCTGATCAGGCTCACCGCGCACCACGGCCGCCATGGTGGTCGGGGTAGTGGCGGCAGCCTCGGCCATCCCCAGAGCTCGCTCCCGGACCAGTCGGATGGCATCCAGCGGGGCGAGCACACCGGCGATGCCAGCGGCGGTCACCTCACCCACGCTGTGACCGGCCAGGACATCGGCCGGACCGATATCGGTGACCAGTGCGGAAGCGGCTATCAGGCCGGCGGCTACCAGCAGTGGCTGCGCGACGGCGGTGTCCCGGATGGTGTCGGCGTCGGCCACAGTGCCTGCGTGAATCAAGTCCACTCCCGCAGCCGCAGTGAGGTCCGCCACGTGATTCCGGACGGCACCGTCGGTCAGCCAGGGTGTGAGAAATCCGGGGGTCTGGGCGCCTTGGCCGGGCGCAACGATCGCGAGCACCCGTCCATCTTTTCGGGGATACCAGACAAAGGGGCGGGCGCCGAGAGCTAAGTTTGCTGGAGCTTGTTTGTGAGATCTCTACAAATAGCTGGCCGGTCATGCCAGCAGACGATAGAGCGTCCCGGCGAGGCGCAGCACATAGGCGTCCCGGGGGTCGGTGGGGGAGTAGCCGGTGAGCTCCTCGATCCGGCCCAGTCGGTAGCGCACAGTGTTGGCGTGGATGAACAACCGCCGTGCGGTGGCTTCGATGGAGGTGCCACAGGCCCAGAATGCCTCCAGCGTGCCAGTCAGATCTCCGCCATAGGCGACCAGCGGAGCGAAAACCTGCTGGGATAGCTCCCGGCGGGCATGACCGTCGCCCGCGAGAGCGCGTTCGGGCAGGAGGGAGCGGGCCAGCACCGGGCGCGGTGCGTCCGGCCACGCGGGGGCGGCTCGACGACCGGAGGTGGCCGCGCGGGCGCTGACCACCGCATCCACCAGATCGTCCACGACCGGCCCGACGACGACCGGTCCGTCACCAAAGGTGTCGGCGAGGCGGCCCACCTGCTGCAGGGCATGCAATTCGTCGGTGAAGGTGCCCCCCAGCAGAACCACGAGGCGCGGCCCCTGTACCGCCGCCAAGACGTCCATCGCGTGGCGGGCCGCGGCACTCCGCAGCCGCCGCAGTGCCGGGTCGTCTGCCGGGGGATCGCCGATGACCACGCAGAGACCGTCCACGTCCTGCCAGCCCAGGGTGGAGGCCCGAGACGTCACCGATTCATCGGCATCTCCGCGGACAACCGCATCCATCACTAGGGCTTCCAACCGTGCATCCCACGCGCCCCGGATCTCCGCAGCTTGTGCGTAAACCTCAGCTGCGTCGAAGGCGATCTCGCGGCTGTGGCGCAGCACCGCAGCGGTGAGTTGGGCTTGCTCAGCGGGCGGCAGCTCATCGGTGATCTGATTCTCCACGGTTTCCACGGTGGCGCGAATCAGATCGACTGTGTGCTGCAAGGACAGGCTCCGCATAAGCTCCCGCGGCGCCGCCGCGAAAATGTTAGGCGAGGCCGTGGTGGCGCCGTCCCGCAGCGACGCGACGAACCCATCCACGCCGGCACGCACCACGAGGGTCACCGAGGCCCGGTTGGCGGCGTCCAGCGCCGAGAACCAGGGGTAGCGTCGGGTGATCTCGGCCAGGGCTGCGGTGGTGATGGCTGCCGCCGAAGCGGCGAGCTGGTCGGCGAGGGCGCGCGCGGTCGCGTCAGGTAGCTCCCTTGGGTCGACGTCCATGACCCTCCTCAGCCCGCCGGTGTCACCGGGAACCCTATCTGGCCCTGGCCTGGATCCTGGCTAGTGACCGGCGAGGACCTTCCCGGCCAGATGCACCTGATATCCCATCGCCTGGAACATGGCCGCCTTCGCGACCAGGGCTTTGTCCGCGGTCGCAGCATCCGGGGCATAGGCCACGTTCATGTGGTTGGCCTTGTGTCGGGCCATGAGCTGATCCCGGTTCACCCCGTGCAGGGTGGCGTTCATGATCGGCCACTCTGGGTTGGTGGAATTGAGCCGTCGCTGTACCTCAGCCTCAGGCATCTCAATACACGTACCCCGGCCCAGGTCGACGTGCAGGGCGCCGTCCATGATGAACACCCGGGACCAGACGATCTCACCCGGCTTGGAGACCCCGGCGAGAGTGCCGCCGCCGAGCGGGAAGTAGTAGTAGCTCTGCCGGTAAGAGTGGGCGTTGGCGTAGCCCCCCAGGTGGGCGGCTGGCACGGATCCGGAGATCTCTAGCACCCAGACGAAGTCGCCCTCCCATTCGTCCCCCCATCGGACATCGTGCAGCGTGGTGGCGGGATCGAGGCCCATCGCAGTCCAGACCCGGTTGGTCACGATGGCATCGACGGCCACGCCCTCGTCGACCTCGTTGAAGTGTGGGATTGCCTGACCTTCGAAGAGGATCCGCTGACCATCCCGGGAGGTCACCGGCGGCCGTTCCACGTTGTTGAGCAGGCCTTCGACCAGGTCGGAGGCAGGCACCAGATCCTTGAGGCCCTGCTGGTACTGGATGCCAACCGCATTGGCGCCGAAGTCGTCGGTGATCCGGGCGGCGGCGATGTACATCTTGAACTGGCTGGTCAGCTGCTCGTCGGTGAGGCATTCCTTCCAGTCGCCGTCGTTGTCGACGTGGAAGGTCATGCCGGCATCGTCGAGCCACGTCCGCACGGCGGCAGCCTCGGTGTCGGTGACCTGGTTCATCTCGGCGACCAGGGCGCTCTGGCTGAGGCGCTCCTTGTAGATACCGGCCGGATTCATCAGTTCGTCTTCGATGATGGCGTTGTACATGCCCATGCAACCCTCATCGAAGATGGCGATAATAGCTTTCCGCGCTTTCAGCTGGGCGGCCAAGGCTTCACCCAACTCCCGCTCTGGTGAGGCCGGCAGCGGGGGCAGGTCCCGCACGTGGGAGGTGTCGTGCACGATGGTCCCGGTGGTGAGCCATTCGGCTAGCTTCTCCCGCGCCCAGGCGTCGGTGAAATCCCTGCTCCAGATGGTCGAGTGGGCTATGGCCGCCTTGGTCAGGGAACCGTGCAGGTTCGCCATTCCGACCAGGCCCGGGAAGTCGCCGGCGAAGTTTGCGGCCAGCAGGATCGGACCCTGATGGTCGCGGAGTCCGGCAAGGACGTGATGGCTGTACTGCCAGACGGCCTCAACCACCGCCAGCGGTGCATCCGGGGGGATGGTCTCGAAGACATCCATGCCAGCCCGCTGGTTGTCGATGAACCCATGCCCCTTGTCCGGGTCTACGTCGTGAGCCCGCTTGACCTGCCAGCCGAGGGCGCTCAAGGCTGCGGCGAACTCGGCCTCCACCTGCTGCTGCATGGCCCAGGTCTTCTGATTCGCGGTGAGGCGCAGATCGCCGCTGGCGACTATGTAGACAGTCCTGGGTTCGGCGGTGGGCTGGGGGGACAGTTCGGGCACGAGATAGGTGCTCACAGGTGACTCCTCGGTCGGAATGGGTGCTCACCGCTCGATGCCGCAGGAACAACGTTGACCGGGCTAGATGAGCTCTGTTGGCAGTCTTTCAGCAATCGATTTCACGGTCAAGATTGAGGGTATGGCCAGGTGATTCATAGCGCCCCGCTCCCCGGGCCGACCTGGCGCTGGACCTGGATGTCTCGCTGGGCCTGGTGGTTGCCACCGGGCTCGTCGGCATCACCGCAGTCAAGAAGGGCCGTGGTTAAGAACCACAGGCAGCACCTCCTCGCGCGGTGGGGTATCGAGTCCGCGAATGCGTTCGAGGATCATGGCAGCGGCCTTGAGGCCTAGCTCCCGGGCCGGGAGGTGGGCCACCTGAATCCCCACCGGGGCCAGTAACACCAGCGGGAGCCCCCCGAAGGACATCAGCCCCACGGTGGGCGGCAGGGCATCGCGTTCGGCCAGAATCCGAGCGGCTCCGGTCGCGATCTTGTTGTTGGCCGCGAAGAGGGCGTCCGGGGCGACGGGCAGGTCGAGCAGCTGCTCGGCAGCGCTTTCCCCACCGGTCACGCTGAATGGTGTCCGGACCAGCAGTTCCTCAGCGGGGGCCGATCCGGTTTCCCGGTGGACCGCCTGGGCCCAGCCAGCGGCGCGATCATCGGCGGTCTCAATGCCGAGCGGGCCGCTCATGCAGGCAACCCGCTGGTACCCCTGGGTGAAGAGCAGCGCCGTGGCCGCGTCGGCTGCGGCCAAGTTGTCCGCCACCACGGCGTCCACGGGGTAACCGGGGGCGCGCCGATCCACGCAAACCACTGGTACACCCCGCTCCAGGGGGAGGGCGAGTGAGGTTTGGGCGTGGCTGGGCACGATGATCACTCCGGCCACCGGGTCGCTCACCGCGACCCGGAGATACTCCTGCTCCCGGTCGAGATCCTCGTCGGTATTGCACAGCATCACCGAATAGCCGTCGGCGCGGGCGACATCCTCGACGGCCCTGGTCATCGCGGTGAAGAATGGATTCTCGATATCGGGCACCATCATCGCGATGATCTCTGACGAACTGGTGCGCAGGCGCCGCGCGTTGCGGTTGGGGACGAAACCAAGTTCTTCGGCCGCTTGGCGGACGGACTCGACCAGGGCGGGCGACACTTTGATGCCGTTGAAGACCCGGGAGACGGTGGCCGGCGAGACCCCTGCCCGGGCCGCCACATCGTAGATGGTGGCCATCAGCGGGTCTGGCGCCGGCGGAAGGGTACTGGTGGGGTCATGTGGTCGTCGCGGTGACGGGCGTCACGCCCTTGCGAAGTAGGGCATTCCCGTAGATCCGGGTTTCGCCGGTACGGATTATAAGCTCGGCTTCGGCGGCCCGCTCGTAGAAGGCAAACCGCTCCACCAGGCTGGTTTCGGCGGTGGTGAGGCCCGCGGCAGCAATGAGCTCTTCCTGGACCGGAAGCAGGCCGTCCGGGCTTTCCATCAGGTCGAGGGCGGGGCCGACGTCATCGGGAATCAGCACCGTTCGGATGGCGGTGAGCACGCGCGGGGCGCTGATCCCCGGCAGATCGACACGATGTTTCTTGGCCAGCTTCGCTGCCGTGAAGTGGGCGTCGGCGATGACCACGGCATCGCCGTGGCCCATCTCATCCAAGGCCAGCAGCATTCGCCCGGTCAAGATGGGATCGATGTTGTAGAGCATCGTCGCCTCCATAAGAAATCGATTTCATTCACTCTAGGGAAGCTGTTAGCCTCTGTCCAGCGATGGCGGGGCGGAATCGGGTTATCGGTTGGATCCTGCCGCAGCAGCACCGTGACAGGGGCTTCCCGTCCGCCGAGGGACGGGTTATCCTGAGCGTATTGAGACGATTCAATTTGAGCCGCAAGGACGTGAGCACATGAACGTCACCCACCGACCCGTCACCCTGGCCGCCGCAGACCTGGGCGCGACCAGTGGCCGGGTCATCGCTGGCACGCTGACCGAGAACAGGTTCGTGCTCACCGAACTGGCACGGTTCCCCAACGGACCGGTTGGGCGCGACGCGAGCATTCACACAGACGCCCGAGCGCTGTGGGGGTACGTCCGCGACGGCATCAACGCCGGGATCCGTCAGTTCGGCTCGCTCGCCGGTGTCGGGGTGGACACCTGGGGGGTGGACTACGGCAAGCTCACCGCCACGGGATCGCTGGTCGATCTGCCGGTCCACTACCGTGACGATCGCACCCAAGGCGTCCCCGAGGAGCTGTTCTCAACCCTCCCAGCTCGTGACCTCTACCAGGCGGCCGGGCTACAGGTGATGCCGTTCAACACAATTTTTCAGCTCATGGCCGACGCGCGCGACGGTGGTTTCGAGGAGACCGATGCCATCCTGCTCACCCCGGATCTGTTCAACTTCTGGCTGAGCGGCCAGCGCGCTGCCGAGGTCACCATCGCCTCGACCACCGGACTGCTGGATGTGGCAGCGCGACAATGGTCGGAGCCCACCTGCGCCCATCTCGCCGCGCACCACGGCGTGCCAGTGCCCCGGATTCTCCCCGAGCTGGTGGAACCCGGAACAATCCTCGGTGAGAGCGCCTCCGGAGTCCTGGAGGGGGCTGTGCCGGTGATCACCGTGGGCTCACATGACACCGCCTCGGCCGTCGTGTCAGTGCCTGCGGAAACCTCCCGGTTCGCCTTCATTTCCTCAGGCACCTGGTCGCTGGTCGGCTTGGAACTGGATCGGCCCGTACTGACCGAGGCGAGCCAAACCATGGACTTCACCAATGAGCTAGGTGTTGATGGCACCGTGCGCTACCTCAAGAACGTGATGGGTTTGTGGGTGCTCAGCGAAGCCATCCGGATCTGGCGTGAGGCCGGACGCCACCTCGATCTTGACCGGCTGCTGGCCGAAGCGGCCCGAGCCACCCCGTTGGTTTGTGTGGTGGATATCGACGACGAACGCTTGTTCCCGCCGGGCGATATGCCCGCCCGGCTGCAACAACTTGCCGCCGAAACCGGCCAGCACCTCGAGGGCGATCCGGTAGCGGTGACCCGTTGCATCCTTGATTCGTTGGCGCTGGCCTACCGGCGTACCATCCGGGCCGCCTGCGAACTCGCTGGCCGGGACGTGGACGTGGTCCACATCGTCGGCGGCGGCTGCCAGAACACGCTGCTGTGTCAGCTCACCGCCAATGCGACCGGCCTGCCCGTGGTTGCCGGACCCGCTGAGGGAACGGCCCTGGGGAGCCTGCTGATCCAGGCTCGGGCGGTGGGAGCGTTGGCAGGAGACTTGCGAGCTCTCCGTCAGGTAGTCAGCAACTCTGCCGAGGTGGTTGCCTACGTTCCCGGCGCTGAAGGCCCCGAGGCCCCAGCGTGGCTGGCGGCGGAGCAGCGCATCCGCCCATGAATATCCGACTAGCTGTGCCCCCGCTACCGTCCCATCACTGTGTTCAAGGAGCCGTTGCATGACCCACCCGGTGGTCAATACCCATGTCCACTTTCCGCCGAACTTCTCGGCCTTCGCTACCGTGGCCGATGCGATTCAGGCCGCCGTCGCGGAGGGGGCCGCCACTATCGGCATCTCCAACTTCTTTGACCAGCAGGTGTACATGCAGTTTCGTGATCAGGCGGCCTCAGCCGGGGTGATGCCGCTGTACGGGCTGGAGTTCATCACCCTCATCGATGACCTCGCTGAGGCGGGTATCCGGGTCAACGATCCGGCCAATCCTGGCCGGATGTACCTCTGCGGCAAAGGGATTGCGCCCTTCAAGGACAAGCCCGAGTCGGCGGCACAGATTGCTGCTGCGATCCGATCCGGAAACGATAACCGGGCTGCCGCGATGGTGACCAAGATCGCCGACTGGTTCGGCGTGCACGGATTCGATACCGGCCTCACCGCGGCGTCTATCACCGCCCAGGTGGCTGCGCGGGCTCAGGTCCCGGTCGCCTGGGTCTCCCTTCAGGAGCGCCATATCGCGATGGCCTTCCAGGAAGCCTTGGCCGCACTCCCGCTTGCGGAGCGCGCGGCTGTGCTGGAGCGGGTCTACGGTGCACCTGCCCAGGCCGAGCTCGCGGACCCGGGGGCGGTCCAGGCCGAGATTCGCTCCCGGCTGGTCAAGGCGGGCACCCCTGGATTCGTGGCCGAGGCTCCGTTGAGTTTTCAGGAGGCCTATGCATACATCCTGGATATGGACGGTATCCCGACTTACCCCACGCTGGCCGACGGTGTCAGGCCGCTCTGCCCGTTCGAGGACCCGGCTCCCACGCTGGCCGCTCAGCTGATCGAGCGCGGCATCTACGCCGCTGAGCTGATCCCACACCGGAACACCGCGGCTTGCGTCGATGCCTACGTGCGGGCGTTCACCGAGGCGGGTCTGATAGTCATGGCCGGAACCGAGCACAATACGCCCGAACGCATTCCCTTCCAGGCCACCTGCCTCGATGGCCTGGTGTCGGAGTCCAGCAGCGAGGCGTTCTGGGAGGGAAGCTGCGTGGTTGCCGCCCACCAGCACGAGGTTGCTGCCGGTCGACTCGGCTACGTCGACGCTGCCGGAGACCTGACCGGTGACCATCGGTCCGCCCGCCGTGCTGAGCTGGTTGCCCTCGGCGCCGGTCTGATCGAGTCCTAGGGATGCGCTTTTCACCCATGCCCCGGCTGTGGCGCATCGGATCGGGCGATCCGCTACCCCCTGATCTCGCGATGGATCTCATATACACCCGTGACATCCGGGGTTGTCGATCATCTGGCCCAGCACGCCCTCACCCAGAACAGCACCAATCAGCGCATCCTGAGGAGGCACCCCTGTGAATCTCACCGACCAACTGATAGCCATCTCGCACCGATACGGCTCCGATCCGGAGTACTCCCGGGCAGGCGGCGGGAACGTCTCTGTCAAAGTCGACGGGGTGTTGCACATCAAGCCCAGTGGGGTGCCGCTCGCGACACTGACTGCGGCGGACTTGGTGCCGCTTCGAATTGACGTGCTCCTGGAAGCGTTGCACTCCGACGAACCTGTGGACGGCGACCCGGTGCGGGTAGCTGCGGCCCAGGCCCAGATAGGCGATCCGGGCGGACGCCGGCCCAGTGTCGAGATCCTGTTCCATGCGTTGATCCCCGACGCGCTCGTGGTCCACTATCACCCGCTCGTGGCCAATGCGGTGGGCTGCACGACCGACGCGGAGCAGATCCTGGCCGACCTGCTGGGGGATGAAGCCATGTTCGTTCCCTATACCGATCCCGGGGTCCCGCTGGCCCGGGCCGTGGAACGGGTCCGGACCGGCTACACCGAGCGGACCGGGTCCCCGCCCCCCGGCATCACGCTGCTGGGCAACCACGGGATCATAGTCTCCGGCAACTCCCAGGCCGACCTGATAGCTCAGACCGAGCGCCTCACCGCCGCCGTGACGGCTGCACTTGCGGCCGGGTCGCCGCTACCGGAGATTCCACCCGCAGATGACGCAGCGCTGCGAAACCTGCTGGCGGTGGCCGGGCCCACGCTACGCGGGTTGCTGGGAGGGCCCGAGCGCCTGGCCGTGGTCACCTCAGATGCCTCCGATTTGGTGCGCTCAGTGACGCTGACTGCTGCGGGCAGAGCTGTGCTCAGCGAGGGGCCACTCATCCCAGATCAGATTGTTTATGCCGGGTCGCTCCCGCTGGTGTTCACCCCGGTCGGGCAGGACGTTGCGGCCGAATTGCGAGCCGCCGTGGCGGTTTATGAGGACGAGCATGGCCGGGCGCCGATCATCGTGGTTGTGCCCGGCCAGGTGGCCTTCGGGATCGGCGCTGACCTGGCAGCGGCCAGAACCGCCCTGGGCGCGTTCACTGACGCACTTCAGGTTGCCCGCGATGCGCACCGGATCGGCACCGTGCGGACATTGTCGGCGGCCGAACGCTCTTTTATCGAAAACTGGGAGGCAGAGAGCTACCGGCAACAGGTGGCGGCCTCAGCCCACGCCGGACGTCTGGATGGCAAGGTGGTGATGATCACCGGTGCGGCTCAGGGGTTTGGTCTCGGGCTGGCCACCGAAGTGCTCTCCGAAGGTGCGCAGGTGATCGTGGCCGATCTCAATATCGACCTGGCCACCCAGGAAGCGGCCATGCTCAGCGAGACCTACGGTGCGGACCGGGTGTTGGCAGTTCAGGTGAACGTCGCCGACGAGCAGTCCCAATTGGATGCTGTGGCGGCGGTGGTGGCCCAGTTCGGCGGGTTGGATGTCTTTGTCTCCAATGCTGGGGTGCTCCGCGCCGCAGGCGTGATGACCCAGCCGGTGGCCGACTTTGACCTGGTCACCGACGTGAACTACAAAGGCTACTTCCTGGGCGTCCGGGCGGTGGCTCCGGTGTTGGCGGCCCAGCATGCAGCCCAACCCGGCGCGTGGTCGGACATCATCGAGATTAACTCCAAGTCCGGTCTGGAGGGGTCCAAGCGGAACTTTGCCTATGCGGGCAGCAAGTTCGGTGGGATCGGGCTCACCCAGTCGTTCGCACTGGAGATGGTCGAGTATGGCGTGAAGGTTAACGCCATCTGTCCGGGGAACTATCTCGACGGCCCGCTCTGGATGGACCCCGAGCGCGGGCTGTTCGTGCAATATCTGCGGGCCGGCAAGGTGCCGGGCGCCAAGACCGTGGCCGATGTGCGCCAGTTCTATGAGGCGAAGGTGCCGATGGGGCGCGGGTGCGTGCCCGCGGACCTGGCCAAGGCCGTGTACTACATCGTCGATCAAAGCTATGAAACCGGTCAGGCCGTTCCGGTCACCGGCGGTCAAAACATGCTCAATTGAACTGCTCAACCCGGTTGCCCTGATCACAAGGAGAACAACAGTGACCCAGCAATTCCCGCAGACCCAGCACGCGATCCAGTTCGTCGGTGCGAATGAGGTCGTGTACAACACCGCCAAGCCTATGGACGAGCTCGGACCGCGCCAGATCCTGCTCCGCACCGAAGCCGTAGGGATCTGCTTCTCGGATACTAAACTGCTCAAGGCTTTTGCCACGCACCCGCGCAAGGGTGAGGTGCTGGGCGGACTCACCCCCGATGAGCTAGCTGAGATCCCCAGCTACCGGCCCGGCGATCAGCCGGCAGTCCCCGGACACGAGCCGGTGGGGCGCATCGTCGCCATTGGTTCAGCAGTAGAGCATCATCAGGTGGGGGAGCGAGTCCTGATCCAGACCGACTATCGGCACCTGCCGACCGCCGGCTCCAACGCGGCCTTCGGCTACAACTTCGAAGGTGCCCTCCAGGAATACGTGGTGGTGGATGAGCGGGTGGTCATGGATCCCGAAACCGGCGAACGTTTCCTGATCCCCGTGGCCGAGGAACCGTCGAAGTCCGCCATCGCCTTGATTGAACCGTGGGCCTGTGTCGAAGCCGCCTACGCCTGGGGCGAACGTCAGCATGTGCGTGATGGCGGCCAGTTGCTGGTGGTGGTGGATTCCGGGCGGGAGCCCCTTGGCCTGGCCGACGTGATGGCGGCACACCGGCCCGCACAGACCACCGTTGTGGGTGAGGCTGCCGGACTTCCGGGCGATGCTGTCACCGCTGAGCTGGCCGATCTCGGGGCCGCCACCTATGACGACATCATCTACTTTGGCTCCCACCCGGATACCATTGCCCAGCTCGGACCGCTGCTGGCGATGGGTGGCATAGTCAACCTGGTGCTCGCCGGAACCCCGATCGGCGCCCCGGTGCCGGTCGATGTGGGTCGGGTGCACTACGACCTCATCCGCTATGTCGGCACCCTGGGCGATTCCGCGGTTGATGCCTATGCCCGGATTCCGGCTCAATGCGAGATCCGGGCCCAGGATGCGGTGGCCATCGTCGGTGCTGCCGGACCGATGGGGCTGATGCACGCGGTGCGTACCGCCGTGTCTGGGGTGCCCGGGGTCCGAATGGACGCTGTCGATGTCGACGACGCGCGGCTGGCGCACCTGGAGGCCGTGGTGGCCCCGATCGCCGTGACCAACGGGGTGCCCGCCTCGTTCCGAAACTCGGCCACCGCCCCCCTCGAACCCGGATACTCCTATGTGGCGGTGATGGTTCCGGCCCCGGCACTGCTCGCCCAGGCAGTCGATATCGCCGGCGAGAATGCCATAGTCAATGCCTTCGCCGGATTCGCCATCGGCACCATGGCCGAGCTTGATCTGGACGCAGTGGCTGGGCGAGGCGTGTATCTGGTGGGTACCTCCGGGTCACGGATCGAGGATATGAAGGCCATGCTGGCCAAGGTGGAGGCGGGAACCCTGGACACCAACGTCTCGCTGTGGGCGGTCACCGGGATGCCGGGCGTCGCCGAGGCCATTGACTCGGTGACCAACCGCACCTCCGGTGGGAAGATCCTGGTCTACCCGCAACTCCACGAACTGGGGCTCACCCGGTTGGAGGATCTGCCAGCCGCGCTGCCGGCGGTGGCAGCGCTGATGGAGGATGGCCGCTGGACCAAGGCGGCTGAGGAGGAGCTGCTGCGGGGTCAAAAGTAGCCCATAATTCAACTATGTGGGATTGTCCGCGGACGCTACGGTGACGCTGTGACGCCAGATGCTGAAGAGAGTGACCCGGTGATGCGGGATCCGGTGGCCGACTTGCGCGAGATCGCGCGGCTGCTGGAGCGCGCCGGCGGGCAGGCGCGTCGGGCGCAGGCATTCCGGAAGGCCGCTGCCATTGTTGCTGGATTGGAGCCGGACGCACGCCGACGACTGGCAGTGAGTGGCGCTTGGGGCTCGCTCCCGGGAATCGGGGCCACGACCGCAACCGTCATGACTGAGGCGGTTCGTGGTCAGGAACCGCGCTATCTCACCGAACTCCAGCAGGCGCAGGTGCCGTTGGCTCCAGACGGTCCAGTTCGGGCGGCGCTCCGAGGAGACCTGCATATGCATACTGAATGGTCCGATGGTTGCTGCCCGATTGAGGAGATGGTTGCCGAGGCCGCCCGGCTGGGCCACGAGTACTGCGCGATTACCGACCACAGTCCGCGGCTGCGCATTGCCCATGGCCTGGATGCACAGCGGCGCACGCAACAGGTCCGCCATATCCGGGCGGTGGATGAACAGATCGACGGATTCACCGTGCTCACCGGGATCGAGGTCGACATTCTCGACGATGGCTCCCTCGATGCCGATCCCGCCACCCTGGACCAACTCGATGTGGTGGTGGCATCGGTACACAACAAATTGGCCATGCCTGCCGAGGCGATGACGGTCCGTATGGTCGCTGCTCTCGCCAACCCGGCCGTGCAGATTCTCGGCCATGTCACCGGTCGGCTGGTGGGTGGTGACCGGGGCACCCGAGGCCAAAGCCAGTTCGATGCCGAAATTGTCTTCGAGGCCTGTCGGCAATTCGGGGTTGCGGTGGAAATCAACAGCCGCCCCGAGCGAGTCGATCCGCCCGATGAACTGCTGGCGCTGGCGGCCGAGGCGGGATGCCTGTTCAGCATTGACACTGACGCGCACGCCCCCGGCCAGCTGGAGTTCTGCGCGCTGGG
The DNA here is from genome assembly GCA_047973325.1 of Propioniciclava sp. Lineage (GTDB taxonomy): Bacteria > Actinomycetota > Actinomycetes > Propionibacteriales > Propionibacteriaceae > Propioniciclava. The sequence goes on along the minus strand of JBKEBU010000058.1, from coordinate 15,592 downwards.
TGCGACCCGGGCCGAGAGGGCGGGCATCGACCCAGATCGGATAATTACTACCTGGCCGGTTGCTCGGCTGCAGGCGTGGCTGTCCCGCAGCAGTGGATGAAACCTGCACGGGATGGGTGCTAGGGCTAGGATCACAAGCAACCCGTGCACTACCCATCCCGACCTACCCGGTCGGGTCTGAGAAAGGACGCTGAGTGTCATCTCGCGACAACGCCGGTCCCATCCTGAACGGCCTGCCAACGAATCTGCCCGATATCGATGGTGAGGAGACCGCCGAATGGCTGGAGTCCCTCGACCTGATGATCGACGCCGACGGCCGCAATCGGGCGCGCTACATAATGCTCAAACTCTTGGAGCGGGCGCGGGATCGGCAGTTGGGGGTGCCCTCGCTGACCAGCACGGACCACATCAATACGATTCCGCGGGAAGCTGAGCCGTGGTATCCCGGCGATCAGGAGCTTGAACGGAAGTTTCGTCGGCTGCTGCGATGGAATTCGGCCGTCATGGTGCACCGGGCACAACGTCCGGGTATCGGTGTCGGCGGCCACATCTCGACGTTCGCCTCCTCGGCGACCCTCTATGAGGTCGGCTTCAACCACTTCTTCCGCGGCAAGGACCACCCCGGTGGTGGCGATCAGGTCTTCTTCCAAGGTCACGCCAGCCCCGGCATGTACGCCCGGGCCTTCCTGGAAGGTCGGCTGCAGGAGGCTGATATGGACGGCTTCCGTCAGGAGAAGAGCCATCTGGTCGACGGGACTATCCGGGCGCTGCCCAGCTATCCGCATCCGCGGCAGATGCCAGACTTTTGGGAGTTTCCGACGGTCTCGATGGGGATCGGGCCGATCAACTCCATCTGGCAGGCACACTTCAACAAGTACCTGCACAATCGGGGCCTCAAGGACACCAGCGACCAGCGGGTGTGGGCCTTCCTTGGTGATGGCGAGATGGACGAGGTGGAGAGCCGCGGTGCGCTGCAACTAGCCGCCTACGAAGAGCTCGACAATCTGACCTTCGTGATCAACTGCAACCTGCAGCGTCTTGATGGCCCGGTGCGTGGCAACGGCAAGATCATGTCGGAGTTGGAGTCGTTCTTCCGCGGCGCCGGCTGGAATGTGATCAAGGTGGTCTGGGGTCATGGCTGGGATCCGTTGCTGGAGGCCGACAAGGATGGTGCCCTCGTCAACCTGATGAACTCCACCTCCGATGGTGACTATCAGACCTTCCGGGCCAATGACGGTAGCTACGTGAAGGATCATTTCTTCGATCGGGATCCCCGCACGGCGAAGATGGTGGCCGACTGGGACAACGACCGGGTCTGGCAACTCACCCGTGGCGGGCACGACTACCGCAAGGTGTTCGCCGCCTACGATGCCGCCACCAAGTTCACCGGGGCGCCCACGGTGGTGCTGGCCCATACGATCAAGGGCTACTTCCTCGGTCAGCACTTCGCCGGCCGGAATGCGACCCACCAGATGAAGAAGATGGCCCTGGAGGATCTCAAGCAGTTCCGGGACCGGCTCGAGATGCCGGTCACTGACGCGCAGCTCGAGGCCGATCCCTATCAGCCGCCCTACATCCGGCCCGACGACTCCGATGAGCGCATCACCTACGCCAAGGAGCGCCGGCGGGTCCTAGGCGGACCGGTGCCGGAGCGACGCAGCCAGGCGCCCGTGCTCAAGCTCCCCGAGAACAAGGCCTATTCTTCGGTGAAGAAGGGTTCGGGGAATCAGGCCATTGCCACCACCATGGCGTTGGTCCGGCTGCTCAAGGATCTGCTCCGGGACAAGGAGTTCGGCGCCCATGTGGTGCCGATAGTCCCCGATGAGGCCCGGACATTCGGGATGGACTCACTATTCCCGACGATCAAGATCTACAGTCCGCACGGCCAGAACTACACGCCGGTGGACCATGATCTGATGTTGTCTTACCGGGAGTCCAAGCAGGGGCAGATCATCCACACCGGTATCAATGAAGCCGGCTCGGTGGCATCTTTCACAGCGGTGGGGAGCAGCTATGCCACCCATGGCATCCCGATGGTGCCGGTCTACATCTTCTACTCGATGTTTGGCTTCCAGCGCACCGGTGACGCCATGTGGGCGGCCGCGGACCAGTTGTGTCGCGGATTCTGGATAGGCGCCACAGCCGGCCGGACCACGCTGACCGGTGAGGGCACGCAGCACATGGATGGACACAGCCCGGTGCTGGCGGCCACCAACCCGGCCGTGGTGCAGTACGACCCGGCCTACTCCTATGAGATCGCGCACATCATGCAACGGGGTCTGGAGCGGATGTACGGCGAGAATCCCGAAGATGTCATCTACTACCTGACCGTGTACAACGAGCCGGTGGTTCAGCCTGCCGAGCCCGAGAATGTGGATGTCGAGGGTATCCTGCGGGGTCTGCATCTGATCAGCGAGGGTAATGCCGACGGCCTGGCCGAGGATGCCCGCCGGGTGCAGCTGTTGGCCTCCGGCGTCGGTGTGGAGTGGGCGAAAGAGGCGCAGCAATTGCTCCGGGACGACTGGGGTGTTATCGCCGACGTGTGGAGTGTCACCTCGTGGAACGAGTTGCGTCGGGAGGCGATGGACATCGATGACCAGCGGTTCCTGCACCCCGGCGAGGAGATCGAGGACTCCTGGCTGGTGCAGAAGCTGGCTGATCGGCCGGGTCCGGTGATCGCCACCTCGGACTACATGAAGCAAAACCAGGACCAGCTGGCACCGTGGCTCGGGGAACGGTTCGCGGCCCTGGGGGCGGACGGGTTTGGCTTCTCGGATACCCGCGCGGCTGCCCGCCGGTTCTTCCACATCGATGGGCCGTCCATGGCGGCCAAGGCGCTGCAGGTGCTGGCTCAGCGTGGTGAGGTGGATGCTGATTGGCCCCGGCAGGCCGTTGAGAAGTACGACCTGCTCAATGTCAACGCGGGGTCATCGGGCAACGCTGGCGGCGATGCCTGAGTGTTTTCCACGCCGTGAGGGCGCGCCTGGTGAATGCTGGGCACGCCCTCGCGTCGGTCTTACTTCTCTGGCAGGCTTGGGGCACACGTGAGCGATGAGGAGGTTAGCGCGGTGACTGGGTCGACCGACCTGGAGGGTGAGCTCGTGAACGTGGAGGCCTTCGGGCTCCAGACCGGCATGACCGTCCAGGAACTGGGTTGGGACGAGGACGTCGATGACGCGCTGCGGCAGGCAGTGATGGACGCTATCGATGCCGACCTGATTGAAGACGCCGTGGAGGCGGTGGATGCCGTCTTGTTGTGGTGGCGGGATAGTGATGGGGATGTCGCGGATGGGTTGATGGATGCGCTGCGCGATCTGTCGGCCACTGGCGTCGTGTGGCTGTTGACCCCCAAGGTCGGGAAGGCTGACTTCGTTGATCCGGCCGATGTGGCCGAAGGGGCCGCCACTGCCGGGCTGATGCTGGCCAAGCCGGTATCTATCAAGAGTTCCTGGCAGGCCCAGAAGATTGTCCGGTCCGGCGGCGGGCGTCGCTAGCAAATGTCTCCCGCGAAGCTGGCTACACTATACCGGTCGGGCGTATAGCTCAGCTGGTAGAGCTCCTCCCTTACAAGGAGGCGGTCGGGGGTTCAAGTCCCTCTGCGCCCACTGTTGTCTGGCAAGGTGTTACGCCTCGCCGCAGGCTACTCAGCCACCGCAGGGCGGTTGTCGTGTGGGGCGCTCTGGTGCGTTTTGAGATCGTACCCGGTACAGCGCTGGCTTGGGGTGCCGTTTGGGGCGTCGGCGGTGGATCGTCCCGAGACCGTACCGGGGCCCGGAGCACGCACGAAAGCCCCCCGCCAGTCGTAGCTAGCGGGGGTTCGTGGAATCATAAGTTTTGATAGGTTTAGACAGGTTGTTGATGCTTTGTGCAGCTGTGCCGGGAAGCGACGAAGGCCAGTCGCCATAGGCCCATGTGCTCACGTTGAAGACTTGATTGCCGGGTGTCCAAAAGCGAATATACAGTCCGGGAAACCAATGGATGGTTCCTGCTGAGCCGGTGACGCGGGCCGGTATTTGGGCGTTGTTTGTCAGGGCCTCTAGCCACATGTTCCCGCGGCCTAGCCCTTCCTTCCAGTCCGCGGTAGCCAGCCCCGCGCCGGACAGTGACACCCCGACCAGGAAGTGCAGGGTGTTATTTATCCTCCGGACTCGCGGGGTCAGGTACCACCAGCGGATGTGTGGCCACTTTGCCCGGTAGGTGTCGAGCAGCGCCGGGTCGAACGTCTGGGTGAGATTGCCGGAGGCGTCCATGGTCCAGCCCGAAGATCGATACGTCGGTGAGTCGGTCGCCGTAGTTGTCGAGGACGTCTCGGACTCTCCGGTTCCAGATCAGGTCGACCCACACCCACACGTCCCGGCTCATGCTGCCTGCCAGGACAGCCCGCCGGGCGGGATGATGTAGTTCACTCCGCTGGGGCTACTCCCAGCCCCAGGAGCGAACTCCAGTACACCCACCAGATGTGGGGTTGCGGTTCATCCCGCCCGGCACGTCCTCGCACAGAGCAGCATTGATCAGCGCATCCTTAGGGATGCGTAGGACGCCGAGTAGGCGGCGTACCCGCTGGCGTAGGTGCAGGCTGTTGCGGTTTGGGCGAGCCCACCCCCTCCGCCACCAGTGGCGAGGGTCCAGGTGGAGCCGTCGTAGACGCTCCAGGTGACTTCCCAGTGGGCGGTGGCGGTGAGGGTGTGCTCGCCTTCGGTGCGGGACGGGCGCTCACGCTGAAGCCCAGATGTCCGGATCGATCAGGCTGAGACGGGGGAGAAGGTGACTGGCACTACACCCCCAGGGTGCGACGCAGCCGGGACACGTGCCCGGTGGCCTTGATGTTGTACTGAGCACTGTCGATGGTGCCGGCCCCGTTGCTATCGACGCTCACCACGAAGGTGGAGCGGATCACGCCGGTGATCTCCTTGCCGTAGAGCATCTTGCTGCCCCAGGCTCCGTACGCGGCCAGGGTGATGTGCTCGGGATCCGACAGCAGCGCGACGGTGAGTGACTCCTTGGTGCGGAAAGTCTTGAGCTTGGCCACGGGATCAGGGGAGATGCCCACTACCTGGTAGCCAGCATCGGCAAGATCTGTCAACGCGGCGGTGAAGTCCACGGCTTCAATGGTGCAGCCGGGTGTGAGCGCGGCCGGATAGAAGTAGATGATCACCTGTCCGCCCGCAAAGTCGGAGAGGGACACTTCGTTCCCGTCCGCGTTGGTCAAGGTGAAGGCCGGAGCTGGTGCGCCCTCGTTGAGTCTCGTCATGGGACTACCGTAGCTTCTGGCATAGTGGCCCCACACGCTCGAAGGAGGACAAGACGTGGCTCAGGGGACGCGGAGCAATGAAGAGATCCACGCCGAGATGGCGGCCGCACGTGAGCGCCTCGGCTCGAACCTTGAGGGTCTCATCACCCAAGTCCACCCCAAGGCTGTGGCGGCTCGCACCGTACATGACGTCAAGGCGCTAGTTGCGGCCGAAGTCAGCGGGGTGAAGGCCCAGTTCATCGATGAAGCTGGCAGTGTCCAGATCGGCCGGGTCGCTGCCTTGGCCGTGGCCGCGGTCGGCACCGTCGCACTGCTGGTCGTCCTGCGGAGTACGGCCCGCCGAGGGCGTCGCTAGCCACCCTGCGGCAGGTCAAGGGGTGGACCTGCCGGTACGCCGACAGGATCGGTTACCCTTTCATGCCCAGTCATGAGCGAGACCCTCGCCTATCGGTCTGCAACAGCGTCGTCCCCTGGTGCCCGGGGACGCGCATGGAGAGGCCTGGGGGTTAGCATCATGAAATCTACACCGAAGCAGTTCCTGAACTCGGGCCTCGACAGGCTACGAGCGACCCTGCTGGGGGTGTTGGTACACCGCCAGGGACTCGAACCCTGAACCCGCTGATTAAGAGTCAGCTGCTCTGCCAGTTGAGCTAGCGGTGCGCGCGAAGATCAAGGTTAGTGCATACCAGGATGGTTCACGAAATTCAGGATCAGCGATGGACGAAGGCCCTCCGTTCGGCCCGAAGCCCGTCGTGCTCAGCTCGCGCCCGGTCCAGCGGATCCACGCGGCGATTCAAGGCGAGTTCGAGGACGTGATCGGCGAGATCGGGATTCCGGGCGAGCACCGGACCATGGGGATAGGTGCCGATCACCCGGCCCTGGACAGCCCCCTCGGTGCCGTCGTTGGCATTGCCGATCCCAACCTCCACCCGGGCCAGCGGGCGGGCTTCAGTGCCGAGCTGAGTGTAGCCGCCGTGGTTCTCGAAGCCAGAGATGAGGGACTCGGTGCCATCGGGCCGCTGCCACCTGGAGAGAATCTCGCCCACGGCGCGGCGCGCTCCCCGTCGGGTGGTGACATCGAGCAGGCCGAGGCCGTCTCGAACCTCATCGGTGTCGCCGATGGTGAAGGTATGGCCGCAGATCTGATAGCCCGCGCACACGGCAAACAGCACAGCACCGTCGGCGACGGCCGCATGTAAGCCGCCATCGGCGGTGAGCTCGCGGACCGCGGTGGTCTGGGCATTGTCCTCACCGCCGCCCAGTAGATAGATTGCGCCGTCGCGGGGGAGTGGTTCGCCCGGCTCCACCTGGATAGTCTCGGCGTCTATACCGCGCCAGGTGAGACGTTTCTGCAGCACCAGACTGTTGCCCTGGTCGCCGTAGATGCCCAGCAACGACTGATAGACCAGGACGATTTTGACCGGGCTCATCGCAATCCCGCCATCTTGAGTAGTTTCTGGAACGGGGTGTAGGTGGCTATCACATCCACCGGCTGCGGGCCAGACGAAGCCGAAGCCAGGGCGTCATCAAGTCCAACGATGACCTCGTGGTCGACTTCGGCGTAGGCCAACCGAACTGCCAGATCATAGGCGCGGGGGCCGGTGCAAATCACGTGGCGCCCGGCCAACTGTTCGAAATCCACATCCCAGAGCCAGCTCACATCTTTGCCGTCCGCGGCCACCGAATCGATGGCCAGGATTACTGTGGGCGTCTCCAGCAGGGGGAGGGACTCGGCCCAGCCGGCTGGGTTCTTGCTCAACACCAGCCTGGTGGTGCTGCCGCCCAGCACGGCGGTGGCGAACCGACCGGCCGGGGAGCGGACTGTCCGGAACCCGATAAGCGCATCACCGGCCGATACGCCCAGCTCTAGGGCGGCGGCGAGGGCGCAGGCGGCGTTGCTTACATTGAAAGTGCCGGGCACGTTCAGACGAAGCTCATGGACGGCTCCGCTGGGTGTGCGCACCGAGGTGCCCTCGACGATGTAGTCCGGGGTGGGCTCGGTGAGCTCACAACCAGGACAATCCCACCGGCCAGTAGGGGCTTCTGCGGAGGGATTGGTCCGGTCGAGCAACTCCCCGCAGTTCGGGCACAGGGCGGCGTCGGCCGTCCAGGTGGATGCGGTGTCCACCCAGAGAACCCGGTGAGCGCCGTGTGCTGCCCAGGTGACCAGTGGATCATCAGAGTTGGCGACCACCACCGGCCCCTCAGGCCCAGCCTGAGCAAGCGCCTCCCGCCAGGCGCGCCCCAGGAACTTGATCTCGTGATTGCGATCCAGCTGATCGCGGCTGAAGTTCAGCAGAACGAGTACCTCGGGCCGACCCTCGGCGATCATGTCGGCCACTACCCGCTCATCAGTCTCCAAGACCGCAATATCTGCGCGTGGGGCCGTGATCAGCGCCGAGGCGATGCCATAGTGCAGATTGGCGCCGTCAGCATTGGTGACCAGCCGACTCGCCTGCGGGCCGAGCCCTTCCCGGACGGCCGCAGCCAGCAGATGGGTGGTGGTGGTCTTACCGTTGGTCCCGGTAACCGCAGCGATGCGTCGCCCCTGAACGAGCAACCCGAATGCCCGAGGCTGCACCCGGGTGAGGACTTGTCCCCGAACGGATGCCCCGGAACCGCGGCGGAGCAATCGGGAACCCAGGGCCGCGCCCTCACCCAGGAGATTCCCGAGCGTGAGCCGGATCTGGTCGGGCACACTGCGCTGGGCGGGGGACGCCGCACGGGTCAGATCGGTGGACGGCATGCCCCTATTGTGCCGCCTGAAACGACCACCCTCGCCCAGCATCCACCGCGCCACAACGTGGCACAGCCGCCCCTACCCGGCGCGAATTTGATTGAGTTAGGTTATGGAGGCGACGCTGCTGGTGTTTCCCATCGCCGCATTGATCGGAGGATGGGTGGCCGCGCTCGTGCGCCTGCCGCCGATGATCGGTTTCCTGGCGGCTGGCTTCGTCTTGAACGGACTCGGATTCGACTGGGTAGCGCCACTCGGCGAAATCGCCGATCTCGGGGTCACCTTGCTGCTGTTCACCATCGGGCTCAAGTTCGACGTCCGGATCCTGGCCGACAAGGTGGTGTGGGCGAGCACGGTGGTGCACATGCTGCTGGCGGTTCTTATCGGTCTTGGCTTCTTCGTGCCGCTGATGCTGCTAAACGCTCCGCTGTTGGAGGATGAGAGCGTGTCCTCGCTGGCGCTGATCAGCTTCGGGCTGAGCTTCTCCAGCACGGTCTTCGCAATGAAACTGCTTCAAGACCGTGGCCAAACTCGCTCCTTCTACGGCCGGGTAGCCGTCGGCATCCTGGTGCTTCAAGACCTGGCCGCCGTGGTCTTCTTGTCCCTCACCAATGACACCTCGCCGACCTGGTGGGCGTTGCTGTTGGTGCTGTTGGTTCCGGCCAGCTGGTTGTTCCGGCGGATCTGGGACCGGATCGGCCACGATGAGATGCAGGTGCTGTTCGGCATCGTGATGGCACTGGTCCCCGGCTACGCCCTGTTTACGGCAGTCGGGCTCAAGGGTGATCTGGGTGCGCTGTCGATGGGGCTACTGCTGGCTAGCCACCGGTCCGCCTCAGAACTCTCCCGCACTCTCTTCAGCCTCAAAGAGCTGTTCCTGGTCGGTTTCTTCTTGGAGTTGGGGCTGCTGAGTTCGCTCAGCTGGCTCTCGGTGGTGCTAGCGGTGGGGTTGCTGGTGATGCTGCCCCTACAGACCCTGTTGTATGTCGGCCTGCTTCGGATGACCGGTATGCGCACCCGAACTGCGGTGCGAACCGGTCTGCTGCTCATGAACTTCTCTGAGTTCGGCCTCATTGTGATTGCGGTGGGGACCGATACCGGCATTCTGGACAACGACTGGTTGGGAATCATGGCGGTGGCGGTGGGGTTGAGTTTTGCGTTGGCGTTGGTGCCCAATACCAAGCCTGGTCGGCTGATCGCCCGGTTAGAGGCCCGGCTTCCGGATCCCCCGCTGGCGCAGTTGCACCCCGACGACCGTCCGATCGAGGTCGGGTTGGCCGATGCAGTGGTTCTGGGGATCGGTCGAATCGGGCGTAGTGCCTATGACAGTCTGGAACAGGACTACGGGCTGCGGGTGCTGGGAATCGATGTCGATGTGCAGCGGGTCGAATCAGTCCGGGCCGAGGGACGCAATGTGGTCCTCGGTGATGCTACCGATGGCGATTTCTGGGACAGGCTCAATGACACCCAAACAGTGGGGCTTGCGGTGTTGGCGATGCCATTCCACGGCTCCAATCTTGAGGCCCTGGCCTGGCTGCGAGCGAGTGATTTCGCGGGCACGGTCGCCGCGGTGGCGTTGTATGACGATCAGCGCGACGAGGTGAAAGCAGCCGGTGCCGATGTGGTTCTGCAACTCTACGATGGCGCCGGGGACGGGCTCGCGGAACGGGCGGCCGAACTAGCCGGGATCACCCGCCTGGATGAGCAGTAGGGTTCTGATCGCGAGCGATGCCGATGGCGGCTGCTGGGCCGGTTGGGTCTCTCTGCCTGGTCCGTGGGTCCGAGCCGAGTTGTCGACCGATGTGCCCGCTGGTAGCCGAGGTCAGCAGGGACGACGGGGGCGGGCCACGCTGTTCCAGCGCAGGCCCGCCCCCCTCTCGATTGCTGCGGCTACCCCTTGACGGCGCCAGCCGTCATGCCGCTGACCAGCTTGCGCTGGACTAGCATGAAGAACACCACCACCGGCAGTGAGAACAGCAACGAAGCTGCCATCTGCGCGCCGAAGTCGGTGCCCTTCGTTACCGTCGAGAACGACGCCAGCCACACCGTGAGGGTGTACATGGAGGAGTCCTTCATGAAGGTGTAGGCGATGATGTAGTCATTCCACGCGTGAATGAAGGCGAAGACGCCGGTCGAGATCACGCCGGGGGCCACCAGCGGGAACAGCACATGCCAGATGATCCGCCAGGTTGAGGCACCGTCCACCTGGGCCGCTTCCTCCAGTTCCACCGGAATCGCCATGAAGAAGCCGCGCATCGTCCAGATCGCAAACGGCAACGTCCCGGCCACATAGGCCATGATCAGCCCCACATAGGTGCCGGTCAGTCCCATGTTGTTGAACAGCAGGAACTGCGGGATCAGCAAAGCTGCGCCGGGGAGCATCTGTGCGCACAACAAGCCGATCATGATGGCCCGCCGGCCGCGGAACCGGAAGCGGGTCAGGGCGGCTGAGGCGAAGAACCCCAGCACAATCGAGAAAAGCACCGCGGCGACCACGACGATCGCACTGTTGAGCAGGTTCTGGAAGAACCCGGTCTGGGTGAGCGCGATCACGAAGTTGTCCACGTTCAGCGAACTGGGTAGGAACCGGGGTACCGGGGTGAGCACCTCGTTGTTCGGTTTGAACGCGGTGTTGATCATCCAGTACACCGGGAAGAACCAGATGATGACGAACACCGTCCCGATGGTGTTCGCTACCCAAGGGATCTTCTTCCGCCGCAGTGCGGGTTCGGTCTGAGCGCTCATAGTGTCTCCCCCGATCGAACGAGTGCCCGGATGTACAGGGCGCTGAAGAACAGCAGCAGGATCGTGGTGATCAAGGCCACCGCCGAGCCTTCACCGATCTCGAAGCCCACGAAGGCGGTCTTGTAGGAGTAGATGCCCAGCGTGGTGGTCGCTGACCCTGGTCCGCCTTGGGACACCAGCCAGATCTGGTTGAACACGTTGTAGTCCCAGATGATCGACAACACGATCAGCAACAACAGGGTGGGCCGGATCGTCGGGAGCAGTACCCGCCAGTAGATCCGCCATTCGCTAGCCCCGTCGAGACGGGCGGCTTCCAGCATCTCCGGTGAGACCTGATTGGAGGCTGAGTACAGCGTGAGCGCCAGGAAGGGCACGGCCTGCCACACGACCAGCATCCAGATGCTGGCGAAGGCGTAGGTCGGATCCTGCGCCCAGTTGACGTTGGTGAAGTCCCCGAAGATCTTCAGCTGAGTGATCAACCAGTTGACCACCCCATACCCGGGCTGGAACAGCCACAGCCACACCTGGGAGGAGGCCACGTTCGGCATCGCCCAGGCCACCACCAGTGCGATGGTGATTAGGAAACGCAGAATGCCGCCCACATGGGCCAGGAGTTGGGCGACCGCCATCCCAATGACGATGCTGCCGAAGACCATGGCGAACGTGAACACCAGGGTGCGCCCCAAGGCTGCCCAGAACTCGCCATCACTGAAGATGGTCGAATACTGGTCCAGGCCGACGAAGGAGTACTCCCCGGTGAACAGGGTCCGCTGGTTGTAGTCGGTGAAGGATGTGTAGATGAGGAACAGGATCGGGACCACGATGAGCGCAATGCTCAGGATCCCGGCAGGGGTCAGCAGCCAGATCGGCGCCACCTTGGAGCGCAATCCCGCCGGGGGCATGGCCGCGCCCGGCTTCGGACGCCGGCCCGCCGGCCGGGACGTAGGGGTCCTGGTCGGCGGGGCGGCAGTCTTTTCAGCGACAGTCATAGAACAGCCTCGTGAGGTTGTTGATCAGCCGTTGAGGACGGATTCGAGATGGGCGTCAGCCTCCGCGGCGGCCGTGGCCGGGTCGGTCCCGGTCGCGATCGACTGGAAGAACTGCTCCAGCGTCTTGTCGCCCTCGATCACCGACCAGTTCGCTGCGGCCGGGGTGGCCTTGGAACGCAGGGCGGCGGTGAAGTAGCCCTCGGCATGTTCGCTCAACCCGGCTTCCCGGGCTGCTTCGATGCCATCTTCGCTATTCGGAATCCACTTATCCACGCCGAAGACGTAGTCCAGCTGGATCTCCGGGCTGGCCGCGATCTGCACCCAGGCCAGCGCGAGCTCCTGGTTGTCGCTCTTCTGTGCGACCCCCCACACGCTGCCGCCGAGCATGACTGGCTGCGACTCACCGGTGGCTCCGGGGAAGGGGAAGGTGCCCAGGTCCTCTGCGGTCAGGTCGGCGCTCTGGTCGATGACCTTGTTCAGGTGCGACGCGGTCGACAGGATCGCCGAGGTTTGCCCGTTGGCCAGGATGGCGTCCTGGTCGGGGGAGTTGGTGTTCACCGTACGGGAGGCTTCGGTGGAGTACTTGTTCTGGAAGTCGCGGAAGGCTTCCAGGCCCTTGATGGATTCCGGGCTAGACAGGGTGCCCTTCCAGGTGCCGTCCTCGTTCATGGCGATGTCGCCGCCGGCATCCCAGACGAACTGCATGCCGCCGTACCACAGCTGGCCGGGCAGGTACATCGGGGAGAAGTCGGCTGCGGTGTTGGCTGCAGCGATCTTGTCGAGGGCTGCGGTGAACTCATCGAGGCTGGTCGGCGCTTCGGTGACGCCCGCCTCGGCCCACATCTTCTTGTTGTAGATCACTGCACGGTCGCCAGCGAAGGAGGGCACTGCGTAGAGGGCACCATCAAGGGTTGCCGGATCAACCAGGCCGCCCAGCCAGGTCTGGCCTTGGGTCAGCTGATCTTTGTAGGCCGTGAGATCGGCTAGGCCCCCGGTGGCGGCATAGCCGGCCACCTGAGTATTTCCCATGTCAATAACATCGGGCGGAGTGTTACCGGCGAGTGCGGTGGTGAGCTTGGTGGTGATGCCATCCCACTGCTGCATCTCCACCTCGACAGTCGCACCGGTGGCAGCCTCGAACTTCTGGTTGATCGCGGCGACGCTCTCGTCACCAAGATCACCGTTCATCACCCAGACGGTGATGCTCTTGCCTTCACCGTCAACGGCGCTGAGGTCGACAACCTCACCGCTGGATGACCCGCCATTGCCGCCCGACGCACATGCCGAGAGGGCGAGGGCCGTGGCCGCGCCGACCGCGGCAAGCGCGGTCCAACGTGTCTTACGCATCCTGTGCCTCCTTGCTCACCACGACCAGACCGTCCAGCCGTGGAAGCCGCGCCCCCGGATGTTTCGTGGGACACGACCCGGGCGGAGTGTGCTGCCTTCGAGGGAAGGTGTCGCGAGTCCGCTCGGCCTCGATGCCGTCCGCCACAACTCACGATAGGCCTGCATTCCCGTCTTTGCAACAGGATTGCATATGGTGCAACACCATCAGACACATGCAGGGCTTTGCAGCGAATATTGCGCGGTCTAGACTGCTGCTCAGCCCACCCCCGGTAGCGCAGCAGAGAGCAGAAGCAGGATCTACATCGTGAGTGTTGTCCTCCCTCGTCCAGAGCGGATCGTACCCCGGTCCGCCGGTTTTCAGTTGGGTCCAAGCACCCGCATCCTTGCCGCTGAGCAGTGGTGGCCGGCGGCAGTACGACTGCAAGAGTGGCTGCGGGCACCGACTGGTTTTGTCCTACCTATAAGTGCGCCGGACGATGCGACACCTAGTATCCGGTTCCGGGGGGATGAGCAGTTGGCCGAGGAGGCGTATCGGATCGAGGTTGATCCGGCGGGCGTGAATATCACGGCTGGAGGCCTCCGGGGGGCGTTGTGGGCTGCCCAGGTGCTGCGGCAGCTATTGCCACCCAGGAGCTACCGCCAAGCGGCGACGGCGGGCACCTGGATCATGCCGGGGGTGAGGATCGAGGATGCACCCCGGTTCTCCTGGCGGGGGGCGATGCTGGATGTGGCCCGGCATTTCTGGACCCCGGCCGAGGTGCGGCGCTTCATCGATCTGATGGCGATCCACAGATTGAATGTGTTGCATCTGCACCTGACCGATGACCAAGGCTGGCGCCTTGAGATCAAGCGCTACCCGCGCCTCACGGAGATGGGTTCGTGGCGCTCGGCGTCCCAGGTGGGAGCCGACGCGGACAGGTTGGATGATCGTCCCCATGGCGGCTACTACACTCACGATGATATTCGCGAGCTGGTGTCCTATGCGGCCGCGCGCGGCATCGACATCGTGCCGGAGATCGACCTGCCCGGCCATGTCCGCGCCGTCCTGGCCGCCTACCCCGAGTTGGGGGTGACCGACCATGAGGTTACGGTGTGGAACCAGTGGGGGATTAGCCCGTATGTGCTCAATGCGGAGGAGCGCACCATCGAGGTGCTCGGCCACATCTTCGATGAGGTGATGGACCTGTTTCCCTCGGAGTTCATCGGTGTCGGGGGCGATGAATGCCTGAAAACGCAGTGGCGGGAGTCGTCCCGCACCCAAGAACGGATGCGTGAGCTCGGGCTGGCCGATGAAGAGGAGCTGCAGAGCTGGTTCATCCGTCGGCTCGCCGACCACCTGGCCGGGAGGAACCGCCGCGTCTACGGATGGGACGAAATCCTCGAGGGCGGGGCGCCAGCTGGTGCCGTGGTCGCCTCCTGGCGGGGGATGGCCGGAGCGGTGGCCGCCGCGCGGGCCGGACATGACGTGGTTGCCTGCCCGGACAATCAGGTCTATCTCGACTATCGACAGTCAGAGGATCCCGAGGAGCCGATCCCGGTCGGGTTGAGCCTAGGCCTGGAAGAGGTCTATGCCTTCGATCCGGTACCACCGGAGCTTACTGCGGACGAGGCTCAGCGGGTCCTCGGCGGACAGGCGAATATCTGGACCGAACACATCGATACTGCCCGTCGGCTCGACTACATGGCCTTCCCCCGGCTCTGTGCAGTGGCCGAGGTGTTGTGGTCGCAGGCCCCGCGGGATTTCGATGACTTTTCGGAACGGCTCTCGATCCACCTGCAACGGCTGGCGGCGGCTGGGGTCGAATTCCGGCCATTATCTGGGCCGAAGCCGTGGCAGCAGCGCCCTGGAGTGAAGGGCCGAGAGTGGACCCGCGCCGAGCGGGCCGCGGAGATCGCTGAGCTCACCGCGAACATCACACTTGACAGCGCCTGACGCCGCTCGATGTTACGCATCGTCGCTGCGATAGTGACTACCGAGGCTCCGCCCGGGTATCTGGGGGACTGATGAGTTCACCGACGGTACCGAGATCTGCCCGGGGCCGGTCGCGGTGGCCTACAAGGGCGGGCCCGACCGGGTTCGGCCTGTACCCGGCGTTGACGGCGGTAGGGATCCGCTGTGAGATGGTCGCATCATCGAAGCTGATCAAGTCGGCCGGTGACCGGGTCAAGATCGATGCCCGGGATGAGGTGCATCTGGCCCGGCCGCTGCACCTCGACGAGTACACCCCAGAGCCTCACGGATGGTGTGTTCTCCTTGGTGACGTTGCCGCGTCTTCCCGCAGGCATTTTCCCGCAGGCATTCGCTGATGGGCTATCGCCGGGTCGCGTACAAAAAAGCACTCCCCTTGTGGCCGTAGATCGTCAGTTCGACGAGTTGGGTTTCGGAGTCGACCCCCATTTCCTCGTCTATCAGCAGCGCTAGAAGGCTCAGGGAATCTTCTTCTGCGAATCGTGACACCCAGAACTTGGGTGCCCGGAGAATAACTGGTGAATCGCAATTGCCATCAGGCCAATCGAAAATCT
>JBKEBU010000175.1:0-2970 GCA_047973325.1 Propioniciclava sp. | reverse complement strand
GAGTCACCGCTCTTGAAGGAGGCATCGCGTCCTTGGCGACCGCCTCGGGTGCGGCCGCTATCACCTATGCGGTGCTGACCTTGGCCGGTGCTGGCGACAACATCGTCGCTTCCAGCAAGCTGTACGGCGGCACCTACGCCCTGTTCGCGCACACGCTGCCGCAATTCGGCGTCGAAACCCGATTCGTTGATCCCGAAGATCCAACGGTGCTCGACACCGTCGTGGATGATCAGACCCGGCTGGTCTTCGGAGAGTCGATCGGCAACCCGGCCCTCAATGTTATGGACATTCCCGCCTGGTCCGAGGCCGCCCACGCCAAGGGGCTGCCGCTGATAATCGACAACACTGTCGCCACCCCGTATCTGTGCCGGGTGCTCGACCACGGCGCCGACATCGTGGTGCACTCTGCCACCAAGTACTTCACCGGCAACGGGACCACGCTGGGTGGGGTGATTGTCGACGGGGGCCGCTTTGACTGGACGGCCAACCCCGAGCGTTTCCGGAACCTCACCGGCCCCGACTCGGCCTACCACGATGTTGTGTGGACCGAGGCCGCCGGCGCAGCCGCCTTCATCATTCGGGCGCGCACCGTACTGCTGCGCAACACCGGAGCTGCCCTTTCCCCTATGAATGCCTGGCAGATTCTGCTCGGCCTCGAAACCCTGCACCTGCGGATGGAGCGGCACAGCGCCAACGCCCTCGCGGTGGCGGAGTACTTGAGTACGGACTCGCGGGTAGCGTGGGTGGACTATCCCGGGCTGCCCGGGAACCGATACCACGACCTGGCCAATCGGGTGCTCGATGGCCGTGGCTACGGCGGTCTGGTGAGCTTTGGCCTGCAGTCCGGACGCGAGGGCGGCTCCCGCTTCATCGAGAGCCTCCAACTGTTCAGCCATCTAGCCAATATCGGGGACGCCAAGTCACTGGCGATCCACAATGCCACCACCACCCACAGCCAGCTCAGCGAATCCGAACTCAAGGATGCCGGCGTGGCTCCCGAGGGCGTCCGGCTTTCGGTTGGCATTGAGAACGTCGACGATCTCATCGCCGATCTGGATCAGGCGCTGTCTGCGTGACATCACCGGTGGCGGGGGACTCGTTGGGTCAGGTGCAGACCCAACGAGTCCGCCTGTTCACCGACGAGGAACTGGTTCTCGCTGGCGGCGCCCACCTCCACGACATCGACGTAGCCTTTGAGACCTACGGGACCTTGAACGCCGACGCGTCGAATGCGGTCTACATCTGCCACGCCTTGACCGGCGATGCACACGCTGCCGGGTGGCATCCGGGTGCCCGCCGACCTGGCTGGTGGGACAACCTCATCGGGCCGGGAAAGCCCCTCGACACTGACAAGTTCTTCGTTGTGTGCAGCAATCTCCTGGGCGGATGCCAGGGGACAACCGGGCCATCCTCGGTCAACCCCGACACCGGTCACGTCTGGGGTCTCGATTTCCCGCTGCTGGCCACCGCCGACTTCGTGTCCGTGCATCGTGCCCTCTTGCGCCACCTCGGCATTGAGCGGTTGCTGGCCGCTGTCGGGGGTTCCCTGGGGGGAATGCAAGTGCTCCAGTGGGCGCTCGACCACCCCGACGATCTCGCACATGCGATCATCATCGCTGCGTCCAGTCGGCTCACCGCACAGAACATCGCTTTTTCGGCGGTGGGTCGCCGGGCCATCACCGATGACCCGCATTTCCGCAATGGCCAGTACGCCGCAGATCACCTGATTCCGGGCACCGGTCTGTCGATTGCCCGGATGATGGCCCACATCACCTATCTCTCCGAGGATGCCTTCACCGAGAAGTTCGGCCGGTCAATTCAGGGCGAGGAGTCCCGTCCCGGTTTCGGGATCGACTTTGCGGTGGAGAGTTACCTCGACCATCAAGCCCAGACCTTCGTGGAGCGCTTTGATGCGCTGAGCTACCTGTACCTCAGCCGGGCCATGGACTACTTCGACCCGTTTTCCACCACCGATGCCCTGGAGGCTCTGCGCATCCGGCCGGTGCAATTCCTGGTGCTGTCGTTCAGTTCCGATTGGCGATTCTCCACCCAGCAGTCGCTGCGCATCGTGCAGCATCTGGAACATGCGCGGTTGCCGGTCACCTTCCGGGAGATAACGTCGGCTTTCGGTCACGATTCTTTTCTCCTTGACGACCCTGCCTATCACGCAACCTTGCGGGCCTTCCTGGAACGGGCGCAGGAGGTGGGATCGTGACCCAGCCGCTGCGGCTTGACCTGGCGCTGGTCGCCGATCAGATCTCCGCCGGGAGCCGGGTGCTGGACCTGGGGTGCGGACGCGGCACTTTACTCCGCCACCTCATGGACGACAAGGGGTGCACCGGGACGGGGGTGGAGATCGACCCGGACGCCGTACTGGTGGCCATCCGGTCGGGGGTTGCGGTCCTGGATCGCGATATCGGGGATGTGCTCACCGATCTACAGGACCAGTCCTATGACACGGTGGTCTTGTCTCGGACGCTGCAGACGATGCTGGACCCAGAAGAGGTGCTGGCCGGTATGGCCCGGGTGGCCTCACAGCTGATCGTATCCGTGCCAAACTTCGGCTATTTTCGCAACCGATTCCGGCTGCTCTTTGGCCGGATGCCAGTCAGCAAGGAACTGCCCTACGCCTGGTATGACACTCCCAACCTACGGCACACCACCCTGGCCGATCTCGAGGACCTATTTGAGCAGTTGCAGTTGCACGTCGAGAGTCGATACACCTACACCCAGGCGGGTCGGCGGCTTCGGATGCAGGGCCGGGTTCCCAATCTGCTAGCCGGGGCCGCGGTATATGTCCTGACACCGCAGCGTACCTAGTAGTTTGTCGCAGCTGAGATGTGTGGTGTCGAGCGGCGTCAGGTGGGTTCTGGGCAAGACGGGGATCCGGAATCGATGCCGGGGTATCGGTGAGGGTCCACGGCGCAGCCCAGGACTCACCTGGGGTCGCGAATACAAAAGATCAGCTGC
>JBKEBU010000163.1:0-34218 GCA_047973325.1 Propioniciclava sp. | reverse complement strand
CGGTAAGCGCACCGGTGAAGGACAGCGCAGCCTCCTCAGTGCCGTCAATAATCTCCGGGGTCACCCCCAGACGGGCTGCTATGCCGGCGAAGAAGGCGTCCCGGTTGCGGGCATCCCGCGCAGCCGAGGTGGCCACGAACCGGACCCGCGTCGCTCCGGCTGCGCCGATCATCTCAGCGAACTCGTCGCAGGCCGCAAAGGTGCGCGTCAACGCATCAGTGTGAAACTCCCCAGTGGCATCGACCCCCTGACCCAACCTGGTGATCCGCACCTCCCGCGCCAGTTCGACAGCGCCGGAGCCGCCCCCAGAGACCAGCAGCAACCGGACCGAGTTGGTGCCGCAGTCGATCGCGGCAGCCCGGGTCATGGGTTCTCCTCGTGAGTGCACGGCCGGGGCGGCAGCTCCGCGATCCGGGCCAGCGCCTCATCACCGAGCGGATTGACCCCGGCTCCCACCGCCAACGCATGCCCGACCAGGACATGGAGGCACTTGACTCGGGTAGGCATACCACCAGCGCTGATCCCGGCAATCTCGGCAACCTCACCGAGGGCCGCCCGATCCGCCACATAGGCTTCGTGCGCCTGTCGATACCGCCGCGCCAACGCGGCATCCTGGCCCAGCCGGCGGGTCATCTCCGCCATCACCCCCTGAGACTCCAGCGTGGAACAGGCCGACACTAGCCGCGGGCAGGTGAGGTAGTAGGTCGTCGGAAACGGGGTACCGTCGGGAAGCCGTGGCTTGGTGGCCACCACACCCGGCTGCCCGCAGGGACAGCGCCAAGCGATCCCGGCGATCCCCCGGGGTTCCCGCCCTAGTTGCTGGCGGAGGCTCGCAAGATCGGCGATGGTGGCTGGCTCAAGCACGGGCACCGGACCAGCCTAGCGACCGAGGGTCGCTAGCGCCGTACCGATGCTGGCTGGTCTGCGGCCTCGATTGATCCGGCTAGCCGTTCCCACCAGTGCTCCGTGGCTCCGGCCTGGTCGTTACCGATTCCCTGGATCTCAGCGCTCCCATCGAGCACCTGACCGTCCCGGCCAATCACCCGGTAGCCAACCTCACCTGGCAACAGCCAGCCCAGCCGATCCCGGGCTTGGGCGCGGACGTAGGAATCATCGGCCCAGCGGTCGAGTTCGGTCTGCAGCGCATCCGCCCGGGCGCTGCGCTCCTCGATCTGCTGCCGGGCCACCGCCAGCTCGCCCGATTGGGCAATGTAAACCCGTAGCGAACTGACAAAGGACAGAGCGACGAGCACGAGCACGCCAGTGAAGACCAGCAACCGTTGGGTCACGACGAAGCCTGACCGTCTGCGGGGTATCGTCCGTGATTCACCGGCGGGGTTTGCGGCGGCGGGCACCTCCGGCAGCGTGGGCGATTGGCCCGCCCCTGGCCGGCGGCTGGAACGCCGGGGCGTCCGCGTGGGACCGGCCGGCTGCCGGGAGTTGCGCAGATCCCTGAAACCCATCGTCCTCCCCTCGCAGATCCGGTGACGTCCCCAGCCTAGGCGGAACCGAGTTCGGCGTGGCCCGCGACATTCCGGGAGCCGCGCAGGCACCCCTCACCAGCACTGGGCTCCAGGCAGCCCGTAGACGCGGCGTGGCCGGCCCCCCCACGGAGTCCGGCCACGCCGCTAGACGGTATGGGTGATCCCTCGGGTGGAGGGGTGCTGGGTCAGCCCCGGAACCTCGGGAAGGCGCTCCGTCCGGCATATTCAGCAGCGTCTTCCAGGGTCTCCTCGATCCGGAGCAACTGGTTGTACTTGGCCACCCGATCGGAGCGGGCCGGGGCACCGGTCTTGATCTGGCCACAGTTGGTGGCCACCGCCAGATCGGCGATGGTGGTGTCCTCGGTCTCCCCAGAGCGGTGCGACATCATGCAGCGGAAGCCGTTGCGGTGGGCCAGTTCGACAGCATCGAGGGTCTCGGTGAGCGAGCCGATCTGGTTGACCTTCACCAGCAGCGCATTGGCAGACCCTTCGTCAATACCGCGCTGCAGCCGCTCGGGGTTGGTGACGAACAGATCGTCACCCACGAGCTGCACCGTGTCCCCGAGACGGGAGGTGATGGTCTGCCAGCCCGACCAGTCGTCCTCGTTGAGCGGATCCTCGATGGACACCAGCGGGTAGGCATCGACCCATTCGGCGTACAAATCGGTCATTTCAGCAGCGGTCTTCTTGGCGCCTTCGAAGTCGTAGGTGCCCTCATCGTTGTAGAACTCACTGGCCGCCACGTCCAGGGCGAGACAGACATCCTTGCCAGCCTCGTAACCAGCCTTGCCGATCGCCTCTACTATCAGGTCGAGCGCCGCCCGGTTCGATTCGAGGTTCGGCGCGAATCCGCCCTCATCACCCAAGCCGGTGTTCAGGCCCTTCTCCTTGAGGACGCCCTTGAGCGCGTGATAAACCTCAGCCCCCATCCGCAATGCTTCGGCGAAGGACTCCGCGCCCACCGGTGCGATCATGAACTCCTGAATGTCCACATTGGAATCGGCGTGTGACCCGCCGTTGAGGATGTTCATCATGGGCACGGGCAGGACATGCGCATTCGGTCCGCCCACGTAGCGGAACAACGGCAGGCCGGCCGACTCGGCGGCGGCGTGCGCGACTGCCAGCGATACACCCAGGATCGCATTGGCGCCCAGCTTGCCCTTGTTCGTGGTGTCATCAAGCTCGATCATGGCCGCGTCGATCTCGCGCTGATCAGTGGCATCGAAGCCCATGATCTCCTCGGCGATGTCCTCGTTGACGTGGGCGACGGCGCTCAGCACGCCCTTACCCAGGTAACGCCCGTTGTCGCCATCGCGTAGCTCCACGGCCTCGAACGCACCTGTCGACGCGCCCGACGGCACCGCCGCCCGGCCCTGCGCGTCATCGTCAAGGAGCACCTCGACCTCGACAGTGGGATTGCCCCGGGAATCCAGAATCTCGCGAGCGTTGACGATCTCGATGCTTGCCACAGTGGCTACCTTTCGTGATGGTTGATCCGCCGATCATCTTATCGGTGTTCGAGCCGGTTGACTGCGTGCGGTAGCGCGAATCGGCCCCGTACTGAGAGCTGATCACCGGCCCAGGTCAGGGTCGCTGACCTGGTGAAGCGCGCCCTGACCAACGAGGATTGGCCGAGGCAGCCGCGGCCGGTGAGACGACAATCATCGCGAAGGCCGGCCTGGGTGGCGCCCGACCCAGGCTTCACCCCTACCCTCACCCGTCCGACTCTCGCTCCCGTAGGTGCTGTTCCAGATCCCGGAGGGCGGCCCGGGTCGCCTGATCTGGATCCACCCCGCTCGCCTGGGCCCGCCCGATGAGTGCCAGCATCTCCTGGCCCACCTCGGCTGCCGTGATCGGACTCTCCGGCAACCCGGTGGCTACGCCGTGGAGACGAGACCGGGTGATGACCTTGGCGGCCCGGGCGACCGTGTCCAGCGGCGCCGGGATACCGTCCAACGCAGAGGTGCGGCCCTTCTCGGCCCGCTTGCGGGCTTCCCAACTCTGGTGCAGATCGGCAGGCGGGCTCTCCGCGGCAAAGACATGCGGATGCCTGCGAATGAGCTTGTCGGCGATCCTATCGGCCACATCATCCAGGGTGAATCGCTCCTGTTCGGCCGCGATCTCGGCATGAAAAACCACCTGCAACAGCAGGTCGCCGAGCTCTTCGCTGAGCAGTGCGTCGTCGCCGGTCTCGATGGCTTCGACGACCTCGGCAGTCTCCTCGATCAGGTAAGTGACCAGGGTTTCATGGGTCTGCTGGGCATCCCACGGGCAGCCGCTGCGCAGCGTGTGCATCACCTCGGCCAAGCGGCGAACCCCCGTGGACACCCGCCTTAGGCTTTGGGGTCGACCGCGAGACCGGAGGAATCAATCCGAATGCCGGATTCACCCGCGATCCAGCTTCCGTAGCGCGGGTTCATCTCAACGTCGAGCTCCGCCAGCGCAGACCGGTAGGCCGCCTCGCCTATCTTGTCAAGCACGATTCTAAAGGTGGCTGCCCCGCGCACATATTGGTCAGTGCCCGGGACGACTGCCACCCTAGCCAACTGCGGGTCCGCCGCGATGGCTGCGTCGATCGCGCCATCCTCCACGGAGACGCCTTGCTCAGCAGCGATGACCTCGCTGGCCGCCCCCACTATCAGAGACCGGGCGACATCGCCGGGTGGGATCTGGGCCGGGTCGACGCCGGACCCCACGGCCAGCGCCCCGATAGTCTCGCGGACGGACCTGTCCGAAATCGGGGTCCCCTCGACGACCGCGGCCGCTGTGGGGGGTTGGCTGCATCCGGTGAGCACGAGCGCAGCCAGGGCTCCGCCGACTGCCAGGTGACGCACAAACTTGTTCATAAAATGCCGACTCCGATACCGGTGTGGGTGGCTCTCGTCATCGATCCTAGCGGTTCAGGCCACGGTCGCGGCCAGCACGATGACTGCGAGCATCGCCGAGCCCAGGCCCACTGAGAGTACCGAGACCGTCGCAACCGGCGATCCTCGGCCGGCGACAGCATGGACCGCTCGCTGGTGACGGCCGGCCTGATCGCGCACGACCAGCACGATGATGAGCCCGATGAGGATCAACGCTGGCCCGACCGGCGTCTGATATACAGTCAGCATCCGTGCCATGAGCACCCCCACCACGAGCAACGACAGCGTGGTGCGGGTCCAGGCCAACGCCGTCCGCTCCGGTTGTAACCCAGGATCGACCGGTGGCCCGATAGCCATCAGGTCTCCAACCCGATGAACAGGATCGCGAGCAGGATCGAGGCGAGTACCAATCCGAAGGCGACCACCAGGAGGATCCCCGGGGCCGCCAGGGGCGCGCCGTGCCGCATGGCACGCTCGACGCTGAACCAGCGCCACGACGCAAACGCCGACACCAGCAGCGACGTCGCGGTCAGCGCCAGCGCCGCCCAGAACCGGACGGGGATCGGAAACACATCCTGACCGAAAGCCTCCAGCGCCACCCCACCGCCCAGCAAGGCCAGCGAGGTCCGGATCCAGGCCAAGAAGGTGCGCTCATTGGCCAACGAAAACCGCGGATCCGGTTCAGCCCCATCCGGGAAAAGCGTACGCGTGAGCCAACCCCGATCCGGCGACTCCGGCTCACTCACTCTTCCTCCTCAGCGACGCAAGACTACTGAGGATACAAAATCTATCCCTGACAGTGCTGGCCCCCGGATCCTCCACAGGGCCAAGCGCCGACCGGACAGCCCCATCAACCTGGTTTCACGCGACCGCGAGTGGGCGCCGTGGCGAATCCGATGCTCCACGAAGTGTCCTACGGGCCACACCTACGCCGCGGGCACCACCGCGTCGAACAGCGCCGAGACTGCCTCGGTGGCCCAGGCCAGGAGGGCAGCATCCTGCACTGGCTCCCCTCCGATCTGGCGGGTCATCGGCCGGGGCAAGAACAAATGCCGGTTGGCCTTGTTGACCCGGGACCCCGGGTACAGCCGCTGGCGGCGGGCATCCCGGCTCTCGGGCAGCTCCACCGGACCGAACCGGATCATGGTGCCCGCGGTGATCACCTCGGTCAACCCAACCGTGCGCGCCAGCATCCGGAACCGGGCGACGGCCAGCAGATTCTCGACGGGTTCGGGCAGGGCACCATAGCGATCCTGCAGCTCGGCGCGAACCTCGTCGAGTTCTTCGGGGGTATGCACCCCCGCGAGCCGCTTGTACATTTCCAGCCGGAGCCGTTCGGTCTCGACGTAGTCAACCGGCAGATGGGCCGCCACGGGCAACTCAATCTTCATCTCCGGTTCCGGCTCGACGCTCTCCCCGCGGTAGTCGGCCACCGCTTCGCCGACCAGGCGCAGGTACAGATCAAAGCCGACGTCGGCGATGTGCCCCGATTGTTGTTCGCCGAGCAGGTTGCCTGCCCCGCGAATTTCGAGGTCCTTCATCGCGATAGCCATGCCCGCACCCAGATCACTGTGCGCAGCCATGGTGGCCAGCCGATCATGTGCGGTCTCCGACAGCGGCCGGTCTGGCGGATAGAAGAAGTAGGCATAGCCTCGCTCCCGGCTACGGCCGACCCGACCGCGGAGCTGGTGCAGTTGGGACAGCCCCATCATGTCGGCACGTTCGATGAGCAGGGTATTGGCCGTGGCGATGTCGAGACCGGCTTCCACGATGGTGGTGCACACCAGCACGTCGGCCTCTCGCTCCCAGAACTGGACCATCACCTGTTCCAGGGCCTTCTCGTTCATCTGACCGTGGGCCACCAGCACCCGGGCCTCGGGGACGAGCTCTCGCAGTTGACGAGCCGTCTTCTCGATGGACTGCACCCGGTTGTGGATGTAGAAGATCTGCCCCTCTCGGGCGAGTTCACGACGGATGGCGGCTCGGATCTGGGCTTGATCGTAGGGTCCCGCAAAGGTGAGCACCGGGTGGCGCTCCTCCGGCGGGGTGGCGATCACGCTCATCTCCCGGATCCCGGTGACCGCCATCTCCAAGGTGCGCGGAATCGGGGTGGCCGACATCGACAGGAAATCGACGTTGAGCCGCATCTTCTTGAGGGCTTCCTTGTGGTCGACACCAAAGCGCTGTTCCTCGTCGATGATCACCAGGCCGAGGTCCTTGTATCCGATGGTCTCCGACAGCAGCCGGTGGGTGCCCACCACCACGTCGACGCTGCCGTCGGCGAGACCGGCCAGGGTGGCGGTAGCTTCGCTGGCCGGCGTAAACCGGCTGAGCGCCTTGATAGTGACCGGGAAGCCGGCATAGCGGTCGGCAAAGGTGGCGTGGTGCTGCTGGACCAAGAGCGTCGTGGGCACCAGGATGGCCACCTGTTTGCCATCCATGACGGCCTTGAAGGCGGCCCGGACGGCAATCTCAGTCTTGCCGTAGCCGACATCGCCACAGACCAGCCGGTCCATAGGCACGATCTTCTCCATGTCGGACTTGACCTCCTCGACAGCAGCCAGCTGGTCGGGGGTCTCCACATGTTTGAAGGTGTCCTCCAGTTCAGCCTGCCAGGGGCTGTCGGGGCCGAAGGCGTGCCCGTGGGAGGCCTGCCGGGCGGCATACAGCTTGATGAGTTCGCTGGCGATCTCCCGGACCGCCTTGCGGGCCTTGCTCTTGCGTTTGCCCCAATCGGCACCCCCCATCCGGTCAAGGGTGGGCGATTCACCGCCGACGTAGCGGGTGATCTGATCGAGAGCATCCATCGGCACGAAGAGCCGATCTCGGGGTTGGCCACGCTTACTGGGCGCGTACTCGATGACCAGATACTCGCGGGTGGCATTGCCCATGGTGCGTTGCACCATCTCGACATAGCGTCCCACGCCGTGCTGATCGTGCACCACTGGATCGCCGGGCGCCAATTCCAGAGGGTCGATGGTGTTCTTGCGACGCCGGGGCATCTGCCGGGTGGCCTTCTCCACCCCCTTCTGCCCCGAGAGGTCGGCGCTGGTCACCACCCAGAGCTGGCGCCGCCCCAGGGTGAACCCGCGACCCAGGTCGGCCTCCACGATACTCACCCGTCCAGCCAGCTCGTGTTCAGCCAGGATGTCACCCAGCCGGGCAGCCCGTCCCGGGTTCTCAGCCGCCAGGACCACCCGCTGACCCGCGGCGAGGGCCGCAGTGATCTGCTCAATGGCCAACTCCACATCGCCCCGAAATGGCTCGTTGACACTGCCTGGGATCTGGCTGGAATCGGGATCGTCGGTGAACGCCGACAGGCTCCACCAGCCCAGGCCACCGGACAGTGCATCGGTGCGCACGTCTGCGAGGGTGCGGTAGGCCGAGGCGGCCAGATCTACGGGCAGCTTTCCGCCATCCCCCGCGGCCGACCAGCTGGCCGCCAGAAACTCCTGGGAGGTGGCATGCAGCTCCTCAGCCCGAGTACGGACCTTCTCGGGATCATTGACCACCACCAGGGTGTCCGCAGGCATCACATCAACCAGCAGCTCCATCGCGTCAACCAGCGCTGGCGCCAGGGCCTCCATGCCTTCAACGACGTGGCCGGCGGAGATCCGCTCAAATAGCTCCCGCATGGCCTGCGGCGCGGCCGAGTCAGCCGCCCGTTCTGCGGCGCGGACTTTGACGGCCTCGGTGAGCAGTATCTCCCGGCAGGGGGTAGCTACCAACTCAGTGCGGGTTTCCTCCTCAGAGCGCTGATCGGCCACGCTGAACGGCCGGATGTCCTCAACGGTGTCGCCGAAGAAGTCGATCCGAACCGGATGCTCCTCCATCGGTGGGAAGACATCGGCGATACCGCCGCGGATCGCGAACTCGCCTCGATGCTCCACCAGATCGACCCGCACGTAGGCGGCATTGACAAGATCGGCGGCTAGCTGTTCGAGGTCGTAGTCCTCACCGATGGCCAAGCGGACCGGGCGCAGCTGCCCAAGCCCAGCGACCTGCGGCTGGAGCACCGCCCGCACCGGCGCCACGACGATGCGCGGGGCGGGAAGATCCTCGGCCCCGGCCAGGCGCCGGAGCACCGCCAGCCGGCGCCCGACGGTGTCCGAACGGGGTGACAGGCGCTCGTGCGGCAGGGTTTCCCACGCCGGGTAGTAGCAGACCGCATCCTCACCCAGCAGGGAGCGCAGCGCTTCGGTAGTGGTCTCCGCCTCACGATAGGTGGAGGTCACCACGAGCAGTGGCCGACCGGCGTCCCGCGCCAGCGCCGCCGCAACAAAGGGCCGCACCGGTTCCACGCACATGGTGTCATGAGTGGCCAACTCGCCTCCGCGCGCACGGCTGACCAGGTCAGCGACGGTGGGTTCGGAGGCGACGAGCTCGATGAGTTCCGCCAGATTCACCCACTCATCCTACGGCCTTACAGCACGGCCTGTGCTGCCCGGCGAGGCGCGAGAGGACTCCCCTCGCAAGAAGTGCGCCACCGGATGATCTGGGTACAGCTATACGATCCCATCCCCCATCAGGACCCGCGCCTGCTCCATCAAGACCAAGCATGCCCGCGACTGATCTAGCGGCCGGATCGGCAACTCGGCCAGCCCCTCGTGAACACACCGGGCCACCTCTAGTGCCTCCCAGAACAGCTGGCTATGTGCCGAAGCCGACTCGGAGTAGTGCACTTCCTCGCCATCGTGGAAACGGACAGTCACTGGACCCGGCTGATAGAAAGGCGAGGTGAGTGAGAGCGTTGCCTCAGTGCCAGCGATATACGCCGAACTCGGCGTGTCGGCAAGCATGGACACGCTGACGGTGCCCTGATGGCCGTGGTCGTCTCCAAGCAGGGCATGGAACGCCCCACCGCCCCATGCGAAGGATGCCGCTGTCCGCGCGCAGCCACTACTCGCAGCCCAGGCATCACTTCGTGGGCCAACATCATGACGTACGTCCCTAGGGATGCGCTGATCAATGCTGTCCTGTGCGAGGACGTGCCGGGCGAGATGAACCGCGACCCCAGATCTGGTGGGTGTACTGGATGTCCATCGCCAGATGTGGGGGACGTGGTTCGCCCGATCCGGTGCGCCACAGCCAGGGCATGATTGATCAGCGCATCCCTAGGTCATTCATCGCACCCCCACCCTGTGGTGGATCCATGGCACGGTGGTGGTCGAGCAAGCGTTCTCCCAGGTTCACCGACACTTCCACCACCTGGCCGAGCAAGTCTTGTTCGAGTACCTGACGCACCACCGAGTAGCGCGGGAGAGTGAGCGTCCACATCGCCTCCATGGCGAACAGGCCCTTGGTTCGGGCGAGGGCAATGAGTTCGTCCACCTCGTTCACCCGAACAGCGAGTGGCTTTTCGATAAGCACGGGCCTACCAGCCTCCAGCGCCAAGGATGATGCGCCAGGTGCTCAAGATGTGCGGTAGCCACGTAGACAACATCGACATCGGCCGCCACCAGGTCCTCATACGATCCGAATGCCTGCGCCAGGCCGTATCGGCGAGCGAATCCCTCAGCTCGTTCCGCGGTGCGGGATCCGACTGCAACCACCTGCTGGCTGGTGAACTGCTGCACTGATTCGACAAACCACTGGGCGATCCAACCGGTGCCCAGGATCGCCCATCGCAACGATGGCACAGCTCCGGGATCAGGGACCCGTGGTTGGGGGAGCGTTCTACCTAACATCTACGTCACCGTGGTGTCGGGAACCAGTTCATAGGCGATCCGTTCGCGTTTGCCAGTCCGGAGGCTGCGGGTCGCCGCCTCGGCGATGGCCTGGGCCTTGAGTCCATCCAACAGGGTCGGCTCCAGCGCTCTCCCTTCCCCCAGAGACTTAAATGATCGAGAGCTAACGCATAGGTGGGTTGCACCTGCTCGAACCAACCCGGGGGCATCGGCGAGCTGGCAATTCGATCACCCCCGTAGTGCGCCACCCAGCCCGTACGGTGCCGCATCGACTCCACCATTCCGTCCGAGCCCATGACCTCAATCCGCTCGTCGTAGCCATAGCCCGTGCGACGGGTGCAGTCAATATGAACCATGGCGCCGCTGGGCATGGTGAGCACACACACCGAGGTATCCACGTCTCCCAACTCCAGTAGTCGAGGCTCAGCCAAGGCCGAACCCGCGGCGAAGACCTCAATCGGATCAGCCCCCACGATCCACCGAGCAAGGTCAAAAAAAGTGAACGGTTTGATCCCGGAACTGACCACCAGAGACCTGGAGGCACTTCCACGGCGGAACGTCGGGTCCACGGGAGGTCAGGTGGACCAGTTCCACCAGCCCCACTCCCCCGCTGGCAACCACTCTTCGCAGTTCCGCGTGGTCAGGATCAAACCGCCGGTTGAAATTCATCATCACCCGCGCAGCATGCCGCCCGGCATAGCGACACACCTCAGCAGCACGGGCAAACTCAAGGTCGATCGGCTTCTCGCAGATCACGGCCAATCCTGCCACCACCGCCTGTCGGAGCGTTGCCGCATGCTTATCGGTGGAGGTGGCGATAAACACAGCATCCACCACATCTGGATCAAGGGCCGCCTCGAGGGTCGGTGCCACCCGGATGCCGTGATGTGCTGCGACCTGCGCCGCCTTATCTACAGCAACGTCGTAGACGACCGTGAAGTCCACCCCAGGGTGCGCAGCCAGATTCTGGGCATGCACCGTACCGATGAACCCTGCCCCCAGTAGTGCGAACCGCTGCATAGCGGGTCCTCCGTGTATCTACCGTCCGACCCGATGAGTCAGGCCGTGCCCAACTCAGCCTCAATGCGCTCGCGCATGCGGATGTGGATCGCATCGGCGTGCTCTTCCCAGCCGAAGACGCAGACCGAGAGCGGACCGTCGTAGTGCGTTTCCCTCAGGTAGCCGAAGACCTCATCCCAGGGAACCTCACCGTTACCGATCTCATTGTGCTGGTGGATGCGCGCGTCGACCCCGGGCGGATTCACGATGTATCGGTTACCTACGTTGGCCAGATGGTTGAATACATCGGCAACGTGGACGTGTGCCAGCTTCTCACCCGCATAGGCCATCATCGCCCGCATGTCCCCGTTCCCTTCGGAGAGATGGAAAGCATGGGGACAGCAGAACTCGTAGTTGAACCAGTCCTTGTTGACCCCCCGCACAATGTCGACGGCACGGGTATTGGTTTCGACAAAGTCGTAGGGATGGGCCTCGATGGTGCAGCTGAGGCCGTACCTCTCGAAATCCGGAATCAGGTCTTCTATCGAGGCGTAGAAGGCCCACTCGGATTCTGTAGGACGATTGGGATCTCCCGACAGCTCGGTTGCGATCATCGGCACTTCGAGGTCATTGGCAATCTCTAGCAGTCGGCGAAAGTTGCGTACATGAGCACGCCGGGTTGGCTCATCGGGCGAGGCCCAGTCGAAGACCGGGTTAAAGGTCCAGATTTTCACGCCCGAATCGGCCATCGCCTGCTTGATCTTCGCGACATCAGTGTCATTGACCTTCGGGTAGTGATGCCATTCATGAAAGTCTGCCCGCGGAGATAACTCCAGGTACTGATAACCAAGGTCAGCCGCCTTGTAGCACTCTTCGGGCACCGACAGGTTCGGATGGTACATGCTCGGGTCAAGCAGAATCTTTACCACGGTTACTCCTTCAGTTTCCCTGATCTGGGGGTGTGCTGATTAATGCTGTCCTGCGCGAGGACGTGCCGGGCGGGATGAACCGCAACCCCACATCTAGTGGGTGTACCTGGACGTCCATCGCCAGATCTGGGGGAAGCGGATCGCCCGATCCAGTGCGCCACAGCCAGGGCATAATCGATCAGCGCATCCCTAGCCGGCGTAGGTAGTCCCGGATACCTCTGGAACCGGGCACCAAGCCCGATTGGCAGCAGAGGCGACAATCGCCTCATCCGCTTCGGCCGCCGCCCAGCCATCACCGACCGAGGGGGCAACCTGCTGCCCGGTGACGACCGACTCCAGAAAGAGCTTGGCCTCCACAGTCTTGGCATCATCAAAAGACAGGTGCAACCCAGGACCGGGCTGAAATCGCCCGAAATCCCCGTGATTCGCATTGCTCATCACGGTCGCATATCCAGGCTGGGCGCCGGACTCCTGGAGCAGCACCTGCAGATGCTGCGGGTGCTCCAAGTTCCAGCGGACGGATCCCTGGGTGCCATACACCTCCAGGACATATTCCGCGTGCGGCCCCACGGCAACCCGGGATGACTCCAATGTGATCAGCACCTCAGAATCGGTACGTGCCAATACCGCAACGTAATCCTCATTCTCCACTGGACGCCGCTCATCACTCACAGCAACCGCCGCGTGCCCCACGCCCGCAGACAGTGGCACCGGCCGGGTGGTGATGAACGTGTCTGTCATCGCGGACACCTCCGCGATCCTGGCGCCCAGGACATACTGGGCCAAGTCGATGCCATGGCTGAGTAAATCACCGATCACCCCGGCACCAGCCTGTCGGCGGGTGTAGCGCCAGGTGAATGGCCCCTCTGCAGAGGATGCGTAGTCAGCGATCAGCCATACCCGCGCGTTGGTGATCCGCCCCAGCCGCCCGGAGCTCACCAGGTCACGCGCATGGGATACCGCCGGTTGATGGCGATAGCTGAAGCCGACGGCACTGGCCAGCCCAGCCGCCGTTGTCGCCTCAGCGATCTCACGGCTTTGAGCGGCGTCGACACCCATGGGCTTCTCAATCCAGATCGGCTTGCCCGCAGCAATCGCTGCCAGGGCGATCTCATGGTGAAGATGGTTGGGCGCACAGATCGACACCACATCTACTTCCTGATCGGCCAACAGATCGTGATAGTCAGCCACTGATCGATCGAATCCCAACTGCAAGGCCTCAGTACGATTGGCTTCAGCGGGGTCCGCCACGCTCACCAGGCGCGCACCGAAGCCCCCCTCTGGATACCGCTCGGCGACCGCTCGCAACCCTCTGGCATGCAGCCGCCCCATCCACCCGAAGGCGATGATCCCGGCTCCTAGCATGGTCGTCACTTGCGGTTCTTCATCTCATCGATGATGATCGCCAGCACGATGATGACGCCCTTGACGACCTTCTGCCAGAACGGAGACACATCCATCAGATCGAGACCGTTATTGATGATGCCGATGATCAGCGCACCGACCACCGTTCCCCAGATGGTGCCGACGCCCCCGGTGAAGCTCGTGCCACCAATCACCGTGGCCGCGATCACATCCAGCTCAATCCCAGTGCCGAGGGTCGGCTGGCCCGAACCGATCCGGCCGGCCAGCATCATTCCGGCCAACCCAGCAAGCATTCCGGTAACAGCGAAGATAGTGAACTTGACTCGGTCGATATTGATGCCCGATACCCGAGCAGCCTGGATGTTGCCCCCGACCGCGTAGGTGTGACGGCCAAACCGGGTGAAATTCAGTACTATGTGACCGAGCGCGGCCACAATCGCAAACACGACGATCGGAACGGGGATGCCGACGATGCTGCCCTGGCCCAACCAATTGAACCCATCCTTCAGGTTGGAGACGGGACGACCACCTGTGTAGATCGAGGCCAGACCGGATGCGGCTGTCATCATGCCCAAGGTCGCAATGAAGGGCGCCAATCGGAACCGGGTCACGAGGAAGCCATTCACCGCGCCCGCAGCAGCCCCGACCAAAAGGCCCCCGAGGATCGCCACGATAACCGGCACTTGAAACCCGGGATACATGGCATTCGAGGCCCCCACCACCTGTGCGAGACTGGCCGACACCACTGCCGCCAGGGCGATGACTGAGCCTACAGACAGGTCAATCCCCTCAATTATGATGACAAAGGTCATGCCGGTGGCAATGATGCCGATCGCCGAAATCTGCACGATCACATTGATCAGATTCTGCGGACGCAGGAACGTTCCCTGCGTCATCACCGAGAGCAAGACAATCAACAACAACAGGATACCGACGATGGCATACTTCTTGACGAATTCTCCGAGCTCAAAGGTGCTGACCTTTTCTGTGGTCGCAGTAGTCATGATCAAAATCCTCTCAGGCAGCCACAGCGTCCGTGCCGGTCGCCAATTGCATGATTCGTTCCTGGGTGGCGTCAGCACGGTCGACGATTCCGCTGATACGCCCCTCGTGCATCACGACCACGCGATCGCTCATTCCGAGCACCTCAGGCATCTCAGAGGACACCATGATGATGGCCTTGCCTTGTTGTGCCAGTGTGGACATTAGTTTGTGAATTTCAGATTTGGCCCCCACGTCGATTCCCCGGGTGGGCTCATCGATCATGAGAATGTCTGGGAGAGTGAGCAACCATCGAGAGATGAGCACCTTCTGCTGGTTTCCACCAGACAAGTTCTGGATCAATTGATTCAGGGACGGCGTCTTCAGCGCCAGAGCTTCCCGTTGCTCCTGGCAGGTCTCCTCGATCCGACCCCGTTGCAGGAGCCCATTGGGGCTGAAGCGCTTCAGCGCAGCCATGATCATGTTGTCCCGGACCGACAACACCGGCATAATCCCGGTCAGTTTGCGATCCTCCGTCAGCAATCCCATTCCCGCAGCAATGGCATGTTTCGGTTCGGTGATAGCCACCCTCCGGCCGTGGACGAAGACCTCACCGGATTCGGCGCGCTCCACCCCGAACAGGGTCTCCAGCACCTCGGTGCGCCCTGCCCCCATAAGTCCGGCAAACCCCAAGATCTCACCGCTGCGCACCTCGAAGCTGACATTTTGAACTAGTTCGCCACGGTTCAGGTTCTTGACCTCCAGGATCGGCTCCCCGATCTCGGCCTCCACCTTGGGAAACATCTGAGTCAGCTCACGTCCCACCATCAACGTGATCAGCTTGTCGTGATCCAGCTCCGCAGCCGGCTGGGTCGCCACGTGGGTACCGTCTCGGAAAACGGTGATGTCGTCGGAGATCTTGAAGACCTCGTCCATCTTGTGCGTGATGTAGATGATCGCCGTGCCCGAGGCACGCAGATCGTCGACCATCCGATGCAGATGGGCCACCTCTGTCTCGGTGATCGCCGACGTCGGCTCATCCATGATGATGATCCGGGAATCGAAGCTAATCGCCTTGGCGATTTCAACCATCTGGGTCTGCGCGATACTCAACGCCTTCATCTGCGCAGCGGGCGGCACGTCGATGTCCCATCTGTCGAACAGTGTTTGCGTGGCGGAATTCATCTTGCGCCGGCTGACGAAACCGCCACTGCCTCGCAGTTCCCTCCCCAGGTAGATATTCTCGGCCACGGTCATCTCGGGTACTGGTGACAACTCCTGGTGGATCATGGAAATCCCCAACTCGAGACCGGCCGCGGCATCGGGAATCGTGACAGTCTTTCCGTCCAGGGTGATCGATCCCGCATCAGCCTGGTACAGCCCGATCAGGATCTTCATCAGGGTCGACTTGCCGGCACCATTCTCACCCATCAGGGAGTGCACGGTCCCAGGCTTGACGTGCAGATCT
This sequence comes from Propioniciclava sp., assembly GCA_047973325.1. GTDB lineage: Bacteria > Actinomycetota > Actinomycetes > Propionibacteriales > Propionibacteriaceae > Propioniciclava. The sequence goes on along the minus strand of JBKEBU010000163.1, from coordinate 18,441 downwards.
ACATGGTCTAACGCACGAACACCGGGGAAACTCTTCGAGATCCCGTTCATGCGCAATACGTACTCGCTGCTCATGGCCACCTCGCCATCGTGTCGTTCAACGAAAGGGTGTCAGCACCGAACGGTTGGAAAGATAGTACCTTCCCAACCGCTCGAGAATCTGACTAGCTCTTGAAATCTGCCAGGTTGTCCGGCGTCACGAGCTGATACGGGACATCAACATAGTCCTCAACCATCTCACCGTTGATAAGGCTCACGGCTGCCTGTACGCCACCACCACCCTGGCCTTTGGCATCCTGGAAAACAGTGACTTCAAGCTCGCCGGCCTCCATAGCAGCCAGCGCGTCCGGGGTGGCATCGACACCGCCCACGAGCACCTTGTCGAGCTGACCGGCGGTCTTCAACGCCTGAACTGCCCCCAGCGCCATCTCGTCATTATTCGCGCACACGATGTCGATCTGGTCGCCGGATTGCAGCCAGTTCTCCATAATTGAAAGACCCTCCTCCCGGTACCAGTTGCCTGCCTGAGTCTTGATGACTTCCATTTCCGGGTTCTTGTCCACGATCTCCTGACACCCCTGCGTGCGCAGACGTGCTGCTTCGTTCGCGGGGTCACCCTGCAGGATCACCACATTGCCTTTGCCCTCGGCCAACCGAGCCAACTCTTCCATCTGCAGTTGGCCGGAGACCAGGGAGTCCGAGCCGACGTAGGGCACTCCAGCTGGCAGCTCGCTGGGGCGACGGTTGACATAGACCAGCGGAATCTCGGCACCCTGGGCCGCACTGGTCATCGGGCCGGCAGCGTCAGTATCCACCGGGACCACGAGAATGGCATCCATACCCTGGGAGATGAAGTTCTCCACCTGGGATAGTTGCTTGTCCGCCTTTTCGTCGGCGGCAACCACGGTGAGCTCAATGCCCTGTTGAGCGGCCTCAGCCTCCATGCCATCGGCGACGTTCTGCAGGAACTGATCAAGGATCGGAAAGGCAGCACCGACCTTGATACCGCCGTCACCTCCCCCACCAGCGGTGCTACCACCAGGTTCTGCCTGGGTGCTGCACGCGGTGAAGACTAAGGCGGACGCGAGTACCGCCGCCGCAATTGTGAATCGGAGCTTTCTTGCCATGGTCCCTCTCCTGATCGGGTCGATACCTGTGTCTAACCCTGGGTCGGTGGGAGGCTCCGGCCTCCCACCGTCCGCCAGACTCAAGGTATCGATTCAACTACTGCCATGTAATCGATGTGGTGAACTTATGCGACATAATGATAGTTCGTCAAGACATACGAACATTTGCCTGACATGTGGACGTCTCGATCCGATCACGACCGAGGCGAACACATCCGCTCAGCGATAGAAGCGAGGCTTGTCGATCATGGTGATGGGGACTTCTCCGTCGGCGGTGAGAGCCTGAACTCCGGCGTCACACACCACTGCAGCGGCATACCCGTCCCAGGAGGTCGACCCAGCATGACGTCCCGCCGCTACTGCGGCGACCCACTCCTGCACCTCGGTGACGAACGCATCATAGAACCTGTCATTGTGATCGCGGCATATCCGATTCCGGGCACCGTAGCCATCACGCACCGAAACCACGTGCTGATCGGCCAGCGAGACCGCCCCCCGCTCAGCCACCGCCTCACAACGGATGTCATAGCCGTACTGGTGATTGACGAAGACCTCATCGTCAACCCGCACCCCCGACTCACTGGTCAAGATCAACACCAGCGGATCCTGCACATGGGGGTAGCGCAGGCTGGTCTTCTTCGGCTTGTCGACCCGGGCGCTGACAAATTCCTCGCCCAGCAGCCACCGGGTGGTATCAATCTCATGGATCGCTGTGTCATTGATCGCCATATCCCAGGTGTAGGACTCAGGTACCGTCGGATTCCGGTGGGCACAGTGGATCATGAGCACCTCACCCAGCTCACCGGAGCCAAGCAGCTCTTTCATTGCGCGATAGCTTCTGTCGAATCGGCGCATGAAGCCAACGGTGACCAACCGACGACCTGCATCCTGCTCTGCTTCCATAATGCGGATCGCCCCGTCGGCGGTCGGCGTTAGCGGCTTCTCACAGAAGACCGGCTTCCCGGCCCGAATACACTCCAGCACGTCCGCCTCATGAGCCGGACCGAAGCTAGTGATCATGACGGCATCCACGTCGGCAGCATTGATCAGGCTAGCGCTGTCTGGGTAGGTGACTCCCCCGATATCCGCTGCCACCGCAGTCGCATTGTCGGCACTGATATCAGTGACGCCCACAACCCGACCTCCAGCAACCACCGAGTGAATCCGCTCAATATGAGCCTTCCCCATGCCACCGGGGCCAATCATTCCGATCCGAACAGCCACACCTGACTCCCGGCTCATAGCACGCCAAGCCCAAGTGAGGCCAGGTATTCGCGGGTGGCAACCGCGTTTGGGAAGGGGTAGTCCTTCGCGCAGCCATACATATCCTGCTCACAAATCACATAGAGCTCTTTGTCCAGCTCGGCGAGGGTCTCAATCAAGGCCCGCATTTCTGGCAGTCCCGCCGGCGGGGCGACCGAACACCCGCTGAGATTCGCCTTCACGAACGGCCAATCCTCATCGTGCGCCTTTTTCACAACGGCCGGGTCCATCGCCTTGATGTGCACGTACTCGATCCGCTCGGGGTACTTCCGGGCGATCTCCATCGGATCACCGCCACCGTAGACGATGTGACCGGTATCAAGGCAGAAACCGACATACTCGGGATCAGTGGCCTGGAAGACCCTATCGATGTCCTCCGGGGTCTCAATGTGGCTGTCCCCATGCGGGTGCAGCACCATCTTCAGCCCGTAGTCCTCCTTCATCATCCGTCCAAGACGATCGGCATGTTTGATGTACAAATTCCAGGCCTCCACCGACAGCACCTTGTCGTCGGTGTACTCACCGGTCTTGTCATCGCGGAACATGGGAGGCAGATGCACCACATATTCCGAGCCGATGACGGCATGGGTCTCGCCGATGGAACGGAAGAAAGCCTCAGTATCGGCCCAGGCCTCAGCTTTATGCAGGATGCCCCATCCAGTACCCGCCACAACCCGGAATCCATATTCATCCATGGCTGCCTTGAGGAGCCTAGGATTGGTAGGGAAGTACCCATGAGGGCCCGTCTCCATCACCGAAAAGCCTGCCTCAGCCATCTCCGCCAAGGCGACATCCCAGGCAATCTGCTTCTCATCGAAGGGGAACCACACCCCCCACTGGTCAGGACACACCCCGATTGTGAGTTTGCTGTAGCGCGGGTCCTGGGTGTTGCGGGCCTTGGACTCGGCCATGAGTCTCCCTTCGCAGAGGTGGCGGAACGCAGCGCTCCCTGATCGACGGGGAGTAGCGAGCCGGGTGGCAGTGACGAGTGTCACCACCAGCAGCGTAGATCTGTCCTAATGTACTGTCAATAGATCAAAGCTACGCTCAGGAGTTGAATCGATTCTGCGCCGCCGCTAACCCCTCAACAAGGAGCGCCTCAACAGCATCGGCGGCGCGCGCGGCTTCGACGGCGTAGTCCTCGCGGAGCGCGGCCGGGATCGGTGCCAGCACGTAGTCAGCCGGATCCTGCCTGCCCGGGGGGCGACCGATGCCAAAGCGAACCCGCAGGAATCCTCCAGTACCGAGAGCCGCCCGCATGGACTTGAGACCGTTGTGACCATTGTCACCACCACCGGACTTCAGGCGGAGCTGACCAACGTCGATGTCGAGCTCATCGTGAATCGCGATCACATGATCTGCCGGAATGTCGTAGTAGGCACACGCTTTGCCCACGGCAGCGCCAGAGGCGTTCATGAAGGTGTGGGGCTTGAGCAGGACGACGCGCTCGGCCTCGGCGCCGACACCACCCATCCCAGCCGCGGTAACGCGGGTCTCGCAGACCTCGGCACGCCACCCGCGTGGGCGGGTGAACGGGGCCGCGGCACGCGCCGCCAGCTCGTCGGCCACGTGAAAGCCGACATTGTGCCGGGTTGCGGCATAGGTCGGGCCCGGGTTACCGAGCCCGACCACCAGCCAGCCGTCCAATTCCTAGCCCTCCGAAGCGGCTTCGGCCTCATCGGCGCCCTCGGCAGACGCATCGGCCTCGTCCCCGGTACCGGACACGGCCGCATCGAGTTCGGCGGCGAGCTGGTCGGCCGTCGGCGCCGCCGACAGCGTCAGGATCAGATCTTCGGGATCACCAGCATAGTTGGCGCCCTCGGGCAGCACGAGATCCGCAGCGTGCACGCTGTCGCCGATCTCCTTACCGGACAGGTCAATCGCGACCTCGGAGGGAATGTGGGTGGCTTCGGCCTCGATGGTGACGCTCTGCAGATCCATGACGACGATCCGGTCGTCCTTGTCGGCGCCGGTGACCTGCAGCGGCACCTCGACGGTCACCTTCTCGCCCTTGCGGACCGGGACCAGGTCGACATGCTCAATCAGGCTCTTGAACGGGTGACGCTGCACCTCCTTCGGCAACGCCAGCTGCGGCTCGCCACCGTCAATCACGATGGACAGCAAGGCGTTCGCCTGCCGCAGCGCCAGCTGGGTCTCGTGATGCGGCAGCGTGATGTGCACCGGCTCCTGGCCATGCCCGTAGATGACGGCCGGCACCTGGTCAGCCCGCCGGATCCGGCGGGCAGCACCCTTGCCGAACTCGGTCCGCGACGCCGCTTCGAGTGTGATTTCATTCGCCATGGATATCTCTCCTCAACCTCTGCGATCAGCCTTCGGCTCGGCGCGGGGAGGAGTCCCAGCAACACCTGTCGATCACGGGCTCCGTTGGGCCCCTCGCCAAGCAACGCGCATATGATACCTCACGAGCGACCCTTGGTCAGCGCCAGGAGGTTATCCGCCCGGATTCCCTCTCGGCCAGGACGAACCGGCCGGGCACAGCCGCCGGGTATCCGTACTCGGCGACGGGTAGTACCCAGAGCAACTCCCCCGCCAAATCCCACGCCGCCAAGCTGTCAGCACGCATCCCGTAGAGCACCCCTGCGCCCACCCAGCTGACCTCGGAAAAGACCTCAGTGCGCACCGCGCCGGTATCGGCATCGAGCACAACCGCGCCCCCCATCCCCTGACTGCCCGCCACGATCACCCCGGTCGCGGCCAGATAGTACCGCTCCAGCCAACTATCCAGGGTCGGCACCCGCCAGCGAGTCCGACCGGTCTGAACATCCAACCGTTCCAGCATGGACCCGGCCCCATCATCCTCGGTGACGACGAGAAGTCCAGAACCAGCTGCCGACGGCATCTGGGCCAGCTCTCGATGCCACCGAGTTCTCCCGCGTGAATCCAGCCGATCCACCCGCCAGGATCCGGCGGGCAGGAGGGTGCCCACGACCAGCTCGTCCCCCAGCCGGATCAGCTTGACCGGACCCCCGTCATCGGGGGTGAACCAGGCCGGGATCTCGCCGGAGTCGAGGTGCCGGAGCATGACATACCCTGGATCGTTCCAAAATCTATAGGACCGACTCTCACCCACAAACCCACTGGCAGTCGACAAGAAGCCACAGCCGGGATAGATCGCCGACCAGAGCGGTTCGCTCAAACTCTCAGCAGTATGGGCCGTCAGGACGCACCCAGCCGGGGCATCGGTCGCCCGGTAGCTGAGGATCGGGCTGGCGTCATTCAGGTCACCCACGTCGACGTAGAGCCCCGGCCCATGCAACCGCTCGCGCCAGCGGTTGATCTGCGCAGCTCCCCGCGGCGGCCGGGTTGAAAACGCCGACCCCACCGGCACAGCGTCCGGATATCGCTGGGTCGCGGTTATTCGTCCAGTCGGCACCGCGATCAGGATGACCACCATCTCCCAGATTTCCCCCGCGCGGGCATGCGCCACCACCAACTCGCCCGAGTCCGCCCGAAGCACCCACACCATGCTGGCGCGCTCAACCCCGAGGCCGGCCCAGGTGTGCACCCACAACGACTCCCCCGTCTGAACGTCCAGCAGGGTCAGGCTCCCACCCGGCGGCGAGCGCCCATCCGCCGATGCCACCTCGTGCTCGGGCAGATCCTCACCACGGTTACGGCCACCCAACGCACGCTGCTCAGCCACCACGGCTAGCAGATACTCATCCCCCAAGGCCCGGACGGCGGTGAGCTCGCCGCTGCTCCCAGAGATCACGTCCACGTCCCACAGCAATTCCGGGGTTGCGGTGATATCGGCCAGGGCCGCCGATTCGACGAGATCGCCCTCCGGGGCCAATGATCGGATGTTGGCCACCACCACCGTCAGGACCACCGCAAGGCCCAGCGTTGCGAAAGCCAGCGCCACTATCCGTGGCTGCGCACGTCGGGGTTGTTCCCGTCGGGGAACTGTCATGACTGTGAGTTCAGCGGTGTCACTGGGGCCGCGCCCAGCCTCGGGATCTCCTGGTGCGGTACGACCTGGCTGAGGCATAGGGACGCTTTCGGGCTGGGACTAGAGAATAGCCCCCCGGAAGAGGCTCGTCACCGAACCATCTGTAAAAACCTGTTTGATGGCCTCGGCCAGCAACGGCGCCACCGAAAGGACGGTGAGCTGAGGCAGATTTATCTCCTCGGCGATCGGGAGGGTGTTGGTGAGGATTATTTCTTCAAATCCCGACGCATTGAGCCGCTTGATCGCCGGCCCCGACAGGATGGGATGGGTGGCCGCGACGATCACCTGCGCGGCACCATGGTCCCTCAAGGTCCGCGCGGCGGCGCAAATGGTGCCGCCGGTGTCAATCATGTCATCCACCAACAGGCAACACCGCCCCCGGACGTCACCTACGACCTCGCCCACAGCGACCTCGTTCGCCTTGTTCGGGTCGCGGCGTTTGTGGATGATCGCCAGCGGCGCACCAAGACTGTCCGACCAGGTGTCCGCGACTCGGACCCGTCCGGTGTCGGGTGAGACGACTGTGAGCACGCTTCGGTCCGCTTCGCTGAGGGTGCGTTCGAAGTAGTCAAGCAGCACCGGTTTGGCGAACAGGTGGTCGACTGGTCCGTCGAAGAACCCCTGGATCTGCGCGGCGTGCAGGTCAACGCTCATCACCCGGTCCGCGCCCGCGGTCTTGAGCAGGTCAGCGACCAGCCGGGCGCTGATCGGCTCACGACCGCGGCCCTTCTTGTCCTGCCTGGAGTACGGATAGTACGGCGCGACGACTGTGATCCGCTTGGCCGACGCGCGTTTGGCGGCATCGAGCATGATCATCGCCTCCATGATCCACTCGTTCACAGGCGGACCGAAGGACTGGATCAGGAACAGATCGCAACCACGGATTGAGACCTCGAACCGGGTGAGGATCTCCCCCGACGCGAAGGTGCGGTACTCGGTGGGCACAAGCTGGGTGCCCAGTTGATCGGCGACGTCTGAAGCGAGTGCGGGATGGGACCTTCCGGCGGCGACGACCAGGCGCTTCTTCGTCTTGGCGACAAGTCCGGGCGCGATGTCGTTGTCGCGGTCGAGGTCAATCGTCTTCTGCTTGCGCGCCATCGTCCGCTTTCTGTGCCGACCGGGCGTGAGCCGCGACCCGTGCGGCCTCGGTCCCCGGTCTGTTCTTCTCCACCCACCCCTCGGCATTGCGCTGAGGGGACACGCTCAGAGCCAGGGCGCCGGCTGGGACATCCTTTCGGATCACCGCTCCCGCCCCCGTCTTCGCTCCGTCACCGATCCTAACCGGCGCGACGAAGACGTTGTGGCTTCCGGTGTGCACCTGGTCGCCGATCACAGTGCGGTGCTTTGCCAGATCGTCGTAGTTCGCCGTGATCGCCCCCGCCCCAAGGTTCACCCCGGTGCCGATCGTGGTGTCGCCGACGTACGACAGGTGCGGCACCTTGCTGCCGTCCCCGATGGCGGAGTTCTTCGTCTCAACGAAGGTGCCGATCTTGCCCCCGGTGCCGAGGCTGGTGCCCGGGCGGAGGTAGGCGAACGGACCGACGGTGGCGTCGGCACCGATGACTGCAAGGGTCGCGTCGGTGCGTTTGACAACTGCGCCGGGGCCAACCTCGCAGTCAACAAGGGTGGTGTCGGGCCCAATGATCGCCCCCGCTGCGACGGTGGTGGCGCGCAGGACATGGGTGTTCGGCAGCACGGTGACATCGGCGGCGAGTGTCGCGGTCGCGTCGATCCAGGTGGTGGCCGGGTCCTGCACGGTGACCCCCTCCCGCTGCCAGCGACGCACGATGCGGTCGTTCAACTCGCGGGCAGCCTCGGAAAGCTGCACCCGGTCATTCACGCCCAGGGCTGCCGCCGCATCGGGTGCCACGGCGGCGGCGACCGGCAGGGCCGACTGCCGCAGCAGTGCCACGACGTCGGTGAGGTACTTCTCTCCCTGCGCATTGGCGGTTCCGACCCGGTTCAGGTGCTCCCGGAGGGGGGGTGCACGGAACACGTACACGCCGGCGTTGATCTCGTTGACCCGCGCCTCGGTCTCGGTGGCGTCCTTGTGCTCGACGATCCGTGCCACCGTCTCGTCGTCGTCGCGGATCACCCGGCCGTAGCCGGTGGCGTCGTGCACGGTCGCACTGAGCACCGTTGCCGAGGCTCCACCGGCGCGGTGCGTGCGGATCAGGTCGGCGAGGGTCCTCGTCTCCAGCAGCGGAACATCGCCGCTGAGCACAAGGACGTCACCGTCGAAACCGGTGAGTGCTTCCAGCGCGACCTCGACAGCTCGCCCGGTGCCGGGGACCTCGTCCTGGTCGACGATCATCGCACCGGGCGCAGCTTCGGCCACCGCTTCGGCCACCCGGTCGCGCTCGTGGCGCACGACCACGGCGATCCGTGACGGAGCGAGCTGGTCGGCGCTTGCGAGCACGTGTCCGATGAGGGTGCGGCCACCGATCGGGTGCAGTACCTTCGGCAGCGCCGAACGCATCCGGGTGCCTTGACCGGCGGCGAGGACGATGACTGCCAGGCCCGAATCGGTGTTCTCGCTCATGCTCCGCCGCCAGGACTCGAACCTAGACCTCACAGCTCCAAAGGCTGTCGTGCTGCCATTACACCACGGCGGACCGCGTCGCCCGCGGGAGCGTCGCCATCCAAGTCTGCCAGACCCACGGGGACGCTCCGTGCCGCGCCACGGCTGCCGCGGACTCGATAATGGGGGTATGGCGCGCAACACCGACGAGGTCGATCGGATCGTGGGGGCGTGGGTCTCGCAGCGACCGGATCTGGACTTCTCCCCGCTCGAGGTGCTCTCACGGGTGGACAGGCTCTCCCGGCACCTCGACCGGGCGCGCAGGACAGCGTTCGGCCGCAGCGATCTGGAGCCGTGGGAGTGGGACGTGCTCTCCGCGCTTCGTCGCGCGGGTGACCCGTACCAGCTCAGCCCGAAGCAACTCCTGCTGCAGACCTTGGTGTCCTCGGGCACAATGACAAACCGCATCGACCGGCTTGTTGCCCGGCGACTTGTGCGTCGCGAGGCCGACCCGGCGGACGGACGCAGCGTGCTTGTCACCCTCACCGAGGACGGCCGGGTCCGGGTCGACGCGGCAATCACCCGGCTCGTAGACGCCGAGGCCGCCCTGCTCGCCGGGCTCAGCCACGCCGACCGGGAGCGCCTGGCAACCCTGCTGCGAAAGCTCAGTCTCGGCTTCGACGAGCACTGAGTCGCGCCTCGGTCAGACATCGGTCGACCGTGTCAAGCACCGTTACCCAGTAGTTATACACAAGCCGGAAACGGAAAATCCCGGGCTTGGCTACCGTGGTTGGCGTTCACCCGCGAGGAGAGGCCCTTGAATGCGTGCAGCCGAGCCAGCAACCCGACGTGACACCAGCCGCCGGGAGGTGAGGGCCGCGAAGCGACGGAGCCGTCGCTTCGCAGTGTCCACGCTGTCGATCGCCGCCTCCATCGGGCTGGTGGCAACCAGCGGTATCTGGTCCCCGGCATTCAGCGACAGTGCCCCGGTGTCGGATGGACGTGAGACAGTCGGGACCGAGTCGATGTCCGGATCGGGTGCGGGCAGCGCGGTTCCCAACCCGAAGCCGACCCTGCGGATAGAGCCCGGTCCACACGGCGACCCGCAGCCGACCGGTGAACCGGATGCCGACCCCAGCGGGGCGGCGGAACCCGCCGAGCAGCCTGACACCCGGCCGACCGGACAGCCGAGCACGGATCAGGGTGCGCAGCCCGAGTCCGTGCCGACGGTCACCCCCGAGCCCGGTCCGACCGGGGTGCCCGACCCGGGACCCACCGGCCTTCCGAACCCGGGACCGACCGGGGATGCCGACAAGGCGAGCGAGCCGACAACGATGCGGCTGACCCGGGCAGTCCGGCCCGGACCGGCCGAGGGCGTCCCGAGCGAACAGCCCGCGCCGGTCCAGGCAGCACCGGCCCCGGCCGAGAATGCCCAAAGCCAGGTGCCGGTCGACTCCTGCTTCCAGCAAGTCTTCCGCGACGACTTCGACGGGAGCAGCCTGAACCCGGCGTGGTCGCCGTACAACAGCGCCGGGAACGCCGGCTACGGCCTGCGGCGAGACTCGGCGATCCAGGTCGTCGACGGGAAACTCGTCATCACCGCACAGAACAACGGCGATGGGGTGCTGGTCTCCGGCGGAATGGACCACGAACTCGCGCAGACCTACGGTCGGTACACGGTTCGAGTCCGCACCGACGCTGACCCGAACATGGCCACCAGCGGAGTCATCATCACCTGGCCGGAATCCGGCGACCAGCCCCGCGACGGTGAGACGAACATCTACGAGACCGGTTGGGGCGACCCCACCCGCAGCCCGTTCTACTCCTACGTGCACGAACCGTTCCAGGACACAAGCAAACCGACCCAGCAGGCCTGGATCCCGCACTATGCCGACGGTACCCAGTGGCAGACGATGACGATGGAATGGACCCCGGCCGGTATCCGGATCGTGCGTGAAGGGCCGGACGGAGCCCAAGAAGAGACCTTCGTCTCCGAACGCAGCGACGACGACGTCATCCCCGACGTGGCACACCGTCTCACTGTGCAGCTGGACGCGTGGAAGAACTCCTCCCCCGGCACCGTTCGAATGGAAGTCGACTACATCGAGATCTATGACTACACCTGCTGAATTACAGCCGAGCCTGTCCCTCGCCCCCAGCTGAGAGACAGTCGACCCCCTGTGGGCGCGCTCAACCCCACACCCCAATCACGGCGCGCTCACCCCCATCCCCCTCGGGGCGCGCCCACCCCTCGCCCCGAGGGGGGCTTCGGTCTGGTTGCTGCCGCAGCTTCGCGAGTTGCCGCTCGATGACTTGCAGCTCACGCTGCGCCACGCAGTTCGGTACCCGAGAGCGACACCCCGTCGTCAAGGCCGGCGCTTCCCGGTCGATGCCGGCGGGCGTCGACCGCACCGACCCGCCCCGCGACGCGAGCGCGGGACGATGGCGCTGCCCGCGGCGGCCGGCAGGAGCTGCGCGCATGGTTCTTCAGCGACTTTTCAGTCGGGCACGGACCCTCATTGCAATCCCGATGACGCCACCGATGATGATGATCGGCAGCGGTGGGTGAGGCGAGCTACTCGACGATCTCGCTGAGCTGGTACCAGCGGTCTTCGAGCGCACCCAGCTCTGACTCGATCCCGCCTATCCGCTCAATCGCGGCACCGAGGCCGACGTAGTCCGACTGATCGTGATCCGCCAGTGCTGTCCGAGCGCCATCGATCTGCGCCTGAAGCTTGCCGATCCTTCGCTCGACCGACACGAGCTCTTTCTGCGCGGCTCTGAGTTCCGCACCGGATGGGCCACCACTTGGGCTGACCTGATCCTGCCGCGCGGGTGACGCAGCAGCGGCCCCCGCTCGCTGACCCGCTCGCAGCCGGAGGTACTCGTCGACTCCGCCGGGCAGATGCCGAAGTCGACGATCGAGAATCGCGTACTGCTGGTCGGTGACCCGCTCCAGGAAATACCTGTCGTGGGAGACCACGATCAGTGTTCCCGGCCAGGAGTCCAGCAGATCCTCCAACGCTGCCAGCATGTCAGTGTCCAGGTCATTCGTCGGCTCGTCCAAGATCAAACAGTTCGGCTGATCGAGCAGGATCAGCAGCAACTGCAGGCGCCGCTGCTGGCCACCGGAAAGGTCCTTCACTGGTGTGGACAGCTGGGCAGAGGAGAACCCGAGGCGTTCCAGGAGCTGCCCAGGGGTGAGCTCGGTCGCCTTCGACCCAGATCCGAGGGTGTAGGTCGTGCGCAGACGCCCGACGACGGTCCGCACCGGCTCGTCGAGGTGGTCGTCCAGCTCGTCGATCCGCTGGGTGAGGGTCGCGACCTTCACGGTCTTGCCACGGCGGACACGACCGCCCGAGGGTTGGACTGTGCCGTCGATCAGGCCGAGCAGGGTCGACTTGCCGGCGCCGTTCACTCCGAGGATGCCAGTGCGCTCCCCGGGCGCTAGCCGCCACAGCACGTCCTGCAGCACGGGCCGGTCGTCGAAGGTGACCGAGACGTCGAGCAGGTCCACGACGTCCTTTCCAAGGCGGGAGACGGTCAGCGACTGCAGTTCGGTCTTGTTGCGGATCTCCGGCACGTCGGCGATGAGCGCATTGGCGGCCTCGATGCGGAACTTCGGCTTGCTGGTGCGCGCTGGCGCACCGCGGCGCAGCCATGCCAGCTCCTTGCGAGCAAGATTCTGCCGGCGCTGTTCGATCGCCGCGGCCTGACGGTCGCGCTCGACCCGCTGCAGGATATACGCCGCGTAGCCGCCCTCGAAGGGTTCGACGACCCGGTCATGCACCTCCCAGGTCGCGCTGCACACCTCGTCGAGGAACCAGCGATCGTGGGTCACCACGAGCAGTGCGCCCGCATTCGTCGCCCAGCGTCCCTTGAGGTGACCCGCGAGCCAGGTGATCGCCTCGACGTCCAAGTGGTTCGTCGGTTCATCCAACGCCAGGATGTCATGATCCCCTGTCAGGAGCCCGGCGAGCGCGACCCGGCGGCGCTGACCCCCAGACAGCGTAGCCAGGCCCGCGTCCCAGTCAATGTCGCTCAAGAGCCCCGCGATCACATCGCGGACTCGAGCGTCGCCGGCCCACTCGTGTTCCGCGACGTCGCCGACGACCGCATGCCCGACTGTGTCCTTGTCATCGAGCGTGTCGGCCTGGTCGAGCACGCCCACGGTCACGCCGCTGCGCGCGGTCACGCGTCCCGAGTCCGGCTGCTGCCGCCCGGCAAGCATCGCCAGCAGACTCGACTTGCCATCGCCGTTGCGACCGACGATCCCGATGCGATCACCCTCGTCGACGCCGAGCGTCACGGAGTCGAACACGACCTTCGTCGGAAACTCCAGGTGCAGGGCCTCGGCCCCCAACAAATGCGCCATATCCCTCCCAGATTAGATCCCCAGCCGAGCGGGACACGAACACGGTTCTGGCACACCGGACCCGGCGACCGGTGCCGGTTCCCTCCAGCCGCGCACCCCTCTCCGTTCGCTCAGGCCTCGGCACGCTGATGCGATGCCGGGACACGGCGCTGCTTTCACCCACGCGGAACCCGAGCGGCGGAAACCGGCCAGCCCGTCGTCGTATGCTCGCTGGGAGAGGTCAATCGCACGAAGGAGTCCGGCATGTGCCAGAAGGTTACCTGCACCACCTGCGGCAAGCCCACCTGGTCCGGGTGCGGCGAGCACATCGAACAGGCACTTGCCGAAGTTCCCGTCCCCGAACGATGCCCCGGTCACGCCGCAAGTTGATCGCGCGGCCAGACCGGGGCAGTCGAGCTACAGACCCTGCTCGGACAGCCAGTCCTTGGCGATATCGGCCGAACTGCGCTCGTCCTGAGTGCTTTGCACGTTCAGCGCTACCAAGCCCTCGGGGGTGAGTGCGGCGCTGACGGCGTTGATCACATCGGCGACCTCGTCAGCAACCTCGCTGCTGACAACGGGGACGACGTTCGAGGCGAGGAACAGTCCCTCGGGGTCCTCCAGGACAACCAGATCGCGGGTCTGGATCTGCGGGTCGGCGGTGTAGACGTTGGCGATGTTGATCGTGCCGACGACAAGGTCCTCTACAGTCGTCGAGCCGGTCCCGGAGAACGCAACGTCGACGCCGTACACGTCCTTCAGCCCGCTGGGGCCGTACGGGCGCTCGGCCAATTCCGGTGGCCCGCCCAAGGTGAGCGGTTCGGTGACCCCGGCAAGATCGCCGATCGATGCCAGCCCGTACTTCCCGGCGAACTCCGCGGTCACCGTGTAGGAGTCCTGGTCGGTCGCGGTCGACTGGTCGAGCACCTCCAGCCCCTCGGGGAGTGCCCCCGGCAGTGCCGCGTACACGTCGGCGGAGGTGCGTGCGGCAGTCTCCGGGTCGAAGAACTGCAACAGGTTTCCGGTGTACTCCGGGAACAGGTCAACCTCGCCGGACTCCAACGCGGGGATATATGCATCACGCTGACCGATCTGGAATTTGCGTTCCACCTCGATTCCCGCCTTTTCCAGCGCCTGGGCGTAGATCTCCGCGATGATCTCGTTCGAGTAGTACGCCTGCGATCCGACCACGATGGCGTCCGCAGAGCCGGCGGACCCGTCCGAGGTGGGGGCCTCCAGCGGGTTGGATGACGAGCAGCCGGTCAGCGCCAGCGCCGTGCCGAGTGCGACGGCACCGAGGGTGAGCAGTGGGGAGCGGGAGGTGCGCATGTGATTCTCTCTGTTCTTTCAGTGTTCTCTATCTGTGTTCCCGAGGTCAGGCGGTCACCGCACGGGCGACGGGGATCTCAGCCCGGACGCCGCGGTGGACGCTGGCTCGCTGTGCGAGGGCGAACAGGCCGTCCAGCGCCAGGGCAAGCACCGCAACCAGCAGTGCACCGCCAAGCACCATGTCGATGCGGCGCAGCGGCAGCCCGGTGATGATGTACTGACCCAACCCGCCGAGGTTGACGTACGCGGCGATCGTCACCGTCGCGACGATCTGCAGCGTCGCCGCGCGCAGTCCGGCTACCAGCAATGGAAGTCCGAGCGGAACCTCGACCCGCCACAGCACCTGCCATCCGGTCATCCCGGTCGCCCGGGCGGCATCGATCACCCGACGATCGATCGCTTCGAACCCGGTGTAGGCCCCGGCAAGGATCGACGGGATTCCGAGGATGACGAAGGCGGTGATCGCCGCTTCCGGTTTGTGCAGCACCCCGAAGATCAGCACCAGCAACAGGATCAGCCCGAACGAGGGCAGCGCCCTGGCAGCCCCCGAGATCCCGACAGCGAGTTGCGTGCCGCGCCCGGTGTGGCCGATGTACCAGCCTGCCGGGATCGCGATCGCGGCGGCGATCAGCAACGAGACCGCGCTGAACAGCAGTTGCTCGGCGACCGCGACCGGCACCGGCGCCAGGCCCGCGCCCGGCTCGCCCGAGAAGATCCACGCGATCGCATCGAAGAACAGGTTCATGCGACCGCCCCGATCCGTGCCGCGCGGCGTGGCGCGGCACGCCGGGTCCACGGCATCAACGCGCGACCCAGCAGCAGCAACAGCAGATCGATGACAAGGGCGACCAGCATGACCGTGACCACACCGGCGAGGATCTCCGCGATGATCCGACGTTCATAGCCGTTGGTGAACAGGTAGCCGAGGTTCGTCACACCCACCAGGATGCCGACGGTCGCCAGCGAAATCGTGCTGACGGCGGCAACCCGCAACCCGGAGAGGATCACCGGTCCGGCCAACGGGAACTCGACAGCCCAGAATCGGCGGAAGGCGCCGTACCCGACGGCTGTGGAGGACTGCCGGACGGACGGATCGACCGAATCAAGACCGTCGGCGACCGCGCGCACCAGCAACGCGACCGCGTAGATCGTCAGGGCGACGATCAGGTTCGTGTCACTGAGCGGACTGAACCCGAACGCAGTCGGCAGGATCACCAGCAGCGCCAGCGACGGGATCGTGTACAACAGACCGGTGAGGGTGATGATGCCGGAGCGAAGCAGCCGGTAGCGCCACGCCACCCACCCCAATGGCACCGAGAGCACGAATCCGAGGACGAGCGCGATGATGCTTTGCCGGAGGTGATCGAGCATCAGCACGCCGATCAGCCCGAGATTGTCGAAGACCCAGCTCACGCCCGGTCGCCGCCCTCGATCAACGCACCCTGCGTGCGACCGGTCCCGTCAACGACAAGGGTCCGCTCCCCGGAGGGCTCCAGGTGCAGCGCTCGCTTGCCCTTGTCGGCACCGATGAACGCGGCGACGAACTCAGAGGCCGGCTCGGCGACGATCTCTTCGCGTGTGCCGCACTGGGCGATCTCCGCCCCGGAGGAGAGGATCACGATCTGGTCGCCGAGCAGGAACGCTTCGTCGATGTCATGGGTGACGAACACGATCGTCTTGGCCACCTCGCGCTGGATCCGCAGCAGCTCCTGCTGCAACTCGTCCCGCACGATCGGGTCAACCGCGCCGAACGGCTCGTCCATCAGCAGGATGTTCGGGTCGGCCGCGAGACCCCGGGCGACGCCGACGCGCTGCTGCTGTCCGCCGGAGAGCTGGCTCGGGTAGCGCTCGGCCATCCCGCGGTCAAGGCCAACTGTGTCCATCAGTTCCAGTGCGCGCGCGCGTGCATCCTGCTTCGACATCCCCTGCAGCACCGGAACGGTGGCGATGTTCGCCGCGACCGAGAAATGCGGCAGCAGTCCGGAGTTCTGCATCACATAGCCGATACTGCGACGCAGCCTGACCGGATCGCTGCCGGCGACATCCGCACCGTCGATCGAGATCACACCCGCGGTGGGGTCTACCATGCGGTTGACCATTCGCAGCAGCGTCGTCTTCCCGCAGCCGCTGGAGCCGACGAAGACAGTTGTGGTGTGTGCGGGGATCAGCAGGCTGAACCCCTCCACCGCCCGGGTACCGTCGGCGAAGGTCTTGTGCACGTCGGCGAATTCGATCACGCGGGCTATCCCCTCGTCGGCGTGTTTTTACGCTACCCGACCCACCGGGCGCGCCGATGCGTCCGGCGTCAGACGTTGCCGCTCTGTGACCTGCTGGTGCTGTGCCCGGTTGATTCAGTCAACCACTTCGGCGTTCGGGCCGAAGGTGACGAAACCGGCGAAGTCCCGACCGACCCGCTCCACTGCACCGGGGATCAGATTCGGGTACGCCCATGCACCGTCCGGCACCGTGCGCTCACCCACCGACACCGTGTAGTACTGGCATTCACCCTTCCAGGCACAGGTGTACGGGGTGGGACTGGCGGTGAGCGTGCCTTCGGTCACCGATGCCGGCGGGAAGTACCAGTTCCCCTCGATCGAGACAACATCATCCGCGGATGCTTCGGCGAGCACCTCGCCGTCGAGAAGTGCTTTCATGCCGCCAAGGCTACTCCGCCGGGGACACCCCTGGGCCGTGTGCGGCGAAATCAGATCATGCGTGCGCCGGGGACCGGCCCGTGCACGTGCAGCGCTGTGTGACCGGCGGCGGACAGATCGACCTGAAGCGCGACAGCGGTCGCGGCGTCGGCGGCGAGGAAAGCGACAGTCGGCCCGGAGCCGGACACCAACGAGACCAAGGCCCCGTTCGCTTCCCCCAGCCCGAGCAGCTCGGACAGCTCCGGGCGCAGCGACACCGCGGCGCGCTGCAGATCGTTGCGCACCGCCGCGGCAAGTTGATGGGGGTCCCCGGCACGCAACGCCTGCAACACTCGCGCGTCGACTGTCGGGCCGGAAGGTGTGCTCCCCCGGTGCAGTGACTCGCCGTTGCGGAGGGTGTCAAGGTGGTGATACACCTCGGGGGTTGACAATCCCTCCCTGCCCAGCGCGATCACCCAGTGGAAGCGGCCCTGTGCGAGTGCGGGGCTGAGCCGGTCGCCTCGACCGACGCCGATCGCGGTGCCACCGTGCAGCGCGAACGGAACGTCCGCTCCGAGCCTGGCCGCGAGCGAGTGGAATTCCGCGGTGCTCAGGCCTGTCCCCCACAGCGCATCGCAGGCGAGCAGCGCGGCCGCCGCGTCTGCCGACCCGCCACCCATGCCGCCGGCCACTGGTACGTGCTTGACGATGTCAAGGTGTACTCCGCCGTCATAGCCGGTGTGCGTGGCCAGCATCCGTGCCGCGCGGATGGCGAGGTTGCGGTCGTCCATCGGCACGTCGGACACGTCGACCGAACCGGACACCGTGATCGTGAACCCATCGGCCGGCATCGCCCACACATCCTCGAACAGCGAAACCGCCTGATATGCCGAGGCGACCTCGTGGTAGCCGTCGTCGAGGAGCGAACCGACGCAGAAGAAGATGTTCAGCTTTCCGGGTGCGCGCACGTGCACCCGGCTGTCGCTGAACGCCTCACTCATCCGCGTCCCGATCCCGCATCCCGATCCCGCATCCCGACAGTTCTGGCAGGCGTTCAGTTCTGGCACGCGTTGCCACCCCGAACGCGCCGGTGGCGGCGCCGGCCGGTCCGCGTGCCATCATGTTCCGAGGCTAGCGCCCCGGGTTCACGCTCGCGACGGCGATCCGCAGGTAGTCCGCCACCGTCAGTTGCTCACCGCGAGCGGTCGGTGACACCCCGGCACGCTCGAGGACCTCACTGGCGGC
>JBKEBU010000145.1:0-1781 GCA_047973325.1 Propioniciclava sp. | reverse complement strand
CTGATGCCGCATATGGATAGGTGCGACGCTCTGCCCCGCGTGAGCGACGTGACTCACGAGCCATGTCTATCAGGCCTGGCTGCCCAGATCGCAGCGAACTGGTTCGGTCCCTCAGTCGAGTCAGTCGAGAACTGGTTCGGTCCATCGTGCAGCACGACGCCGGATGGAGCGCCGCTCCGCCTCATTGCTGCAGGTCGCCAGGGCCTGGGCGACAGCTTGCTGCGCCTCGTCCGCCCGACCGCACCGGGCCAGCAGGTCGGCACGCACGGCATGGAAGTAGTGATAGCCCTCCAACGCATCATCGAGCGGCTCCAGCCAGGCAAGCCCGGCCGGGGCACCCTCAGCCAGAGACACCGCCACCGCCTCGTTCAGCCGCACCACCGGGCTCGGATCGAGGCGCGCCAGCATCGCGTAGAGCCGCCGGATGGTGTTCCAGTCGGTATCGGAATAGATCGGGGCCGCTGCATGCGCCCCGGCAATGGCCGCCTGCAGTTGGTAGCTTCCTATCCGTCGTTTGGCCAGCGCGATCCCCAGGAGCCGACGCCCCTCCGCGATCGCCTGCCGATCCCACAGGCCACGGTCCTGGTCAGCCAGGAGGACGATCTCGCCGTCGGCATCCACCCGGGCCTCCCGGCGGGAGTCTGTGTAGGCCAGCAGGGAGGCCAGGCCCCACACCTCCGGCTCCTCCCCCAGGGCCTCGCCCAGCTGCCCGACGAGCCATCGCGCCTCATCGCACAGGTCACCCCGAACCAGTTCACCGATAGGTGCGGCGTGGCCCTGGGTGAAGATGAGATAGATCACCCGCAACACCGCATCCAGTGATTCCGCCAGGTGCTCCGGTTCAGGAACCACGAAGGGAAGCTGGGTGGCGGCGATCTTCTTCTTGGCCCGCACCAGCCGTTTGGCCATGGTCGCTTCGGGCACCAGGAAGGAGCGGGCGATGTCAACGGTGGACAGCCCGACCACATAGCGCAGGGTCAGCGCGATCCGGGCCGGCTCGTCGAGCGCCCGGTGGCAGCAGCCGAAGATCATCGCCAGCAGATCATCAGTGAGCAGCCCTCGCTGCCGTTGCGGCAGTTCCAGCTGCCGCCGCAGCGCCTCAACCCGATCCTCGAACCGACGATCCCGCCGCGCCTGATCGATAGCCCAGCGCCGGGCCACCGTCACCAACCAGCCCAGCGGCGCCTCGGGTATCCCATCGGTCGGCCACCGTGCGGCCGCGGCTGCAAACGCCTGGGCCGCAGCCTCCTCGGCGCGATCCAGGCTGCCCAGGTCGGCGCGCAGGATCGCTACCACACGCGACCACTGCGCACCAAAGGCCTCAGCCAACCCGGACATCGGTGGCTCAGCCCGGCATCGCCTCGAAGTCGACCACCGGCCGGAGTTCGTTGGAGCCGTATCCGGCATTCGGCGCCTTGGCGGCATACTCGATGGCGGCATCCAGATCAGGCACCTCGAGCACGTAGTAGCCGCCGATGACCTCCTTGGCCTCGGCAAACGGACCATCGGTGACCAGCGTCTTCCCGTCCCGGACTCTCACGGTGGTGGCGGTATCCACCGGCATCAGCGCCTCACCCTCGACGAAGACGCCCGCCTCTTTCAGCAACTCGTCGTAGGCGAACCACTCGCCCATCTCGGCTGCTTCTTCGGGGGAACCCGGCTGCGGCCCCTCAGAACCACTAGCCAAGAGCAGCATGTATTTCATCGCGGTGTCCTTTCGATACGTGGCCCGCCCAGTGCGGTGCCATCACCAGGGAGACGAACACCAGTCGACCAGATGG
>JBKEBU010000027.1:0-25119 GCA_047973325.1 Propioniciclava sp. | reverse complement strand
ACGCCACCGTGGCGTCAGACTGCAGCGGCATGCCTTGTTCCATGCGGTTGTAGAAGACGCGGGCCACCTTGCGCCGGTCCTCGTCGGTCTTGGCTTCCCGCTCGAGCAGGCTTGCCATGATCAGCGCCTGATAGGCATCTCCGGCCGGGGACTCCTCCGCCCGATCCTCGAAGTCAATGTCCTTGATAACGCTGTTGAAGTGTCGGGTGCTGAGCTGCAACACCTCGAGCGCGGAGGGATCGGTGGGAAGTTGGTAGGTATCGGGGAATAGGAATCCTTCGGGGTTCCCGTTGCTCCAGGCGGGCAACTCCAGGGCATCGACGTCTTTGAGGGCCGCGTTGAGTTCGTCCACCGGAATACCGGTTTCGGCCGAGATCGCCTCGATCTCCGCGGTCAGCCGGAGTCCCTCGGGGATCTGGAGCTGATTGAGCACCTGAAAGTCCGGATCTATCAGCCGCAGGAACGCGGCCTCGGCCGGCATCTGGGTGAGCATCCTGTAGGAGCCGGCCTGGACCTTGGCGGCCTCTTCGGGACGGCGGCGCACGACCTTGACAAAGGTGTCGGTGGACTTGATGACGTCGGCCTCCTCAAGAAGGTCACCGATGCCCGACATCGAGGCGCCCCGAGGGATGCTGATAATCACCTCCTCACCGCCAGGACCCACATAGTCATCCTGGGTGCGGAAGGTCATCCAGGCATCCCAGGCCTTGCCGCCACCCCACCAGAGCCCGCCGATGAGCACTGTCATCGCCACCGCGACCGCTGCCCAGCCGCGGGCGTAGTGGAGTAGCTCACGGCGATGGAGCCGCCCGGTCTTCGCGTCACGGAAGCGACCGGGTTCGGTAGGTATCCGCGTCCCTTGCTCGGTCTCGGTCATGGGGTGCTTCCCTTCTCAATAAGCTCTCCCGCGGACGTCCCGGAAACCCGCTCGGCATCCAGGGCCGTGTTCAGGATGGCCACGGCAGCTACCTGGTCAATCATGCCCCGGTGTTCCCGGGCCTTGAAACCGGCCTCATGCAGCTGGCGAGCTGCGGTCCGGGTGCTCAGCCGCTCGTCGACCAGCCGCACCTCAAGTGCAGGGAACCGGCGGGCGAGCCGGTGGGCCTGCTGGCGCACCAATCGTGCGTTCTCCCCCTCGGATCCGTTCAGGTGGCGTGGCAAGCCGATCACCAGCCCGCGCGGCTCATACTCGGCGACCAACCTGTCCAGGATGGACATGACTCGCTCCTGGTCACGCGCTCCGGTGATGGTCTCCACCGGATAGGCGAGTGTTCCTCCGGCATCACAAGCAGCGACCCCGATCCGGCTCTGCCCCCAGTCCAGGGCCAGCCGGACACCACCTACCGGGCCGGTCACCATGCCTCCAGCGCCCGCCGGATGGCATCCAGGGCGCGCTCAGCCCCACCCGGATCGGTGCCGCCACCCTGGGCGATGTCGTCCCGGCCGCCACCCCGGCCACCCAATTCGGGGGCCGCTTCTGCGACCAGAGCACCCGCCCGGGCGCCCAACTCGCGAGCAGCCTCGGTGGTGACCACGGTGATAACGGGTTTGGCATCTCCACCGATGAGCGCGACCACGCCGGGTTGTGCACCCAGCACTCCCCGGAGTTCTATTCCGAGGGTGCGTAGATCTTTCCCGTTGACGCCGGCCAGGGAGTGGGACACGAGCGTGAACGGGCCGGCTGAGGTGGCCGCCTGAATCAACTGCTGGGTGTTGCCGAGCAGCTCCCGATTCCTCAGATTGGCAATCTCTCGCTCCGCGGTCTTGAGCTGGACCAGCAGCTTTTCCACCCGGTCCAGCAACTTATCTGGCTGGGTTTTCAGGGTGTCTGACAGGGTTGACACCAGGGATCGTTCGGCAGCGAAGGCCGCAAACGCGTCCTTGCTGACCAAGGCTTCGACCCGTCGGATACCAGAACCGACAGAGCCTTCACCGATAAGGTTGACCAGTCCGATCTGGGCAGTCCGACCGACATGCGTTCCGCCGCACAGTTCCCGCGACCACGGACCAGCCAGTTCCACCATCCGCACCACGTCACCGTACTTCTCACCGAACATTGCTTGGGCGCCCAAGGCCTTGGCCTCCGCCAGGGGCAACTCGCTGGCGGTCACCTCGAAGTCGTCGGTGATCGCCTGGTTGACGATGCCTTCCAGTTCGGCCTTCATCGCCTCTGACAGCCCCGCGGTGGCGTTGAAGTCAAAGCGCAGATAGCCAGGCTTGTTGTAGGAGCCGGCCTGGTGCGTTCCCTGCCCGAGTAGTTGCCGGAGCCCGGCGTTGACTATGTGGGTGGCGGTGTGGGCCTGGCAGGCGGCGAAGCGGGCCACTGGGTCCACCTGCGCGAAGACCTCCGTGCCTGGGCTCAACTCTCCCTCGGTGACCAGTGCCTTGTGGACGACGAGCCCGCTCACGGGACGTTGGACATCGACGACATCCAGCGCAATCCCGTTGGCGCTGAGGGTGCCGGAGTCGGCGTCCTGGCCGCCGGCCTCTGCATAGAACGGGGTTTCATCGAGGACCACCTCCACCAGATCACCCGGGTGGGCCGCGGCAACCGCCCTCCCGTCCCGCAACAGGCCACGCACTTCGGTGACCACACCGAGTTCGCTGAACCCGAGGAAGGGGGTCTCACCCGCGCTGCGGAGCTCGCGGTAGGCCTCCGGGCTGGCCGCGCTCCCCTTCTTGGCACGAGCATCGGCCTTCGCGCGGTCCCGCTGTTCGTCCATGAGTCGCCGGAACTCGACCTGATCTACCGCCAGTCCGGCCTCGGCAGCCATTTCCAGGGTGAGATCAATCGGGAATCCATAGGTGTCGTGGAGGCTGAAAGCTTCAGCCCCGCCGAGGGTGGTCCGTTGCTGCTGGTGTGCCTGGGCGACGGCGGTGTCGAAGATCTGGGTGCCTGAGGCCAGGGTGCGCCGGAAGGCCTCCTCCTCGGCATAGGCGGTTGCGGAGACCCGTTCCCATTGTTCGGTGACCTCGGGATAGCTCTCGGCCATCAGCCCCTGAGAAATTGGCAGTAGTTCAGGCAGGACCGGATCCTGGACCCCGAGGAGCCGCATCGCCCGCACGCTGCGACGTAGCAGGCGGCGCAGGACATAGCCCCGCGCCTCATTGCCGGGGGTGACTCCGTCGGTCATCAGCATCAGCCCTGAGCGCACATGATCGGCCACGACCCGGAGCCGGACATCGTCGACCGGATCGGCCCCATAGCGACGACCCGATAACGTGGCCGCCTGCTCGATCACCGGAAATACTTGGTCGATCTCGTAGAGGTTGTCCTTGCCTTGCAAGAGATAGGCGACCCGCTCGAGCCCCATACCGGTGTCAATATTCGGCCTGGGGAGCGGCCGGAGAACGTCGAAGTCATCCTTGGCGCGGACATCGCCGAGCTCCTGCTGCATGAAGACCAGATTCCAGATCTCGAGGAACCGATCCTCATCGACCGCCGGTCCCCCGTCGGGGCCGTAGTCGGGCCCACGGTCGATATAGATCTCCGAGCAGGGACCACCCGGACCGGGAACCCCCATGTTCCAATAGTTGTCCTTCAGGTTGCGCGGTTGAATCCGCTCCTGCGGAACACCCATCGCCCGCCAGAGGGCGACGGCTTCGGTGTCGCCCTCTGGAAAATCGGGATGGTGCCCAGGACCGAGCACCGTCACCCACACCCGGTCGCCGTCGAAACCCAGCCCACCGGCCGCAACCGAGCCGGTGATCAGATTCCACGCATGGGAGATCGCGCCCTCTTTGAAGTAGTCGCCGAAGCTGAAGTTGCCGTTCATCTGGAAGAAGGTGCCGTGCCGGGTGGTCTTACCGACTTCCTCGATATCCAGCGTACGCACGCACTTCTGGCAGGACGTTGCTCGCGAATACGGCGGGTCCTCGGCACCGGTGAAATACGGCTTGAACGGAACCATGCCCGCGTTGACGAAGAGCAGCGTCGGGTCCTGATACACCAGCGGGGCCGAGGGCACCAACGTGTGTTCGGCAGCGGTGAAGTGGTCTAGAAAGCGGCGACGGATCTCCGCAGTCTTCATTCGAGGCATCCTTTGCGATCCGGGTGCAGCCGGTGAGCCTGGGCCGCACCCTGCGAGTCAACCGCCGATTCTACCCCCACCTCATCGTTCACGCGCGCTATCACGTCCACCGGGGGTAGCTACCGAGGCGCCGCCTCCGTAGTCAGTCTCGGCCCAGCAGCTTGCGTAGCAACTCCACCCGATCCGCAAGGGCGGCCTCGTTGCCATGGTCGGTGGGCCGGTAGTAGCGCGCATCGGCCAACTCCTCGGGGAGGTACGTCTGCGCGGCCACCCCGTGGGGGTGGTCGTGCGCATAGCGGTAGCCCACACCGTGACCCAGGTCCCGTGCTCCGGCGTAATGGGCATCGCGCAGGTGGGGCGGCACCTGCCCCACCCGGCCCGAGCGCACTTCGGCCATGGCGGCATCAATGGCTGCTATCACCGCATTTGATTTGGGGGCGGTGGCGGCCGCGATGGTCGCGTGGGCCAGGGTCAACCGAGCTTCTGGCATCCCGATGAGTTGGACGGCCTGGGCCGCAGCCACGGCGGTGTGCAGCACCGAGGGTGCCGCCAGGCCGATGTCTTCGCTGGCGACAATAATCAGCCGTCTGGCTACGAATCGGGGATCCTCTCCGGCTTCGAGCATCCGCGCCAAGTAATGCAGGGCCGCATCCGCATCGGATCCGCGCACGCTCTTGATGAATGCGCTGATAACGTCGTAGTGCTGGTCACCGTCCTTGTCATAGCGCAGGGCTGCCCGATCGACAGCCTGTTCGACGATGGTGGCGTCAACGACGGTGGTGCCATGCGCAGTGGCCGAGGCCGCGGCCTCTTCGAGATAGGTAAGGATGCGCCGGGCGTCACCGCCTGACAGCCGGATCAAGGTCTCTTGGGCCTCCTCAGTCACGGTGAAGGGCTCGCCGGCCGACGTGCGCAAGCCCCGTTCGTCGGTGAGCGCGCGCTCGATAAGCGTGCCGATGTCGGCAGCGGTGAGCGGGTGCAAGGTCAGCAACAGAGACCGGGACAGCAGCGGCGAAATCACCGAGAAGGACGGATTCTCGGTGGTAGCAGCGATCAGCGTGATCAGCCGGTTCTCCACCGCGGGTAGCAGCACATCCTGCTGGGCCTTGTTGAATCTGTGCACCTCGTCAACGAAAAGAACGGTGGCGTTACCGCGGGCAAGTTCCTGGCGGGCCACCTCAAGTTCAGTGCGTACTTCCTTGACCCCGGCCGTGACTGCTGACAGTTCTACGAACCGGCGCTGGGTGGCCTGGCTCACCACCGAAGCGATGGTGGTCTTGCCCACCCCTGGCGGCCCCCACAGGAAGACTGACATCGGTTGCCCCTCGGCCAGCCGTCGCAAGGGTGAACCTGGGGCGAGCAGGTGCTGCTGACCGACGATTTCAGACAGGGTGCGTGGTCGTAGCCGGACCGCGAGCGGCAACGCATCGTGGTCAGCGCCGGTCAACGAGCCGCCGCGGCCAGGCGACCTGGATACCACGGGATCAGGGTTACCGAACAGATCCGTCACGCTGCTGACGCTACTCCATCCGACACGGTGCCCTGGGGCCGACGTGACCCGCAGCCGGTACTACGTCGGCGAGCGTGTGCCGCGTGCGGGGGCAAAGGTGCAGATTGGGGGAACGCCTGGGGAGGACTGCTGCGGATGGTGCGCGTGATACCGGTGGGGTGGAGCGGCCGACCGGGCGGTTAGGACACACTCTGGTTACAGAACATCCCGCGGAGATAGTCTCCCCCCTGCATGCGTGTGCCGTCCCTTATGGTGGTGAGGTTCGAGCGAGAGGACTTCCATGAGTGCCCAGCCTCCCCGGCGCCGGTTCCCGGTGTTGCGCGGCCGGAAGCGTGCGGCCGAGCCCGCGGAGGATCCGGGGCACGAGGCCACGGCTGCTCCAGATTCGGCCCCGGTGGTTCCCGAGATTCCTCCCACTGATAGTGGGGGCCGCTCGCGCCGACGGCGAGGGCGAGGGCGCACTGAGCGGACGAAGGGAGTTCCGCGGGTCCACTTCTCCGGCGTTCCCCAAGTCAAGAATCGCAGCGGACGGGCGCGCAAGGGCGATGTTCGCAGGGCGATCTTGGCGCTGCTGGCAGAGGCGCCGATGAACGGATACGAGATTATTACCGCCCTCGCCGAACGCTCGGCGGGGCTCTGGAGACCGAGCCCGGGTGCGGTATATCCAGCTCTGTCCCAGCTGCAGGATGAGGGCTTGATAGCCGAATCGGCCCACCACGGTCAACGCGGCTTCGCCCTCACCGATGCCGGGCGGGAGGCAGCGCGTGACGTAGACCAACCGTGGGAGGCCGTTCGTCAGCGGGTAGCCGCTGCGACGGCCCCGGAATCGGCAGCATCGGCGGCGTACGAACGTCTCGATGCGGCAGTGCGCGCCTTCAATGAGGCTGGGTCCCCCGACCAGGTTGAGGCCGCCGCCACGATTCTGGAGGAGGCGACCAAGGCGATCTATTCACTGCTGGCCACGCCGGATGGAAGCAACTAACCGCAGGCTCAGCCCGCCGGTGTGCTTGGCTTCTCAGAATCTTCGCCCGCGGACTCGGTACTTTTTGCCGGTTTCGGCTTGGCGTCGATACCGGCCTCCCGCCGCTGTTGTGGTGTTATCGGTGCCGGGGCTTGGGTCAACGGATCATAGCCCGCCCCGGTCTTGGGGAAGGCAATCACCTCGCGGATCGACTCCGAGCCAGACAGCAGGGCAACTATCCGATCCCAGCCGAAAGCAATGCCCCCGTGCGGTGGCGCGCCGTACTTGAAAGCATCCAACAAGAAGCCAAACTTCTCCTGAGCTTCGTCTTCATTGATGCCCATGATGGCAAAGACGCGCTCCTGCACGTCCCGGCGATGGATACGGATGGAGCCGCCACCGATCTCGTTGCCATTGCACACCAGATCGTAGGCGTAGGCGAGTGCCGTGCCCGGGTCGGCATCAAAGCCGTCAACGTCCTGCGGCATGGTGAACGCGTGGTGCACCGCAGTCCACGAGCCCTCACCGAGGGCCACATCTCCCTCGGCGGTGGCTTCGCTCGCTGCCTTGAACAGCGGGGCATCCACCACCCACAGCAGGCTCCACGCTTCGGGATCTATAAGCCCGCAGCGCTGCGCGATCTCACCTCGGGCAGCCCCCAGCAGATTCTGTGAAGCAGACCGTCCGCCCGCAGCGAAGAAGATGCAGTCCCCCGGCTTCGCCCCGGTGGCAGCCGCCAGACCGTCCCGTTCGATGTCGGTGAGATTCTTAGCGACCGGCCCGCCGAGGGTGCCGTCCTCGGCCACTGTGACGTAGGCGAGGCCCTTGGCGCCGCGCTGCCGAGCCCATTCCTGCCAGGCATCGAAAGTGCGTCGTGGCTGGGATCCGCCACCGGGCATGACAACTGCTCCGACATACGGGGCCTGGAACACCCGGAAGGAGGTATCGGTGAAGTACTCGGTCAGCTCGGTAAGCTCGAAATCGAAGCGTAGGTCGGGCTTGTCGGATCCATACCGGTCCATCGCCTCAGCGAAGGTGATCCGCGGCAGTGGCGTCGGCAGGGTGACCCCGACAAGTTGCCACAAGGCACTGGCCAAAGCCTCGCCTAGTGCGATCACATCGTCCTGCGTGACGAAGCTCATTTCTATGTCGAGCTGCGTGAACTCGGGCTGCCGATCCGCCCGGAAGTCCTCATCCCGGTAGCAGCGGGCGATCTGATAGTACCGCTCCATCCCGGCGACCATGAGCAACTGCTTGAACAACTGCGGGCTCTGCGGCAGCGCATACCATGAGCCCGGCGCCAGCCGTGCGGGCACGATGAAGTCACGCGCCCCCTCGGGGGTGGACCGGGTCATGGTCGGGGTTTCGATCTCCACGAAGTCGCGGGCGGCCAGCACCTCGCGGGCGGCCGCATTCACCCGGCTGCGGAGCCGCAGGGCAGCAGCCGGGGCGGGTCGGCGCAGATCCAGATAGCGATACTTCAGTCGGGCCTCTTCACCGACGTTTATCCGCTCATCAATCTGAAATGGCAGCGGGGCGGACGGGTTGAGCACCTCAAGTTCGGCGATGGCCACCTCGATATCGCCCGTGGGCAGATCCGGATTCGCATTGCCCTCAGGGCGCTGCTCGACAACACCGGTGACTTGGATGCAAAACTCATTGCGCAAGTCATGGGCGCCGGTGGCGGCAAGTAGTTCGTCGCGGACCACGACCTGGGCCACGCCCGAGGCGTCCCGAAGGTCTATGAAGGCCACGCCACCGTGATCTCGGCGACGCCCGACCCATCCGGTGAGTGTGACGGTCTGGCCAACGTGCCCGGCGCGCAGAGTGCCCGCCTCATGGGTCCGCAACATTCGGTCTTCCTTTCCGGGCACCGCATGGGTTGCCACGACGCCGCCGCCGATTCTAATCGCCTAGGGACCGGCCGTCAGATCCTTGTTCACCGTACGGCAGGGCGATCTGGCTGCTGCCCTCAGGATGTGTCGGTGCGGGCGATGCCGTGGCGGGGGACGGCTCACCTGGGGTCGCGAATACAAAAGATCAGCTGCGACAGGCTACTAGTAGTTTGTCGCAGCTGAGATGTGTGGTACCGAGCGGCGTCAGGTGGGTTCTGGGCAAGACGGGGATCCGGAATCGATGCCGGGGTATCGGTGAGGATCAACGGCGCAGCCCAGGACTCACCTGGGGTCGCGAATACAAAAGATCAGCTGCGACAGGCTACTAGGCAGTCGGGGTGGTCCTGACAGTCGGGCGAAGATCGCCCTCCGGCGGCTGCCAACTGGCGGCCGAGGCTGCGACCTGCTCACCGGAGCGGATGTCTTTGACAGAACCGTCTGAGAACCAGACGAAGGGAATCCCCCGCCGGTCTGCGTAGCGGATCTGCTTGCCGAACTTGTCCGCCTTGGGGGCAACTTCGGTGGGGATCCCCCGGCCGCGCAGCAGTGCGGCCACCCGCATCGCCTCGGCCCGGGACTCCTCGCTGTCGACGGCTACAAGGACGCACGTGGGTACGGCGCGCGCGGCGGTGAGAGCACCCCGGTTGATCAAGGGGCCCAGGATCCGGGTCACCCCGACCGAGATGCCCACCCCGGGATAGGTCCGCTTCCCGTCGGTGGCGAGGGCGTCATAGCGTCCGCCAGAACAAATAGACCCGAGGGATTCGAACCCCGCCATTTCGGTCTCATAGACGGTGCCGGTGTAGTAGTCGAGTCCACGGGCTATTTTGAGATCGGCGATGATCCGGCCCGGCACCACCGCCGAGGTTGCGGTGACGACTTCCGCCAGCGCCGCCAATCCCTCGTCCAACAGTGGATGTACCACCCCCAGTGCCCGGACCCGCTCAACGAACGAGGTATCGGACGTTTGAATGGTGGCCAGCTCCAGGCACAAGTGTGCCACCGGTTCAGTCAGCCCCAGTTCGGAGGTCAGCAGGGTCTGCACCGGGTCGCGGCCGATCTTGTCGAGCTTGTCAATGCGTTGGAGTACCGCAGTCGGCTGATCGATACCCAAACCCAGGTAGAAACCCTCGGCCAGCTTGCGATTGTTGACATGCATGGTGACCGGGGGGATCCCGAACTCGGTGTGCAGCGTGGTGAGTGCCTCGAGCATGACCAAGGCAACCTCGATGTCATGGTGGGCGGCGAGGGTGTTCTCGCCGACGATGTCAATGTCGGCTTGGACGAACTCCCGATAACGCCCCTCCTGGGGTCGTTCGCCCCGCCACACTTTCTGGATCTGATACCGACGGAACGGGAACAGCAGGTGACCGGCATGTTCCAGAACGTAGCGGGCGAACGGCACGGTCAGGTCGAAGTGCAACCCCAGCTCATCGCGGCTTCCCTCGGGGGCGTGGACGCGCCGGACGCCGTAGACCTCCTTATCGATCTCGCCCTTGCGAGTGAGCGCTTCCAGGGTCTCCACCGCCCGGGTTTCAACGGAGGTGAATCCGTGCAATTCAAAGCTCTGGCGCAGCGAATCCAGGACGGCTTGCTCCGCTATGCGGCCCGCCGGCAGAAACTCTGGAAATCCAGACAAGGGTGTGGGTCGCATGGTCACCTCAGGTAAGACGGTTGCAGGAACTGATTGGTGGCCCGTTCTCTGGCCATGACGGTTTCGGGCCCGTGGCCAGGGAGCAGGGCAGCTCCGTCGGGCAGGGGCAGGATCACCGAGCGAAGGGTCTCCATCATGGCGTCCGGGTCACTCCCGGGGAGATCGGTGCGACCGATGGCTCCCGCGAAGACTACATCGCCGCAAAACACCAGCTCGGTGAGCTCGGGCGCCTGCGGGAACGGGGTGGAGATGGCGGTGCGCCACAGCACACTGCCTGGGGAATGCCCCGGCGCCGCATCCACTGTGAAATGCATCGGCCCCAGATCAACAGTTTCGCCGCCCTGGAGAAGCCGTAGGTCTGCTGGTTCGGTGTGATTCACGTCAAACCGACCTATGATTTCCCGGGCCCAGTCAGGAAGGCTCTGCGCATCGAACATCGACCGATCGGCCTGGTGCAGGTACGCCGGCACCCGATGCGCATCCGCCACGTCGGCGGCACTCCCCACGTGATCAGGATGGCCATGGGTGAGCAGGACCGCGACCATGTCCAGACCCTGGGCGGCGAGAATCTCGTCCAGGGGCTCGACTGCATTGACTCCAGGATCAATCACGACGCACCGATGGTCCTCGCCAGCGAAAACATAGCAATTGGCCTGCAGCGGTCCAGCGGCAAACGACGTGAGAAACATGGCGCCTACCCTATCGACGCGGACCGTCAGCAGACTCCCCCTGCAATACGGCAAGATGGGGCGTATGACTGAGCCAACAGGACCTGCGAGTTTTGGTCGAGTCACCGATGATGGCACCGTCTACGTGACCACCAGCGCAGGTGAGCGCGCGGTTGGGCAGATGCCTGGCGCCTCACCAGAGGAGGCGATGGCGTTTTTCGTCCGCCGGTTTGAGGCGCTGGAGCTTGAGGTCAACCTGCTCGAACAAAGGCTCTCCTCAGGCACAGTTTCCCCCGATGACGCCCGGCACGTGATTAAAGGACTCACCACCTCCCTTGCCGAAGCGAGCGCTGTGGGTGATCTCGACGCACTAGCCACCCGGCTCCATGCCCTGGCACCTCGCCTCGCTGAAGCGACCGAGGCTCGCAAGGCCGAGAAGGCGCGCCAACATGAAGAGGCGAAAGAGCGCAAGGAAGCGCTGGTGGCCGAAGCCGAGACCTTGTCCCAAAGCCAGGACTGGCGCGGTGGGGTCAACCGGTTTCGTGCCCTGCTGGAGGACTGGAAGGCTATTCCGCGGATAGACCGGGCCACCGATGATGCCCTCTGGCATCGCTTCAGTGCCGCGCGCACCACCTACACCCGTCGGCGGAAGGCGCAGTTCGCCGAGCAATCGGTCCGCTGGGACGCTGCCAGGGTCGCCAAGGAGCGGATTCTCGCCGAAGCCAGCGAACTCGCGGGCTCGACAGATTGGGGTCCGACATCGGGAGCTTTCCGGGATCTCATGGCCCGCTGGAAGGCAGCTGGCCCGGCCAAGCGGGATATCGATGACAAGCTTTGGAGCCAGTTCCGTGCGATCCAGGATCAGTTCTTCGAGGCCCGGAATGCAGCCCAGACTGTACAGAACGAGGAATTCGAAGCCAACCGGGTTGCCAAGGAGGCCCTGTTGGACACCGCGGAGGCTGAGATCCTGCCAGTGACAGATCTAGGCGCGGCGCGGACTGCTTTCCGCGCCTTCCTGGACTCCTACCATCAGCTGGGCAAGGTTCCCCGCGAGGCCATGCGCGGACTCGACAGCAGGGTGCGGCGGATCGAGTCGGCGGTCCGGGAGGCGGAAGCGGCCGAATGGAAACGCACCGATCCAGAGGCTCGCCAGCGTGCCGAAGACACTGTCGCGATGCTGACGGCCGAAATCGACAAGCTGCGGGACAAGGTGACCAAGGCCACTGCACGCGGGGATCACGGTGCGGTCAAGAAGGCTGAGGACTCGATCGCGACCTATGCCGCCTGGTTGGAGCAGGCGCAGGAGACCTTGGCAGACTTCTCTCGCTAGCGCGATGACGCCTAGGCGTCACGGTGAATGCCGGGGGCCACTAGCCGGGCTTAACGCGGTTCGCCTCGTATACCCCGGGGATCCGTCGCAGTCCGCTCACGACAGTATCGAGGTGGCGTGGATCCGGGGTGGCGAAGGTCAGGTCCATGGTGAAGATGTGGTCCTTCGCCGTCGTTGCGGACACCGACATGATGCTCATATGCAGTTCTGACAGGACCCGGGTGACATCGGCGAGCATGTGAGCACGATCGATCCCTTCCAGATGGACCGCAACCATGAACTCAGTATCCTGGGTAGGCGCCCAGGTGACCGCAACCATGCGCTCAGGGGCGCGGCTGAGCGAAGACACATTCGAACAACCGCTCCTATGAACCGAGATCCCATCTCCCCGGGTGACGAAGCCGACGATGTCGTCACCGGGCACGGGTAGGCAGCACTTGGCGAGCTTGGTGTAGACGCCGGGATCGCCGGCAACGACCACCCCGGTTTGGGTACGCGGTAGTTTTCGCCCCGGTTGGACCAGGAGCGCCTCGTCGACCAGGGAATCTTCGGCGGCGGCAACCTTGCCCCCTACCGAGGCAATCAACTGGGCTACCACTGCCTGGGCCCCGATGCTGCCCTCCCCCACGGCGGCAAAGAGTGCGGGGGCATCGGCCACCTGGAAGTGGTGGGCCAGCCCGGCCAACACCTCGCCGGTCATCAGCCGCGCCGCAATGTGTTGCCGGCGCAACTGCCGGGCTACGGCCTCCTTGCCCGATTCGATGGCCTCATCCCGCCGCTCGCGGCTAAAGTGCTGGCGGATCTTGGAGCGTGCTCTCGGGGTCTTGACGAAACCGAGCCAGTCCCGGCTCGGTCCGGCGGTTTCCGAGTTTGAGGTGATGATGTCGACGCTCATCCCCATCTCCAGGGTGGAGTCCAACGGGACTAGCTTCCCGTTGATCCGCGCGCCGATACAGCGATGGCCCACCTCGGTGTGGATGGCATAGGCAAAGTCCACTGGAGTCGAACTGACCGGCAGGGAGATCACATCGCCCTTGGGGCTAAAGACGAAGACCTCGTTCTTGACGATTTCTTCGGTGAACGTATCGAGGAACTCTCCGGAATCCTCGGTCTCCCGCTGCCAATCCGAAATTGACTGCACCCAGCGGATTTCGCTACCGGCGCCCTTGCCCTCCTTGTATCGCCAGTGCGCAGCTACTCCATACTCTGCCTGGCGGTGCATCTCGTGGGTGCGGATCTGCAACTCAACGGGCTTGCCTCCTGGCCCGAGCACCGTCGTGTGCAACGACTGGTACAGGTTGAACTTGGGCATGGCTATGTAGTCCTTGAACCGGCCGGGCACCGGCTTCCAGCGGTTGTGCAGCACCCCCAGGACGTCATAGCAGTCCCGCTTCTCAGCGACCAGCACGCGCAAGGCCACCAGATCGTAGATGTCATAGAAGTCGCGGCCGCGGACCATCATCTTTTGGTAGATCGAGTAGTAGTGTTTGGGCCTGCCGTAGACGGTTGCCTTGATCTTGTTGGCGGCCAAGTCGGCCTCAACTTGGTCGACCACCCCACGGAGGTACTCATCGCGCAACGGTGCCCGCTCGGCGACGAGTTTTACTATCTCGGAGTACACCTTCGGTTCGATGACCGAGAAGGATAGGTCTTCCAGCTCCCACTTGATGGCGTTCATGCCAAGACGATGGGCCAGGGGGGCATAGATAGACAGGGTGTCCTTGGCGATCCTGATCTGCTTGTCCTGGCGCAGCCAGCCTATCGTCCGCATGTTGTGGAGCCGGTCGGCCAGCTTGATAACGAGGACCCGAATGTCTCGGCTCATGGCTACCACCATTTTGCGGATAGTCTCCGCTTTGGCGGTTTCGCCGTATTGCACCTTGTCCAGCTTGGTCACTCCATCGACCATCCGGGCGATCTCGGCGCCAAAATCCTCGGTCAGGGCATCGAGGGTATAGGTGGAGTCCTCCACGGTGTCGTGCAGCAGGGCGGCGCACACCGTGGAAGGATTCATGCCCAGGCCGGCCAGGATGGTGGCGACGGCCAGGGGGTGGGTGATGTAGGGGTCACCGCTCTTGCGGGTCTGACCCTCGTGGTGAAGCTCGGCAGTTCGATACGCCCGCTCGATCAGGCCGGAGTCTCCCTTGGGGTGGTACTGCCGCAGGGCACTCAGCAGCGGCTCCAGCTGGGCCGTGCTCGAAGCTTTTCCCGATCCCAGCCGCGCCAGGACTTTGCGCATGCTGAGCCGCTCGGGTGCCTTACCCATATCCGCTAGTGAGGTGCGCATCGGTGACGGTAGGCCCAGCCGGCGGGCGCGTGTCGGAACGACAGAAGTGGGATGAATTGGCGGGGATGACGGCGTCGATGGTCGTGGCGTATCGCTCATGGACATCTCCTCCGGTCACTCCCAGCTTATCCTCAGGGAGAGTCACCCCGTTCGTCCGGTGTCGCGGGCTCCCCGGCCAACTGTGACGGACGCACGACAATCACCTGATCGCCTGATTGTAGTGCGGTGCTTGCGGGATCAAAGAACCGCCGCAGCACGCCATCGCGCACCACGCCCAAGACGCGCTCGGTGGGATGGGGGTCCGCTGAGAGCCCGACCTCCTCCGGGGTGACCGCACGTTGGGCTACCTCCATGCCTTCGCCGTAGGTGAGCATGTCCTCCAGCACCGTTCCCATATCCGGGCTGACCGTGGCTAGTCCGATCAGGCGGCCCACGGCCTCAGATGAGGTGATGACACCGTCGGCGCCTGATTGTTGGAGAAGAGAGCCATTGGCCGATTCTCGAACGGCGGCGACCACATGCGCATGCGGATTCAGCTGACGAACGGTCAGGGTGGCCAGGATGGCGGTATCGTCCCTGTCTACAGTGACCACCACATGCCGGGCCTTGGGTACCTCTGCGCGCCGCAGAAGTTCCCGGGAACTGACATCACCGTGAAATGCAGCAATCCCATCCCGGGTGGCGGCATCGACAGCCAGCGGATCGGAGTCGATCACCACAATCTGATCAGTCTTGGCACCGCTGCGCTGCAGCGTCTGCAGGGCACTTCGTCCCTTAGTGCCGTAACCCAAGAGCACGGTATGGTTCCGCATGCGTCGCCTCCAGCGATGGTCGAGAATGGCGCGCCGTCCCTCATTGGCGAGCACCTCCAGCGTGGTCCCCACCAGCAGGATCAGGAACGCAATCCGGAGCGGGGTCACCACCAAGGCATTGAGAAGTCGGGCGTGGTCAGCGACGGGGGTGATATCGCCGTAGCCGGTGGTGGTGACGGTCACGGTGGCGTAGTAGAAGGCATCAATCAGACTGATGCCGTCACCGTTGACGTTGTCGGCATAGCTTCCCCGGTCGATCCACACCACCGCCGTGTTGACCACCATGATGGTCAGGGCCAGGAAGGTGCGCCGGGCCAGTTCTCGGAAGGGTGTCCGGGCGGGTGCTGGCAGCCGCACCAACGGCTGATAGCCCCACATCGATCCGTCCGGATCCTGCTCCCGGGAGGCCATATCAGGCGGTGAGCACTGTCGAGACGGAGTCGATCCCCGCCTCGAGAAGTCGCTGTCTACCGTCAAGAAACCCGAGCTCCAGCAGGACCGCAACGTGAACAAGATCTGCCCCGAGGCGCTTGACCAGGCCCGCCGTCGCGGTGATGGTCCCGCCGGTGGCCAGCACGTCGTCGACCACCATCACCCGCGCTCCCGGCCAGAGCGCATCAGTGTGCATGGTGAGGGTTTCGGTGCCATACTCCAAGGCGAAGCTCTCGCTGGTCGTGCTCCGGGGCAGCTTTCCCGGCTTGCGGACCGGAACGAAGCCAGCGCCGATATTCAAGGCGACCGGCGCAGCGAAAATGAACCCGCGGGCCTCCATGCCCACCACCACATCTATGGGTTCGGGTGCGAGGGCGGTCAACTCGGCTACCGCGAGCCGGAGACCGTCAGCGTTGGCCAACAGCGGCGTGATGTCCTTGAAGACGATGCCGGGTTGGGGCCAATCGGCAACGTCGCGAATCAACGACGCCAGCCTATCGGCCGCAGCCGTCATGAACTTTCGCCGCGCCGCTGGGATCGGGTCGTCCGCTTGGGCTGCTGCCGAGCCGGAATCTCCCCCTCCGGCACGGCGCCTAGTTGTTGGGGATCGATACCGGTGTCGTCGGTGAGGGTCAACACGTCGGTTTCGGTGCTGCCCACGGTGGCCGCGGTGATACTCGATTCGGCCGCCTTGGTCTGGGAGTCCCTGCGCCCGCGACGGCGGGAACCACGCCGCTCGAGACGTCGCCGATGCTCCGCCTGAGCCGGTTCGCGCTCCTTGAGATCGGCGAAGATCGGGGCGGCCAAGAAGATCGAACTGTACGCGCCGGCGATCATGCCCACGAAGAGGGCCAAGCCCAGATCCTTCAGGGGGCCAGTGCCCAGGATGAAGGTGCCTGCTATCAGCAGGGCCGCCACCGGCAGCACCCCGATAACGGTGGTATTGATGGATCGGACCAGGACCTGGTTGATAGCCGCGTTGACGGCCTGAGACAGCGTCCGGTCCTGTTTCTCGATCTCGGTGATGTTCTCCCGGACCCTGTCAAAGACCACCACCGTGTCGTACAGTGAATACCCGAGGATGGTTAACAGTCCGATCAGGCTGGCAGGGCTGAAGGTGAACTGCAGCAACGAGTACACCCCGACCGTCACCAACAGGTCATGCACCAGCGCCACTATCGCGGCGACAGACATCTTCCAGTTTCGGAAGTAGGCCCAGATCATCAGGGAGACCAGAGAGAGGAAGACAACCAGCGCGATGATGCCCTGTTGCGTGATCTGCTGACCCCAGGAGGCACCGATGAGGTTGTTGGTCACCTCCGCGGTATCCACATCGGCCGCAGTTGCCAGGATGGCGGTCATCTCATTGATTTCGGCCGCAGTCAGCGCTCGCACCTGAATCCGGACCTGACGGTCCCCGATGGTGTGGACCTTGACCTCACCCACATCCGAAATGTCGGAATCTTGCACGATCTCGCGATAGGAATCCACGGTGGTGGCGGTGACCTGCGTGGGCACGGTGAACTCGGAGCCGCCGGTGAAGTCGATAGAGAGATTGAGCCCCCGGAGGAGGACGACAACCAGACAGAGGACGAGCAGAACTCCGGAGAATCCGTACCACCGCTTGCGGTGGCCAATGAAGTCATAGCTGATCTCACCGGAGTAGAGCCGGTGAGCCAAGGATATACGGGCCATCTCAGGCCTCCTTCGGGGTCGAGACAGCGGCGCGCCGCAGGCGGCGCCGGGCGGGGGCACCCAGATGCTCGGGTTCGAACCCGGAGAACTTCCGGCCTTGGCCGAAGTACTTGGTCCGGCCCAAGACAGTCATCATCGGTTTGGTGAACCAGAACAGGGCGGCGATGTCTATCAACGTGGTCAGACCCAAGGTGAAGGCGAAACCGCGGACCGAGCCGATGGCCAAGATGAACAACACCAGCGCAGACAGCAGGGAAACTGCATCGGCTATGAGAATCGTCCGGCGCGAGCCAACCCAGCCAATTTCGATGGCACTGCGCAGGGTCCGGCCTTCCCGGACCTCGTCGCGGATCCTCTCGAAGAAGATCACGAAGGAGTCGGCGGTCAACCCGATCGCCACGACCACCCCGGCGATACCCGGCAGATTGAGCGCAAAACCCATCGCTTCACCGAGCAACACCATGAGCTGATAGGTCACGGTGGCCGCAACGACCAGCGATCCGATGACTACCAGGGCGAGGGCGCGGTAGTAGATGATCGCGTAGCCCACGACCAGCACCAGGCCAATCAGACCGGCGATGATGCCCGCTCGGAGCTGCTCACCACCCAGGGTGGGTGACACATTCTGTACTTCGGACAGGTCGAAGGCGAGCGGTAGTGAGCCATAGCGCAACACATTGGCCAGATCACTGGCCTCCTGCTGGTCGTAGTTGCCCTCGATCTGCGCCTGCCCGTTGAGGATGGCGGCGTTCATTTGAGGAGCGACCATCACCCGGCCGTCCAGGACGATACCGAAGGCGTTCTCAGGGGCGGTCCGGCTAAACAGCTCGGTGCTGGCCTCGCCGAAGATGGTGGTGCCCTCGGCGTCGAAGCTGAGGGTCACCACGGGGCTGAGCTGTCCCTGGGGAATACCGGAACCGGCTTCGGACACCCGGTCTCCGGAGAGCAGCGAGGGGCCGAGCAGATACTTGGTCGTGTTCTCCACGTCGCAGGTGATCAACGGTTGATCAGAGACGTCCGGAAACTCGTCACCACAGGTGAAGGCCGCGAAGTCACTCAGATCCTGTGTGGAGGGGGTGTAGTCGAGGATCTCCTCAGTGGTGCGTTGTTCACCGGAGGGCTCAGTGGGGCGCGGAGTCGGGGCCGGTGTGGGCAGCCCTGGCACCGGCCGTCGGTTCGGCTCAGCAGAGTCGGTGGGTGCCGGCTCGATCGAGATCTCCGGCTCGGCGGCCGGGGTTTCGGTGGAGGACCCCGGGGTCGGGTTTGCTGCGGGTGTGGGTGGCGGCGCCGCTGGCGTCACCGCTTCGTAGCTGTAGACCGCCCGGAAATGCAGCTCAGCGGTCTGGCCGACCATCTCCTGAAGCTGCGCCGGAGCCACATTGGGCACCGCCACGGTGATCTGATCACCGCCCACGGTAGACACCTCGGACTCACCGACACCGATAGAGTCGACGCGCTGCTGGATGATGGTCCGGGCTTGTTCCAGACTGGTGGGATCGACGCCGCCCTCGCCGGTGGTGTTCCGGGCGGTCAGGGTAATGGTGGTGCCGCCACGCAGGTCTAGCCCCAACTTGGGTGACCAGGCACCAGCCAGTGCCATGACTCCGAACAAGAAGGCGATCAGGACGCCAAACAAAATCAGGGTGCGCAGGGGACGGGAACGGTTCCTGCTTTCAGTTGCCACGAATGAGACCTCGGATAAGACGAAGGGACAGGGGTGGGTTAGTTCTTGGTGTCAGAGTCGGTGGTGCCATCCACAGCATCGGCCGCTGCCACGGGACCCTCCGGCTCTACGGCAGTGGTGCTCTCGGCGTTCTCGGCGGAGACGTCGTCCTCGCGGGCCTCATCGTCGTACTCGAACTCGTCTTCTGCGGGATCTACGACGCGCATGATCGCCTGCTTCATCACAGTCATCTCGACGCCCGGTGCCACCTCGATGATGGCTTGTTTGTCCCCCATGTGGGCAATCGTGCCGAAGATGCCCGCATTGGTCATGATCCGGGCACCAGCGCCCAGATCGTTCATCATCGTTCGGTGTTCCCGCTGCTTCTTCTGCTGCGGACGGATCAGCAGGAAGTAGAACACTGCGACCATGAGGACCAGCATGATGATGGTTTCCATGTAAGGCACTTTCGTCAGACTCTGCGTTCCGGATGGGGAGCGCACACACCAAACCAGACTAGCGGTTAGCCGTCGGAATCGCTGAACAGATCGGCATGGTGGGCGGGTACGGTGAGCCCTAAGTGATGCCAGGCCCGCGGTGTGGCCACCCGACCGCGCTGGGTACGCATCAAAAAGCCCTGCCGGATCAGGAACGGCTCAGCGACTTCCTCGACGGTCTCAGCCTCCTCACCGACGCTCATCGCCAGGGTTCCCACGCCGACGGGTCCGCCCGCGAACCGGACGCAGATGGCTTCCAGCACGGCGCGGTCGAGTCGGTCCAGGCCGAGCTCGTCCACCTCGTAAAGTTCGAGCGCGGCAGCCGCCACCTGGGGGGTGATCTGCCCGGACGCCTTGACCAGAGCATAGTCCGCGACCCGGCGCAGCAGCCTGTTGGCGATGCGCGGCGTTCCCCGGGCGCGAGAGGCAATCACCGCAGCCGTGGTGGGGTCGACGCTGATGCCCAGCAGGCCTGCGCTCCGGCGCACGATCCCCGTCAGAGCGTCGGCATCGTAGTAGTCCAGCTGGGCAGTGAATCCGAAACGGTCCCGCAACGGTCCGGGCAGGAGCCCCGCCCGGGTGGTGGCCCCCACCAGCGTGAATCGTGGGATCTCCAAGGGAATCTCGGTGGCGCCCGGCCCTTTGCCGACGATCACGTCGACCCGGAAATCCTCCATGGCTAGGTAGAGCATCTCCTCCGCAGGACGGCTCATCCGATGAATCTCGTCAAGAAAGAAGACTTCGCCCTCGCTGAGCCCCGACAAGATCGCCGCCAAGTCACCGGCATGCTGGATCGCAGGTCCGGAGCTTATCCGGATCGGAACCCCCACCTCGTGGGCGATGATCATGGCCAACGTGGTCTTACCCAACCCCGGTGGCCCCGACAAGAGGACGTGATCGGGCACGGTTCCCCGGGCCCTTGCCGCGGCCAGCACCAGTCCCAGTTGATCATTGACCCGCTGCTGACCCTCGAATTCGGCCAAGGTGGGGGGCCGGAGCGCGGTGTCGACGGCCTGGTCCTCGCTCTGTGCGTGCGGATCCAGCGGATCATCGGAGAGCTTGGCCATCACTTGGCCAGACTACGCAGTGCCGCCCGCATGAGCTCACCGATGCCCAGGCCGGGATCGGCTTCGTACATCGGAGCCACCCGCTCCACCGCGGCGGCGGCATCCTTGGTTCCCCAGCCCAGCGATTCCAGACCGGAGGTGACCTGATCCCGCCACGGTTCGCCCAGCGTGGCCGAGGTTGCCTCTCCCCGTGGGGGTACCGTGCCGAGCACGGCCACCTTGTCCTTGAGTTCCAGGATCATCTTGCGGGCACCTTTGGGGCCGATCCCGGGAACCGCAGTGATGGCGGAGACCTTCTCCGATGTGATCGCACTGCGCAAGGCATCCGGCGGTAGCACAGAAACGACCGCCTGGGCGATCTTGGGCCCGATGCCGGAGGCGGATTGGACAAGTTCGAAGGCATCCCGTTCGGCATCGTCGGCGAAGCCGTAGAGGGTCAGAGAGTCCTGGCGCACTATGAGCGACGTGGCCACGGTGGCGGACGCCCCCATCCGGACCGAGGCCACGGTGGCCGGTGTGCACAGCACCTTCACCCCGAACCCCGCAAGGTCGAGAACAATCCAGGTGCCACCGACGGCTACCACGGTTCCGGTGAGCTGGGCAATCATGCGCGCCTCCGTTCTGCTGCCCGGGCTCGGGCACGCAGCCGGCCCTCCACGAGCTCCCGCCGAAATTGCGCTTGCTGCAGGCGGGCTTGCGCCGGTGCGCGCCACAAGTGACAGATGGCCAAGGCCACCGCATCGGCGGCATCAGCAGGCTTGGGGGCCTGCTCCAGCCGCAGGATGCGCATCACCATCGAGCCGACCTGGGCTTTGTCAGCCCGGCCTGAGCCGGTGATGGCAGCCTTCACCTCGCTCGGGGTGTGCTGGGCCACCGACAGCCCAGCGCGGGTGCCGACGAGTAACACCACCCCAGCTGCCTGAGCGGTGCCAATGATGGTGCTCACATCGCGCCGAGCGAACATCCGCTCGACGGCGAGGGCGTCCGGCCGGTAGTCAGCCAGATACTGGACCAGAGCACTTTCCACCTGCGCCAGGCGCTGACCGATCTCAAGATCGGCCGCGGTCCGGATAACATCGGCGAGCAGCAATGACGGGGTCCGTCCCGGTTCGCCCTCGATCACGCCCACGCCGCAGCGGGTCAGGCCCGGATCGATCCCGAGCACGCGCATTCAGCCCTCCCCTACGATGCGACCTCATCAGGGGCCGCCTACGTGGCGACCCAAGGGTCGCCCGAACATTTGTTCGGATTCTAGGCGTCGGTGTCGAGCGCTTCCAGGATTTCGTCCGGCACGTCTTCATTGGAGTAGACATTCTGCACATCGTCCACGTCCTCAATGGCATCCAGCAGCTTGAACAGCTTCGTGACCGCGTCCTGTGCGTCCACCGCCTGGTCGTACTGCGCCCGGAACTCAACCTCGGCGGAGTCGTAGTCGAGCCCGGCCGCCTGCACCGCCTTACGCACCTCGACCAGTTGGGTGGGGTCACTGATGACCGCGAAGGTATCCCCGTTGTCAGCGATGTCCTCAGGCTCAGCCTCCAGGGTCGCCTCCAGTAGGTCGTCCTCGGTGACCTCACGCCCATCCTGGGCCTTGGCCACCGTCACCACGCCTTTCCGATCGTAGATCCGGCTGACCGAACCTGGGTCGGCGATGGTGCCACCGTTGCGGGTGACCGCCACTTTGACGTCGGAGGCGGATCGATTGCGATTGTCGGTGAGGACTTCTATGAGCAACGCGGTGCCCGCCGGGCCGTAGGCCTCGTACATGATCTCGGTGTAGTCGACGGCCTCCCCACCCACACCGGAACCACGCTTGACCGCCCGGTCGATGTTGTCATTGGGGACTGAGTTCTTCTTGGCCTTCTGGATCGCGTCATACAGGGTGG
The DNA here is from genome assembly GCA_047973325.1 of Propioniciclava sp. Taxonomy (GTDB): domain Bacteria; phylum Actinomycetota; class Actinomycetes; order Propionibacteriales; family Propionibacteriaceae; genus Propioniciclava. The sequence goes on along the minus strand of JBKEBU010000027.1, from coordinate 2,731 downwards.
GATTTCCAGCTGGGTCGCCACCACCAGTGCGCGCCGCCACCTCAATCTTCTTGATCAGGTTGGCGAACAGCTTGCCGCGCTTGGCGTCGATGGCCGCCTTCTTGTGTTTGGTGGTAGCCCACTTGGAGTGACCGCTCATGGTGTCCTTACATGTCGAAGCGGAAGTTGGTCGAGGTCCGTCGATGATCTTATCGCGGCCGGATAAGCCCGTGCCGACCCCCGTGGATCAGGCGGTGCCGGATGCGACCGCCAGTGCGTCCGGCAGCGTGAAATTGCCGACATAGAGCGCGGTGCCGATGATCGCTCCAGCAATCCCGAAAGGCACGAGAGCGCGCAGCGCCTGAAGATCGTCAAGGTGGGCGATGCCGCCGGAGGCGATAACGTCGGCGTCCGTGCGAGCGCACACCTGCTGCAACAGGTCCAGATTCGGACCTGTCAGCATGCCGTCGGAGGCCACATCGGTGACCACGAAGGTGGCGCACCCGGCCGCCGAAAGCCTGTCGATCGCCTCGGCCCAGTCCCCACCTTCGCGGACCCAGCCGCGTGCGGCGAGCCGGGTGCCCTTGACGTCTATGGCGATCCCGATCCGATCCCCGTGCTCGGCAATGATTCGCTCACACCACTCCGGGTTTTCCAAGGCGGCGGTGCCGATGTTGACCCGACGACAGCCGGTGCCCAAGGCCTGTTCGAGGGTAGCGTCGTCGCGGATTCCACCAGACAATTCCACCTTGAGGCCCATCTGCGCAGTGATCTCGGCGACGATCTCCGCGTTGGAACCACGGCCGAACGCAGCATCAAGATCAACCAGATGCAGCCATTCGGCGCCAAGGTTCTGCCAGCGGAAGGCGGCTGCCAGGGGATCGCCAAACTCCTTTTGGGTGCCAGCCACCCCCTGGGTGAGCTGGACGGCCTGGCCGTCTTGGACATCGACAGCGGGCAAGAGTATGAGACGAGACACAAGCAATCACTCTAGGCGCTTGCGCCGAGATGATCGACAAGCCCAGGCTCTACGCCTGAGTGATGTACCACTTGCCATCGATCTTAACAATCGTGAATGAGTCAAAAAGCGTCTTGCCGAGCGCCGGCTTGAAGTCAGCATCCTTCACAGATGCGGTGTCCCCGGTGGCGGTGGCGCCGGTGACGGTGGCCTTCTTGAACTGTGACAACATGGACGCTAACTGAGAGTGCATCCCATCGATAGTGTTCACACACTTGTCCATCGCAGTGGGATTCCCGGTGAGAGGCCGACCGTTGGCAGCCATGAGTTCACAGGCCCGGTTCGCATCCCCAGCACCATTAGCCTGCAGGAATGCGGTAGCGACGGCATCGGGGCTGCCTTGAACGCCATCCGAAGCTGGTTCCGGCTGCGCCGCCTCCCCGCTCTTCTGACTACCCTTCTCGTCACCCTTCTGGCTGGCCTTCCCCTCGCCCTTTGAGGTCGCTGGTGCCGCTTCGGAGGTTGTGGGTCCAGTGCTGGATTCTGGTGCGGTCGAGGGTGCATTCTCGGGGGGCGCCGTCGTCGTCGCTGCCGGCACAGTCGTCGCGGTTGGCGTACTGCTCGACCTGGTTGGTACGGGAGCGGGATTAGCCGTTTGCCCAGCATCGGGACTCGAGCAAGCGCTGAGCCCAGCCAGCGCAATGACGGCCACGAGATGACGAGTACGCATGAGAGATCCTTACAATGGGTGAGGTGTAACGCCAATGGGTGAGGTGTAACTCACTTCACTATTGCACCAGATGCCAGGGTTGGCCAATCCCGTTTTGCCCGGGAAACTGGCATCCGAGGAGCCTTTTGCTCAGATGCGCCAGCGGACAACCTGTCGATCCTCACCAAGCCAACGATTTTACGCATCGTTGTGCTGCGGCCGGGCGGGCGCTTGAATGCTGTTCTGCTTTCAGGCCGTGCTTGACGGGGAAACCGCACCGTTGGATCGCACACGCACGGGACCCCCCCTCGCGCGATCTGAAGGCAGCGATCGCCTGATCCGACGCGCCGCAGCACGGCATACTGACGCTTTCTGGCATTCTTCCACAGCGAACCGAATGTGTTCTGCGCGCCGATCACCTTATCTCGAAGCGCTCAATTCAGCGCACTGTACCATCGCCCATTGATCTTCTCCAGCGACAACGCTTCGACGTATCCCCGCACTTCGGCAGGCCTTATCCGGGCATTCTCCATTGATGCAGTATCGCCATTGACGGTGATGCCTTCTACTATCGCATCCTTACTTGCTTCGATCAACTCGGGGTAGTTGGGAAGCAGCTTCTGCAGCGCCTTGACACACTCATCCAGCGACGCTGGATCGTCTGACATGGATTGCCCGTTCATGGACGTCAGGGCGCAGGCCTGCGCGTGCTCTTCCTGTCCCAAGAGCCTCAGATAAGTGGAAACAATGTAGTTAGGGGGCTCTTCACGAAAGAGAGTGGATGAGGGGTCTGAAGCCTCCTGCTTCGAAGAGTGATCTGATCCGGTAGTTGAACAGGTTCTGGAATCCGAGCGTGATCGCGCGAAGGTGTTCCAGGCGTCCATGGTCGGCACCTCAGCCAGGAATAACAGTCCCGTTCTCGAGATAAAGTTCCCGAGTTGCCAGGGCGGTTACATCAGCCTGAGCGTGCGAGGTGAACACGATCGTTCGCCCCTGCGTGTGGAACTCTGACAAGAGCGCGTGTGTGATGCGGCTGCTCTCCCGGTCCAAGGCGTTGAACGGCTCGTCGAGAATGAGGACCTGCT
>JBKEBU010000108.1:0-2063 GCA_047973325.1 Propioniciclava sp. | reverse complement strand
GTGTTGCGCTGCTGGTAGACCGTGGGGTCGAATCCGGGTGGGCGTCCGCCGGCTGACCCACGAGCTTTGCGCCAAGCGATCTGGTCGGATTTCTCTGGGATGACGTGGCGAATCCGCATGTCGCGTAGTCGTGTGCGGGTTGAGTTGTGTGAGTAGGCCTTGTCGGCCAGCACACGGATCCGGCCGGTGTTCTCGGCCCTGTGTTGCTCCAGCAGGGGCCAGGGCATCGGATTGTCGCCCGCCTGACCGGCTGAGAGTTGGACCGTGACCGGGGAGCAGGCCGTGTCGGCGAGGGCGTGGATCTTGGTCGTTATCCCGCCTCGTGAATGTCCAATCGCGTGGTCAGGCGGTTCAGCGGGCAGATTCTTGTAACTTGTTCCAGCCCCCTTTTCGGGCACGGGGCGCACCGCCAGCATGCTGATGGACCTTCGTGCTGGTCGAGTCCACCGACAGCACCAACGCATCGAGGTCGGTGACACTGACGCCGGTTGCCTTCTTGACCGCCGTGAACATCGCCGCATACGTTCCGTCCGCTGACCAGCGACGATGCCGCTCCCAAACCGACTGCCACGCCCCGAACTCAGACGGAACATCACGCCATGGTGCCCCAGTCCGAAACCGCCAACAGATCCCTTCGAGCGTCAACCGATGATCATTCCAAGGCCGACCGCGCCTACCAGTATCGACCGGAACCACGGTCGAGATGACATCCCACAGACCCTCACAACACCTGGACCACCTCAGGGGGCCGGGCCAGCCCCACTCATCACTGGGCTACCTCACCCCGGCAGCCTATGCAGCCACCATCCGATAGAACCCCGACTCTCACAACCACTGGACTCACCAACGGGGTCCCGCCAACACCCACACGAACCATGAGACCAGACTCGCGCTTCAGGACCCGAATATTTAGCAGACACGCCCTAGATGTCGGTTCTGGTCAAGGTCGGCCGCAGTTGACCCCCGAGACTGGCTGACTCGACCGTCCACGCAACTGCCTTATGACCAACCCATCGCGGGAGGATAGGTAGTGTCCGATCAATGGCGGCAGCGGCAGCAGCGATGGTGCGGGGCGTGGCGCAGCGTCCGCCAACCGAGACCAGGCGATTCCATAAGCCTGGCTGACTGTGCTCGGTGAGGCCAGTTGCCTCACGCCCGTGCTTCTTCTCGAAGGTGTCCTGAGCGGCTCCGGAGAGAAAGGCTCGCGTAGCGCGGATCCGGGTGGTGGTGGCAGCGACGTGGTGGGGGGTTTCTAGGTTGCGATCCAAGACAATGGGTATGCCTGCAACGTGGAGTCGGTAGCCATAGTCCACGTCTTCCCAGCCATAGGCACGATAGTCAGGGTCGTAGCGACCGATCTTCTCCCACGTGTCGCGAGTCACCGACACGTTGCCTGCCCAATATTGCCATCGCCGTGCTGGGGCCGTTGCATACGCCTCGTTGCGAAAAATGTGGTCCATGGCCTGGCCGTACACACGAGCGTAGGGGGTGTCGGGGTAGACGTTTTGATAGAGACCAACTGTCCCGCATGGCGCTCCGCTGTGGGAGGCCCGATGCGCTGCTACATAGCCTGGATGTGGGCGCAGATCGTCATCGCACCGAATAAGTACGTCACCGCGCGCATCTTCGAACCCTGCGTTCAGCGCGGCAACTCGGCCCTGGTTCTCGGAGAAAGTGATCGTGCGAACTCTGCAATCCGCATGGTCAGCTATGGCTGCGTTGGATCCATCAATATCCCCGTCGAGGACAACGATGGCTTCCCACTGCGAGTCATGCTGAGCCGTCAGGGCAGTCAACAGGTGGGGCAGCCTTGAGGCACCGCCACGGCTTGGGACAACAATGGAGACGAGGGACACTGCACCCTTTCTAGTAGGCTCCGCGGGGACGGACAATAGCGCCTAGGGTTCGGGCCAGAATGGTGACATCCTGCACCATTGACCAATTGTCTACGTAGTAGAGATCCAAGCGCACAGTATCGTCCCAGGAAAGGTCCGATCTTCCGGAGACTTGCCACAGGCCTGTCATTCCGGGTCGCACATCGAGTCTGCGCATCACGTGCGACT
>JBKEBU010000091.1:0-8777 GCA_047973325.1 Propioniciclava sp. | reverse complement strand
GGTGGGTTCTGGGCAAGACGGGGATCCGGAATCGATGCCGGGGTATCGATGAGGATCCACGGCGCAACCCAGGGCTCACCTGGGGTCGCGAATACAAAGATCAGCTGCGACAGGCTACTAGGCCCCGGTGGACAGCATTGTCTGGGCGGTGGCGGTATCGGTTGCGCAACTGTTGCGCAGTTGCGTGCGGCTCCGGCCGGGCGTTGCGTGGCCAGGGGTGCCCCTGGATGAAGCGTTACCGGGTGAATTCACGAGGCAGACGCCCTCTCAAGCGGACCTGATTCGACGCGTCGATGCGCGGATGACGAGCCGGGTGGGCAAAGTTCTGGGTTCTGGGATGGGGCCACCGGCCGCGAGGGTGAGCACCATGGTGGCCGCTAGCCGTCCCTGGTCGCGCACCGGTTGGGCGATGGTGGTGAGCTGCATGACCTCCGCCATGGGATGGTCGTCTACGCCGATCACTGCCAGGTCGTCTGGAACCCGTACCCCAGCTCGCTGCAGGACCGTCATTGCACTGGCCGCCATCTCATCCGAACTCATCACCATCGCCTCCGGCACACTGTCTCCGCCCAGGAGCTGTTCGGCTGCGGCTTGCCCCGCCGTGGTACCGAATGGAACCTGGATGCGCCAGCTGGGGTCGAGCCCAGCGCGCTGCATACTGCGGGTGAAGCCGTCGCCTCGGAGCCGGGATGCGACCCCATGGGTGCCGTCGTGGTCGTCATAAGCGGCAAACCCGATCCGGCGATACCCGGTGTTGATCAAGTAGTTGGTGGCCTTCTGGCGCGCGTCGAGGTCGTCGATACCCACGCTGGGGATACCGGGAACGACCGAGCCGGCAATGACCAGTCGATGCCGGAGCTGCGGCAGTCGTGGTATCGGGACGCCCCTGGGGAGCGGTACCAGCACCACCACCTCCGCATCCTGATCTATGCCGGGCGCTCCGGCTAGCCGGGCTCGGTCAGCGCCAGATTCCCCTTGGAGGACGGTCAGGCTCGCATTGGTGCGGGTCAACACCTCGTGTAACCTCGCCAGGATGGACCCGAAGGCCCACCGGTCGGCTTCCGGTACCACGGCGGTGATCCGTGCCCGGGCCGTGCGTTGTCCTGACTCCGGAGCGAGGTATCCGGTGGAGCGGGCCAGGGCGATGATCTCGGCCCGTTTGGTGTCCGAGACGCCGGGGGCACCGCTCAGCGCCCGAGACACCGTCGACACCGCCACGCCGGCGGCGGCGGCAGGGTCAGCCATGCCGACGGGACCGTTCGTACGCGGATCCATGGCAGTTGAGCGTACTCACCGCTTGGGTGGGGGAGGCCGGCTACTCCGGAGGCCTGGTCACCGGAACGATGAAGAGGGCGATGGCCGACATCGCGCCGACCGCGAGCAGAGCTGGCAGTACTCCGTAGTGGTCACCCAGAAATCCCAGGAGCGGCGGTCCGGCTAGGAAAGCTGTGTAGCCGATGGTGGCTACCACCGAGAGCCGAGCAGCCGCCCGGGAGGGGTCATCGGCGGCCGCGGACACTCCCACGGGAAAGCCCAGACTGGCGCCGAGGCCCCAGATGGCAGCCCCCAGATAAGCCAGCCCAGTGGTGCCGAAGATGACCAGGAGGCAGCCGACCAGCGCTGCGGTGAACAGTGCTATCAGGACGGTGACCCGACCGTACCGATCCAGGAGTTGGGTACCGAGAATCCGCCCGGCGGTCATGAAAGCGAGGAAGATCGCCAAGGCGAGTACCCCGAGAGCATTGCTGACCCCGTGCCCATCCACGAAGGCGACCGCCAGCCAATCGTTGGCGGTGCCCTCAGCGAAGGCAGCTGCGGCCACCACGAGACCGATAAGCAAAGTACGCGGCTCCAGCCAGGCCGATGTCTGTGGGATGTCTGGCGCATCGGCGGTTGCTGGGCCCTTCGCCTCGGTGACCAGAAATCCGGCGGTCGCCCACCACACGGCGGCCGCTCCGGCTCCGGCGGCTACCCCCAAGTGGAGCACCAAGGACACATCCCACCACACCATGGCAGCCCCGATCAGGACACCGAGGACGGTGCCACCGCTGAAGGCGGCGTGGAACCAGGGCATGATGGTCTGCCTGAGGGCTTGCTCGACTCGGGTGCCTTCAAGATTCACCGAGACGTCCCAGACTCCGAGTCCGAGGCCCACCAGGAACAATCCGAGCATCGAGAGGTACATCGAGCCGAGGTACTGGGTGGTCAGCGCAGCTGCCAGTAGCCCCGCCAGTGAAATGCTGCTCCCCAGCCGTATGGCTCCGGCGACGCCGAATCGGGTGGCCAGCCGACCAGCGGTGGGGAGGCCAAGGAGGGAGCCGACCGAAAGCGCGAGCAACAGGATTCCCAGCGACCCTGGCGTCAGATCCAGCAGGTTCTTGATGTCGGGAACCCGCGCCATCCAGGACGCCAGGGCGAGCCCGCTTACCGCGAAAACGACGAGGGTGGCGTTCCGTGCCCGGACCAATGTCGGTGACAGCGGCCGGGGCTCCCGGTGGGTCATCAATCTCCTTGGCGTTCAGCTCACTGTCCGAGAGTCGTGGTGGGTCTCGGCCGTGCTTCTGCCGCCCAACTAGCCGATGGTATCGCCCAGTGGCGCGATGCTGGCACGGATGCCCAGCGCGGCGCGCTCTCTCTGGAACTGTCCATGGTTGTGCAGAGATCCGCCTTGACTCTGAGTGGAGACTGTGCGAGGGTTCCGATATGGCAACGTTGCCAAGCAGGCACCCCGAGAAACCAGATCCCGACCGGAAGCGCACTGGTCACGACACCAGTCCGGCTGGGCGTTCCCGCGCGACCATCGCGCAGGTGGCTGCTCTGGCGGGCGTTGGCCTTTCTACTGTTTCTCGAGTGATGCGGGGAGCCCCTGGGGTATCCGAAAAAACACGCCAGCGGGTTGAAGCCGCAGTTAAAGAAACTGGGTACCGGGTCGACAGTGTGGCTCAGTCGCTGCGTAATAGCGGAACCCTCGGGCTCGTGGCGCTGGTGGTTCCCGATGTCGGTGACCCTTATTTTGGTGAGATCTATCTTCACCTGCAGCAGGCGGCGCTGATGCGCGGTGAGAGCCTCCTCTTGGGGAGCCACACCGAGAGCCTTGATTTGCAGCGGGATTTACTACGCCAGATGGCAAAGAATCGCCCGGCAAGCATCATTCTGGTGCCCGCACCGGGAACGACGGCGGCAGATGTCCAAGAAATCAACGATCACGATATCCCCTTGATAGTGCTGGATCGACCGATCGAGGGTGTGGAGGTGGACACTGTGCTTGCGGCCAACGAGGCTGGTGCGACCCGGCTGGTCAACCAACTCAGCTTTGACGATGGCGAAAGGGTCGCCATCGTGTCGTTGCCGACGACCATCTGGACCCAGGATCGGCGTTTTCGGGCCACGGAACAGGCGCTGGCGGCGCGGGGGATCGAGCCGACAGTTGTGATTGCGGAGCCAGCACTCAGTGCGCCCACCGGGGCTGCCTTCCAGCCAATTTTCGACTTAGACGTTGGCACCATCCTCTCGATGTCGGTACCGCCCGCGATGGGGGTGCTGCGGCTAGCGAAGCAACTGGGGGCCCGGGCGCCCCGGATCGCCTGCTTTGATCGGCACCCCTGGTTCGACCTGGTTGGGCACGACATTGTCTCGGTCGTTCAAGACCCCGAAGAGGTGGCTCACCAAGTGAGTCATCACGTTCAACGTCGCCGTGAGAACCCTCAGGCGGCGAGCATCACGTCCGTCATCTCGTTCCGGGATGTCGGAGACCTGGCAGGCCACTAGCAGGCGGCCAGGCGTTCATATGAGAGGAAATGTCCCATGAAGCGAACTCGGAAGGTCCTGGCATTCGCTGCGGCCGCCATCATGAGCCTTGGCTCCCTGGCTGGATGTGCTACCGACAGCGGAGGTGCGTCACCAGCTCCCGGAGGGAGCGCTGGCGGAGCCGCTGGGGATCAGGTTCGGATTGGGGTGACGCTGCTGACCCAGACCCACCCCTTCTACGTGGCGATCAAAGAGGCCATGGAGGCCAAGGCCGAGGAGGCCGGCGTTGAACTCCTGGTGACCATCGCCGATCAGGATCTCAATCGGCAGGTCTCCCAGGTTGAGGATTTCGTCAACCAGAATGTAGACGCGGTAATAATTGCTCCCGTTGACTCTGACGGGATCACTGGCGCTATCAAGAAGGCGCAGTCAGCCAACGTTCCCGTGGTGACGGTGGATATCGCGGCGACCAATGCGGAAGTCGATTCCCACGTGGCTACCGACAACTATTCCGGCGGACTGATCGCGGCCGAAGCCCTCGCCCAGTTCATCGATGAGACCGGTGAGGTCGGTGTGATCACCTACCCCGAGGTTCAGTCCGTTCGGGACCGGATCGACGGCTTCAAGAAGCGGATCGCTGAGTATCCCGACATCACGATCGTCAAGGAGACCCCGGGGCGGGATCGTGAGGAGGCCCGGTCAGCGTCGGAGGACATGCTGACCTCGAACCCGGATCTCGCTGGAATTTTCGGCTTTGGAGACGATATGGCACTAGCCGCCACGCAGGCCGTGGGCGATGCGGGGTCATCGGCGACTGTCGTCGGCTTCGATGGTATGGAAGAAGCCCTCGCCGCCGTGGCAGACGAGAACAACGCATTCCGTGCCGTGGTGGTCCAGTATCCAGACCAGATGGGCGCCACTGCTCTCGAGAATGCGGTGAAGCTTGCTCGAGGTGAATCGGTGGACAAGATCACCCCGATCCTGCCAGGCCTCAACGTTCAGGGCGTGGGTGAAGTGCCCGTCACTGTGGATGGCGACACTGTGACACTCAATCTCGAGAGTTGATCGACTAGTCAGGGATGGCGCCTGGTGACTAAGGCGCCATCCCACACCGACGAGAAGTGATGAGAAAATGACTGAATTGCTGAGAACTGTGGGGATCTACAAACGATTCCCAGGAGTAACGGCCTTGTCAAATGTATCTCTCAAGGTGAATGCTGGCGAAGTGCTCGCTCTCGTCGGCGAGAATGGTGCTGGCAAATCCACCTTGATGAAAATACTTGCCGGGGTGCACCCACCTGATGAAGGTCAAATATTCCTTAGTGGCCAGCCGGTTGCCATCCGCAATCCACGCCAAGCCAAGGAGTTGGGCATCGGCATAGTCTTCCAAGAATTGAGCCTTGCCGAGAACATGACGGTGGCAGAGAACATCTTCGCACTCCATGAGCCGATGAAGTTTGGGTTGGTGGACTACGCCACCATGAACTTCGAGGCGAGCGCATTGCTCGATCGGCTCGGATTTGATGTCGATCACCGCGCCGTGGTGGGGTCCCTGTCGGTGTCGCAACAGCAATTGGTGGAGATCGCCAAGGTTTTGCGAGGCCAGCCGCGGATCCTCATCCTGGATGAGCCTACGTCGGCGTTGTCTGACCGTGAGGTGGAGCAGCTGTATCGCGCCATCGATGACTTGCGCTCCCAGGGCGTTGGCATCGTGTACATCTCGCACAAGATGGAGGAGATTTTCAGGCTCACAGATAGGTGCTCGGTCCTGCGCGATGGTGTCCACGTCGATGACGTTGCCACGAAGAGCACCTCGCCCGATGAGCTAGTTGCGCTCATGGTGGGCCGCCAGTTGGAGGCAACCTTCCCGCCGCGGGTGCCTGTGCCAGCAGGTGCTCAGACTGTGCTGCAGCTCGATGCCCTGACCCTTCCGGGCTACTACGAGGCCGTGTCTTTGGAAGTGAAAGCCGGAGAGATCCTGGGGATCTATGGGCTTGTGGGCGCCGGCCGGACCGAACTAGCCCAGGGAATCTTCGGGATTCTGCCACCAACGTCAGGATCCATCCGTCTTGAGGGCACCGCTACCCGGATCGCCAATCCGGCGGTCGCGGTCGCGGAGGGGCTTGCGTATGCGACCGAGGATCGCAAGGGTGAAGGGCTCGTGCTCACGGCCCCGATAACGCACAACACGACCATGGCCAGTATTGGGCAGATCACCCGCGCGTTCGGTTTCTTGGACTTTGCGGCCGAGAGGCAGGTAACCGATAGCGCGGTAGATAAGTTCAAGGTCAAAACCCCATCCATTTCTCAGCTGATTGGCAATCTCTCGGGTGGCAACCAGCAGAAGGTGGTCCTAGCCAAGTGGGTGGAGACGCAGCCACGGGTTTTAATCTTGGATGAGCCGACCCGCGGGATCGATGTGGGGGCAAAGTATGAAATATACCTGCTCATGCAGGCACTGTCTGCGCAGGGTGTCGCCATCATCATGATCTCATCCGAGCTGCCTGAGATTCTTAATACCTCGCATCGCGTGTTGGTAATGAATGACCACATGGTGATTGCTGAGGTGGATCCTGAGCGCACCGGCGCCGAGGAAATAATGAATCACATCACTGGAGGTGCCGAATGAACAGCAAGATGGCTCAATTGACTCACACCAATGCGTTCCGAAACTACGGTGGTACTCTGCTGGCGCTGTTGGTGTTGGTGCTGCTGTTTTCATTCACCAATCAGTATTTTTTCACTGCAAGGAACATTCAAAATGTGTTGGTACAGATGGCCATCATCGCCATCTTGGCGTTCGGGATGACTTATGTCCTCATGCTGGGTCAGATCGACCTCTCGGTAGGCTCGATAATTGCCGTGTCGGGCATCATGCTCGGGTGGGGATTGCAGACCGGCGTTCGGCCGTTGGTCGCCGTGATCTTGTCGCTGCTGGTGGGGGTGTGTTGCGGTACTCTCAACGGGTTGATCTCTTCGTATATGCGGATCCCGACGTTCATAGTGACCGTTGCCACGATGGGCATCTTCCGGGGGGGTGGCTATGCCGTGACCGGTGCGGCGCCGATCTCCATCAACGATCCAGTGATCGAGTGGTTTGGCAATGGCCGGGTCGCGGGGGTGCCGGTGCCGATAATCATCATGATTGTCATGTTGGTGGTCATGCACGTGACCTTGACGCGGACGAAGTTCGGTCGACAGATAGTCCTGACTGGTGGCAACGTGGAGGCGGCTCGGTTTGCGGGCATCCGGGTGGAGAAGCTCCAACTCTATGTCTTCATGATCATGGGTGGGGCAGCAGCCGTCTCGGCCCTGATAATGACCTCGCGGCTGTACTCGGCTCAGCCCAACGCGGCTCTTGGTTACGAACTGGATGCCATCGCCGCAGCCGTCCTCGGTGGAACCAGCCTGACGGGTGGTCGCGGAACCGTGATGGGAACCTTCATCGGTGCGCTTATCATCGCCGTGGTGAACAACGGGATGAATCTGCTCGGCATCGAGTACTACTTCCAGACCATAGTGAAGGGTCTGATCATCATTGCGGCGGTGTACATCGATGTGCGTTCGAAGAAGCAGAGGTTGACCAAGTGAGCAAACCACGATTGCTCTGTGTCGGCGAGGTGTTGGTGGAGATGGTGGCCGAGGACCTCGGCCAGTCGGCCCGATCCGCTGGCCGTTGGATCGGCCCCTATCCTTCGGGGGCACCCGCGATTCTTGCCGACCAGGCTGCCTTGTGCGGGGCGGACGTCACCCTAGTCGGCAGCGTGGGCGCGGACGCCTTTGGCGAGTGCTGTCTGGACCGGCTCCGTGAGGATGGGGTTCGGATCGACAACGTCGCCATCCATGCGGACAAACCCACGGGAGTGGCCTTCGTGCGTTACTTCGCTGATGGTTCCCGATCCTTCATATTCCATGTGGCGCAGACCGCTGCCGCCAGGTTCCGGCCAGATGACCTCGGCACTCAGCTGGCGGGGGCCGACTGCGTACACCTGATGGGGAGCAGCGCGTTCAGCGAGGCGGCGGTCCAGACGTTGGGAGAGGTAGCGGCCGCTGCGGTGGCAGGTGGAATCGCGGTGTCCTTCGATCCGAATGTACGGGCGGAGATGCTGACTGACCCATCCTTCACGGCGACCCTTGAACGAATCCTGCAGCAGTCGACCTATGTCCTGGCTAGCGAAGGCGAGCTGCCGCTGCTCATGGGGATTGAGGATGACCTGGAGGCGGCACGTGCCTTGCTGGCCGATACTGCCGAGATCGTGGTGCTCAAGCGAGGTGACCGGGGGGCGGTGCTCATGCTCCCGGGCGCCGAACCTCAGATCTTCCCCGCCCATCAGGTGGATGAGGTGGATGCCACGGGGGCGGGGGACTGCTTTGGGGGGACGTTCCTGGCGCTACTCCTCCAGGGTCGGGACCCGGCCGAAGCTACCCGCTATGCGTCGGTCGCGGGAGCGCTCGCGGTTACTCAACGTGGACCCATGTCGGGAAACCGGGGGCTGAGCGTGTTGGCCGAGCGTCTGCGCACCAGGTGATTGATGCTGGACGGCGCACACCGACTGCGCCGCCAACACTCGTGATCCGCCCGGTATCGCTTCGTGTGGATCGTCTCGCCGTCGCACCCGCCTGGTGCGGGACTGTGACGTCAGCGGTGTAAGTGGTGTTTTCATCTTCAGTTGTCCTCGGCGGCCATGCGGAGGAGGGCCCCGTGAGGTGGTGGGGTTTGGGGGCTCTTCACGAAAGAGAGTGGATGAGGGGTCTGAAGCCTCCTGCTTCGAGGAGTGATCTGATTCGGTAGTTGAAGAGGTTCCGGAACCCGAGCGCGGTTCCTTGGAGGTGTTCGTGTCGGCCGTTGATGGCGTCTGTGGGGTCGTTCGAGCTACCGGGATGGTCGAACCAGGCGAGGATGTCAGCTGGGTCTGTCGGGAAGTTTGTGTGTGAGGGGTTCGGCGTGATCAGCGCGGCGTGAGCCGTGCGGGAAGATGAGTCACGCGATGAACACCGATACGACATTGATAACTGAAGACGGTGAGCAG
>JBKEBU010000090.1:0-48033 GCA_047973325.1 Propioniciclava sp. | reverse complement strand
CGGATGCGCGAAATTGCAGTCAGATCGACCTCGACAGTGGCGGTCAGCTGGGCCGCGACCTGAAGCGACTCAGTCATCCGCTTGGCGATAGTGGCCCGCAGGCGGGACATCTTCTCGGTGGTGCCGCGGCGGGCATCCGGAGCCACCGATGCTGGTGGGGGTGCCGCCGGGGCAGCTGCGGAGACCGGGGCGGCGGCTGCCTGCTTCGCGGCTTCAGCGGCGGCCAACACATCCTGCTTGCGGATGCGACCACCGACTCCGGTTCCGGTGATGGTCGTCAAGTCAATATTGTTCTGGGTAGCCAGCTTGCGTACCAGTGGCGTGACGTAACCCACGGCCGCCTCGGCCGCCGCTCGGCGTGGCTCACTGGCGGGCGGTGCTGCGGCCGGTGTGGGGGCGGGTGCCGGAACTTCGGTGACCACAGGGGGTGGTGTCGTCGGCGCTGGTGCTGCTGCTACCTCCGGAGTTTCTGGTGCCGCCGGAGTTTCTGCTGCCGCCGGAGCTGGCGCTGCTGGCGGATCTGCTGGGGCTGCGCTCGAGGCTTCGCCGATGATCGCCAGTACGGAGCCAACCTCGGCCGTCTCATCCTCAGCGACCCGGATCTCCACCAGGGTGCCTGCCGCCGGGGATGGAATTTCGGTGTCGACCTTGTCGGTGGAGACCTCGACGAGGGCCTCGTCGGCCTCGACGGTGTCACCGACCTCCTTGAGCCAGCGGCTGATGGTTCCTTCAGTCACGGACTCACCCAGGGCGGGCAGGGTGACTTCGGTACCGGTGCCAGCGCTGCCCGACCCGGCCGGGGCTGCGGCGGGTGCAGCGGCTTCAGGGGCCGGAGGCGCAGCCGGCGGCTCTGCGGGCGCGGGCGCCTCGGTGGCAGCTGGTGCCGCGGGCGTGGTCTCAGTCGCCGGTGCGGCGGTGGTCGAGGCGTCACTGGAGGTCTCAGCAGCATCGCCGATGACGGCCAGGGTGGCCCCCACCTCTGCGGTCTCATCCTCGGCAACCAGGATCTCCAGCACGACGCCGGCCACCGGCGAGGGGATCTCGGTGTCGACCTTGTCAGTGGAGACCTCGACGAGGGCTTCGTCAGCCTCGATGGTGTCACCGACCTCCTTGAGCCAGCGGCTGATGGTTCCTTCGGTCACGGACTCTCCAAGTGCAGGGAGAGGGACGTTGGTCGACATACTCCAGGGCTCCTTCATCGGTGACAGTCGAGGGTCAGCCTAGCCTCACTGGATGCATCTTCTCACGCATCCCAGCGAAGTCGGTCAGCTCTGCTCGGTGAGGCTGCGGGCCAGCGCTACCACCGTGCGTACCGCAGCGCCGGTGCCGCCCTTGGGCACATGATCGTAGGGAGTCTTGCGGTTCCACGCCGGACCGGCGATGTCCAGGTGGGCCCAGGGCTGATCCTCGCCGGTGAACTCGCGCAGGAATGCGGCGGCGGTGAGGGCGCCGCCGTAGCGGGAACTGCCCGTGCTCGCCAGATCGGCGACGTCGCTGGTGAGATTTTCACTGATCTCGGCGGGGATGGGCAGGTGCCAGACCGACTCACCGGATGATTCGGCGGCATCGAGAAGCAGATCAGCGGTGGCGTCGTCGGAGGCCATGAGTCCCGCGGTGCGCTCGCCCAGGGCCACCATGCAGGCGCCGGTCAGGGTGGCAACATCCACCAGCAGATCCGGGTGATCCTCATGGGCCCGCGCTAGTGCGTCGGCCATCACCAGGCGGCCTTCGGCATCGGTATTCGCATTCTCGACCGTGCGCCCCCCATACATGGTCAGCACGTCGGATGGGCGATAGGCCGAGCCGGAGGGCATGTTCTCAGCGAGTGCCGCCCAGACGGTGACTTTGACCTTGAGCTTGAGTTCGGAGATGGCCGCCACGGCTGCCACGACTGCAGCAGCCCCGCTCATGTCGCACTTCATGGTGAGCATGCCATCAGCGGGCTTGATGTCCAGGCCACCACTATCGAAAGTGATCCCCTTGCCGACCAAGGCCAGGTGGGCTTTGGCGCCGCGTGGCGCATAGCTGACGCAGACCAGGCGTGGCGGGCGGGCTGAGCCCGACCCCACCGCGGTCAGTCCGCCGTAACCAGCCTTGGCGAGGGCCCGCTCGTCTAAAACCTCCACCTCCAGTCGATGTGCCTTGGCGAGGGCGCGGACTTCTTCGGCGAAGGACTCCGGGTAGAGCAGGTTGGGGGGAGTGTTCACCCAGTCTCGAGCCTGGCACACTGCTGCTGCAATGACGCCGCCAGCGGTGACGGCCTGGGTTGCTTCGGCGGCGCCAGTTACCACCGTGATAGGACCCAGGCCTGGCTCCGGGTCGTCCTGGGTGGCCTTGTGATACCGGTGCGCTCCCAGAAGCGCTCCTTCAGTCAGCCCCTGGATCACCTCTGGTTCGGCGGCTTCGAAGCTGAAGCTGACCGAAAGTTCCTTCTCTTTGGCGAGCGCGGTGGCTGCCCGGGCTGCGGCGCCAGCGGCCCGACGGACACGATCTGGAGTGACATCCACGTCACCCAAACCTACGACGACCAGCAGGGGGGAGCCAGCAAGAATCGCGGTGCTTCCCACGGTGGTGGTGGCTCCCAGGGATAGGGCTGCCCGGAGCAGTGCTCCACTGTCGTGGAAGTCCCAATCGGTGTCCGCTTGGTCGGGCAGACCGATAAGGACCGGGCTTCCGAGAGCTTCGGCGAGTCCGACGACCAGGACGTCAGTATCATCCGGCATCGCTGCGGCGGCGGCGACGGTGGGCAGCGGCGAATCGGCCACGACTGGCTCCGTTCTCTTGGTGTCGCCCTCACCTTAGCCCGGATGGGGTCGTGCAACAGGGGAGCATCGATGGATCCGGGCTGAGCCCGGTCGGCCGTGGCCTCGGACTCGGGCAGGACTCGGGCAGGAGGCATCCTAGATACTGTCGCCCTTGTTGACGCGCGGCGCCGGGCGACGACGACCCCGCGTGGTGATCTGGCGCCCGAAGCTATAGGACAGCATGCCGCGGAGGGGCTCACCGGGATAGCGCTCGGCGGCCATCCGCTTGATCCGGCGCCACACCAGCCAGCCGTCAAGAATGACAGAGCCCATGTAGCCCCAGACCAGGGCGATCACGATGCCGCTGTAGTTCTGGATAAACGGGATCAGACTGACCGCCAAACCCAAGATCAGGACCGGGAGCAAGATCTCGCCGGGATTCCACCGGGCATCGATAACGTCCCGGATCAGGGATCTGAGCGGGGTAGCCTCCTGGGCAGCGGTGGCCTGCTGTTGCCGGACAGCATTGAGGTACCGCTGGCGTCGGCGCGCCTCTTTCGGTGACAGCGTCGGGTTAAGCCGTTCCCGGCGGGCTGCTTCGGCCTCGCGCCGGGACGGAGTCGGGCCTTCCTTCCGTCGGGCGCCCTGACCCTCGCCGGTGTCTTCGGCGGTGGGCTCAGCGGAATCAGGCGTTTTCTTCGAGGCCACGAGTCTCTTCCTTGGTGACGCAGATTGATGTATCCGAGCAGTGTAGTGGTGCGGTACCGCCGTTCAGGGACGTCTCCGGGGGGCCCCGGGGTGCCGAACCACTGCCCAGGAGGTCGGGGCGCCGCTAGGCTGAGGGTGACCTCTTGCCCAAGGAAGGACGCAATCCGGAACCATGGCTGGCCTGTTCGAACGACTCAAGACAATCTTCTCCGCCAAAGCGGACAAAGCCCTCGACAAGTTGGAGGATCCGCGGGAGACCCTCGACTACTCCTATCAACGTCAGCTCGAACTCCTGCAAAAGGTGCGCCGGGGGGTCGCTGATGTGGCGACCAGCCGCAAGCGGGTTGAGCTTCAGGCGAATCAGCTCGATGCCGAGATGAAGAAGCTAACCCAGAGTGCGCACCGGGCCCTGGAGGTCAATCGAGAAGACCTTGCCCGGGAGGCACTCACCCGCAAGTCGGGGTTGCAAACTCAGCTTGATGATCTGATGCAACAGCATGCGCAGCTTCAGGGGGAAGAGGAGAAGCTGGTGCGGGCGAGCACCCGGCTTCAGGCCAAGGTTGACGCCTTCCGGACGCGCAAGGAGACCATAAAAGCGACCTACTCCGCGGCCGAAGCCCAAACCCGGATCAACGAGGCGTTCACCGGAATCAGCGAGGAGATGGGCGACGTGGGCCTCGCCGTTCAGCGGGCCGAGGACAAAACCGCTCAGATGCAGGCCCGCGCTGGTGCTATCGACGAACTGCTGGCCTCAGGCGCGCTGGAGGATCCGACCAGCACTTTCCAAGATGACATCACCCGTGAGTTGGACTCGTTGGCGTCCGACTCGCAGGTTGAGAACGAATTGGCCGCTATGAAGGCGTCTCTGGGATCCCTGACCGCGGGTCCGGCCGGACAGACCCCACAGTTGTCGGCACCGAGCGCTGCGGCGGCCCCCCAGAATGCAGAGCCGGAGGCGACGTCAGCCCCATCCCCGGCAACCGAACAGGAGTAAAGATGATCGTTCGGATCCTGGGGGAGGGGCAGTTCGTCCTCGATGACGGCGCGCTGGAGGAACTCAATGCCCTCGATGATGCGGTGGAAGCCGCCGCCGGAACCGGCGACCCCGCTCAGCTCAACCGGGCCCTGGCGGCGTTGTTGGCGGTGGTGCGGGATCGGGGCGAACCTGTCGATGTCGACCTGCTCATAGACTCCGATGTTATCCTTCCCGACGCCGAGGCGACTCTGGAGCAGATTATCGAGTGGATCGGACGCAACGACGGTCAAGACGGCCTTGTTCCGGAGAACGCCTGAGTGCGGGTCCTGGTTGCTACCGACCGGATCGGTGCGTTGCCGTCACCCGATGCGGGCGCCGCTATTGGTCGGGCCTTCCGAGACGCGCGAGCGCAGGTCCAGGTCGCGGTAGTGCCGCTGGCCGCGGGGGGAATCGACCTCGCGCTAGCCCTCAGTGCCCTCAATGATCCGGCGATAGTGATCACCACCGGCGACCCGCCTGCCGACCTGGGCCTGGATCTCACTGCTAGTTCGGTCGAGGTGGGTCGGCGATTGGCCGATGCGCTCAGTGATCGTCCCCCACGCGTGGTGGTGGACCTGTCCGGGTTGGTATCGCTCGACGGTGGTGCCGGAATCCTGGCGGCGTTGGGCGCCGAGGCCGATGTCCCGTTGGACCAGGGGGTATCCGGCCTGGAAGGACTGACCCGGATGGAGTTGGCGCCCGTCCGGGAGCGGCTGGGAGACACCGAACTTATAGGCGTGGTCGATTCGTCGGAGATCGCCGACATGTTGCTCGGGCTGCGTGGACTGGTTGTCCGCCGCGGACACGCGGTGGGCGCGGCCCCCACCGACCTGCTGCCGGCCGACTCGGCCTTGGGTGCGCTGGCCGGCGCGCTCGGTATGATCGACGGTCCCGGGTTGGGTGCGGGGGGCGGGACGGCCCTGGCCCTACGGGCTCTGGGGGCGGTCGTGACCTCGGGACCAGCCTTGTGTGCCCACGTGGCGGGCCTCGACCGAACTGCTGCCGTTGCCGACGTGCTGGTGACTGGCACCGATGCGCTCGACTTTGCGGATCGAGGTGGTCCGGTAGTCACCGAGATGGCCGGCCTGGCCGAACGGGTGCTCACTCCCTGCATCGCCCTCGCGCGGGACGTGCAGATCTCTGCCCGTGAACTCCGAACCCATGGCCTTGAGGTCGCCTACGCTCTGGGCGGCGACGCTCAGCTGACCCCGGCAGAGCTCACCGCTCGGGCGGCGGGTCCGGCTCAGAGTTGGACCTGGTAGGGACGCGGGCGAGACGCCATCTGGGTGATGTCGGGGGTGCCTAGTACCATAACTGTGAGCCGATTACTCCGCTGGGGTGATCGCCGTGGATATCCGTCCTGATTGTAAGGAGCGACACATGAGTGTTGACCTGACCCCCCAGACAGAAGCAGACGGCATCATTCTCACCGAGGGTGCTGCGAAGAAGGTGACCGATCTCGTCGCGAATGAAGAGGACGAGAATCTGTCGTTGCGGATCAGCGTCGCGCCTGGCGGCTGCTCCGGGATGCGCTACCAGCTGGCCTTGGATGACCGAGAGCTGGATGGTGACGTGGAAAAGGAGTGGTTCGGCGTCAAGGTGGTCACCGACCGGATGAGCGCCCCCTACC
This sequence comes from Propioniciclava sp., assembly GCA_047973325.1. Lineage (GTDB taxonomy): Bacteria > Actinomycetota > Actinomycetes > Propionibacteriales > Propionibacteriaceae > Propioniciclava. The sequence goes on along the minus strand of JBKEBU010000090.1, from coordinate 41,936 downwards.
TCACCGGCGCCACGATCGACTTCGTGGACACCATCGAGCAGCAGGGGTTCACCATCGACAACCCGAATGCGGGTGGCTCGTGCGCCTGCGGTGACAGCTTCCACTGATCACGAATCGGATACAGTCGAACAGTTTTAAGCAGGTCCCGCCGTCTCGGATGAGGCGGCGGGACCTGACTTTGGGTTAGTCTGACGCAGGAGCATTCATTGCTGCGTCGAGCCCCGTCTCCGGGTGGGGCTGGCCGGCCGACAGACGGAAGGGTGTGACGTGGCTCGGACGAGATCACGGCGGACCGCGCGACGGGCCATCATGATGGCTGGATCGTTGCTGGTGACAGCTGCGCTCGCAGGGTGCTCGCAAGAGACGTTGGCGCAATGGGGGCGGTGGGGACTCCTGGAACCAGCCACTGATCGGGCGCCCTTCATCGGCAACCTGTGGAATGGAGCCTGGATCGCCTCGATGGTCGTCGGGGTCTTCGTCTGGGGGCTGTTGGCCTACGTGGTGATCCGCTACCGGCGCCGCAAGGATGACGAGATACCGCGCCAGACCCGCTACAACCTCCCGCTCGAGATTCTCTACACCCTGGTCCCGTTCCTCATCATCGGGGTGATGTTCTTCTTCACGGTGCAAAGCCAGAACGCAATCCTGGCCAAAGAGACCGAACGGCCGGTGCACACAATCGATGTCATCGGGCAGAAGTGGTCGTGGACCTTCAACTATCGGGAGGCCGAGAATCCGGATGTCGGTGCGGATGCGTCCACGGTAGGCACCGTCGACGAGATCCCGGAGTTGTATCTGCCCCTCGGCGAACCGGTGCGGTTCAACCTCAACTCCGCCGATGTGATTCACTCCTTCTGGGTGCCAGACTTCTACTTCAAGCTCGACGTCATCCCCGGGCGTGAGAACAGCTTCGATATCACCCCCACCAAAGAGGGTCGCTTTCTTGGCAAGTGCGCCGAGCTTTGCGGCACGTACCACGCGAACATGATCTTCTACGTGAATGTGGTGAGCCCTGAGGAATACGAGGCCCACATCAAACAGTTGGCTGCAGACGGGAACGAGGGCGTGCTCACCGCGCCGGAGTATCCCGCCACCGGCCCGAAGACGGAGGGCTGATTTCCGATGACAACCGTCGCCCGCACAGATTCATCAGACGTCCCCGAGCGTCCCGCCCGTAGCCATAGCAAGGGCGCGTTGATAATGACCTGGATGACCACCACCGATCACAAGGTCATCGCCAAGCTCTACATCTGGACGGCACTGGCGTTCTTTGCTTTCGGTGGCCTGCTGGCGCTGGGGATCCGGGCTGAGCTCGCCTTCCCCGGGCTGCAGTACTTCGAATATGAGCGCTTCAATCAGCTGTTCACCATGCACGGCACGATCATGCTGCTCATGTTCGCCACACCTATGTTCGCGGCCTTCGCGAATGCGCTGATGCCATTGCAGATAGGTGCCCCGGATGTGGCCTTTCCGCGGCTCAACATGTTCAGCTATTGGCTCTATCTGTTCGGCTCGCTGATAGCCTGCGCGGGCTTCCTCAGCCCCGAAGGTGCGGCCTCTTTCGGCTGGTTCGCCTATGTTCCGTTGTCCAACGCGGTCAACAGTCCTGGTGTCGGCGGCGACCTGTGGCTGGCCGGGCTCTACATGCTGGGCCTGTCCTCGATCCTGGGCGCGGTGAACTTCATCACCACCATCGTGACCATGCGGGCGCCGGGCCTCACGATGTTCCGGATGTCGGTGTTTACCTGGACCGTGCTGGTCACTTCGATCCTGGTGCTGGTGGTCTTCCCGGTGCTGGCCGCTGGCCTGCTGGTGCTGCTGTCGGACCGGGTGCTGGGCACGCACATCCTTGATGCGGCCACCGGCGGTGCGCTGTTGTGGCAGCACCTGTTCTGGTTCTTCGGACACCCCGAGGTATACGTGCTCGCATTACCGTTCTTCGGGGTGATCAGCGAGGTCCTGCCTGCATTCGCGCGCAAGCCCATCTTCGGCTACGTCGGTCTGGTGGCCGCCACCCTGGCTATCGGCGGCCTGTCGGTGTCTGTGTGGGCGCACCACATGTTCGTCACCGGCGCGGTCAATCTGCCCTTCTTCAGCTTTATGACGTTCATGATTGCGGTTCCGACCGGGGTGAAGTTCTTCAACTGGATTGGCACGCTGTGGGGCGGGTCGATCCGGATGGATACCCCCATGCTGTGGGCGATGGGCTTCCTGACGACCTTCCTGTTCGGCGGCCTGACCGGAGTCATCCTGGCCTCGCCGCCACTGGACTTCCAGGTGTCCGACACCTACTTCGTGGTCGCGCACTTCCACTATGTGCTCTTCGGCACGGTGGTCTTCTCGATGTTCGCTGGCTTCTACTTCTGGTGGCCCAAGTGGTATGGCTACGCCCTGGACGAGACCCTGGGCAAACTGCAGTTCTGGCTGGTCTTCATCGGGTTTCACACCACCTTCCTGGTTCAGCACTGGCTGGGCATCGAGGGGATGCAGCGCCGGATTGCCAACTATCTGCCCAGTGAGGGCTTCACCTTCCTCAATCAGGTCTCCACCGTCGGGGCTTTCCTGCTGGGGATCTCCATGCTGCCGTTCTTGTGGAATGTCTACATCAGTCACAAGAATGCGCCCCGGATCACGACCGATGATCCATGGGGCTGGGGCCGGTCGCTGGAGTGGGCGACCTCGTGCCCGCCGCCACGATTCAACTTCACCTCGCTGCCACGGATCCGCTCGGAATCGCCAGCCTTCGATCTGCACCATCCGGAGGTCGCTGAGGCCGAGGCTCAGGCACACCACGCACTGGAGGAGGCGAAGAAGTGAAGACCGAAGCATTCATCTTCCTGCTGCTCGCGATCTTCTTCGGGGCGGTGACCCCCGGCTATGCCATCGTGACCTGGTGGCTGGACGGGCAGGTCGAACCCATCGGTACCACGGTGTTGGCGCTCACCACGTTGTTCTCGGCAATGATCTGGGGAGCTCTGGCGCTCACCGCCAAGACCATCGGACCACGCCCAGAAGACCGCAAGGATGCCGAGGTCGTGGAGGGTGCCGGAGTACTGGGCTTCTTCCCGTCGCGGAGTCTGGTGCCGTTTTGGACCACGCTGGCGCTGGCGATAATGCTGCTCGGAGTGGTGTTCGGCTGGTGGCTGACCATTCTGGGCGCTCTGGTGGGCGTGTGGACGGCCTTTGGCTGGGCCTACGAGTACTACGTGGGGGACTACAAGCACTGAGCAGCGGCGAGGCTCCCTCATGGCCTCTGGCATCACCAACTGGAGTGGAGCGGGCGGCCTTCCTCATATCCGGAACGGCTTTGGACGCCTACCGTGGCCCGCGCATGGAAGGCCGGGAGAGTGCCAGCACCCGCGTAGGTGCACGCTGACCGCACGCCGGAGGTAATGAAGTCGATCAGATCCTCTACCCCGGGACGACCCGGGTCCAGATACATGTGTGAACTCGAAATCCCCTCTTCGAACAAACCGGCGCGAGCCCTTTCGAAGAACGACTGCTCCTGGGTGCGGGCGCGAACGGCACGCGCGGAGGCCATCCCGAACGACTCCTTGTAGGCCCGGCCCTGACTGTCATGCATCAGGGTGCCGGTGGACTCATGGGTGCCCGCGAACCAGGAGCCCACCATCACCGCACCTGCCCCGGCTGCTAGCGCCAGCGCTACGTCGCGGGGATGCCGCACGCCCCCGTCGGCCCAGATGGCTTTGCCAGCCTCCGCAGCAGCATCCGCGCAGTCGAGCACGGCCGAGAACTGCGGACGCCCCACACCGGTCTGCATCCGGGTGGTGCACATGGCCCCCGGCCCGACACCGACCTTGACGATGTCGGCCCCGGCCTCGAGAAGATCGACAGTGCCCTCCGCAGTCACCACGTTGCCGCCGACCAACGGCACCCGCGGGCCTCCGGCTGCGGCATGGCGGTCTCGGATAGCCCGCACCAGACTCAAGGACTCAAGCATCCGGTCCTGATGTCCGTGTGCGGTGTCGAGCACCAGGACGTCGGCACCAGCGGTGAGCATGGCTTCGGCGCGGGCCTCGACCTCGCCGGAGATGCCAATCGCGGCCCCGATCCGCAGGCAGCCGCGGGCATCAACAGCCGGAGGGTAGATGGCCGACCGCATCGCGCCCTTGAGAGTGAGCACTCCGGCCAGGGAACCATCCGGATGCACGGCGATGGCCAGGCGATGCCGACGCTCAGTCAGCCGCTCGAAGACAGTATGGGCAGCCGCGTCGGCGGCCACCAGGGTGAGGTCAGTGGTCATGATCTCGTGCACGGGAACGTACCTGTCGATACCGTCGGCGTCTGCGGCGGATACCAGCCCTACTGGCCTGCGATCCTCATCGAGGACGACCGCCACTCCGTGGGCCCGTTTCGGGATGAGGGCCAGCGCCTCGCTGACCACCGTGTCGCGGGCTACCCGGATCGGGGTATCGAAAACTGTGTGGGCGGCCTTGACCCTATCGATGGCTTTGGTTGCCATCGCGGGGGAGAGGTCCTGTGGAATTATGGCGATCCCACCCCGGCGCGCCGCTGTTTCCGCCATCCGGCGTCCCGAGATGGCTGTCATATTGGCGACGACGAGCGGGAGTGGCAGCGCGAGCCCGTCGGTGGAGGTGAGGTCGACGTCCATCCGGGAACGGACTGAGGACCGGGTCGGCGACATGAAGACGTCGTCGTAGGTCAGGTCATGGTCGGGCCTACCGGTCGTGAAACGCACCCGCCCAGGTTACTCGGCTGGTTGGCTCCCCGGAGCTTTCCGGACCGATCAGGAGAGTTTGGCGTCCTCGATCTCGGCGGTGGCTGACCCGGTGGGCAACTCTGAGTCCTCGGCATCGCCGTGGTGAGCCGCCTCCTCCAACTCTTCCCGGGTGGGCTTGGCAATGTCATCGCCGACGAACCACTCCGAGACCCGGGCTCGGGTGGCGGACACCGGATTCTTGGTTCGGGTCCGGACGCCCTCGGCATCCTCCACCGGCGTTGCCGCCAGCGGCTGATACTGATCATGTGCGGTGAGCGTATAGGCCTGATCAGCAGGCAGTGGCGTGTGGGCTTCGGTGAAGTTGCCGGTGGCGCTGCGGACTATCTCGCCAGACTCACTGCCGTGGAGTACGCGCTCCTTGTCGGCGCGCTGCAGGGACAGGCAGATCCGCTTGGTGACGATGAAGGCGATCACCGGTGCCACGAAGATAGCGACGCGTAGAACATAGGTGACCGCGTTCAGGGAGACGTGGAACTGGGTGGCGATGATGTCGTTGCCACCGCCCAGCCAGAACATCGCGTAGCAGGTCATGCCCGCCACCCCGAGGGCGGTTCGGGTGGGCGCATTGCGCGGCCGATCCAGGATGTGGTGCTCCCGATTGTCCCCGGTGAGCCGCGCCTCGATGAAGGGCCACAGGGCCAATGCGGTGAACAGCAGACCCATCAGACCCACGCCGGGCAGGAACACCTGCCAGGACCACGTGGTGGGGCCCCAATGGCTCTCCCAGGCCGGGATCAGCCGGATGGCACCCTCGACCCAACCCATGTACCAGTCCGGCTGGGAGCCAGCGGTTACCTGGCTGGGATCATAGGGGCCATACAGCCAGACCTGGTTGATGGACATGGTGGCGCCCATGAGAATCAAGGCGCCGAAGACTATGAAGAAGAAGCCGCCAGCCTTGGCCATGTAGACCGGGAACAGCGGGTAGCCGACAACATTGTTCTCGGTGCGCCCCGGGCCAGCGAACTGGGTGTGCTTGTGGTACACGACCAAGGCCAGGTGGGCTGAAACCAGGCCCAGAATCAGGGCGGGCACCAACAGGATGTGCACCATGTAGAGCCGCGAGATCAGCAGATCCCCGGGGAACTCGCCGGCGAACACGAAGAATTCAGCCCAGGTTCCAATCAGCGGGATCGACCGGATCAGCCCGTCGACGAACCGAAGGCCGGTGCCGGACAAGAGATCGTCCGGCAGCGAATACCCCGAAAAACCGGCAATCAGGGAGATCGACATCAGGCCCACTCCGATGAGCCAGTTGAGCTCACGGGGCTTGCGGAAGGCACCGGTGAAGAAGACCCGCAGCATGTGCGCGGTCAGTGCAGCCACGAACAGCAGCGCTGCCCAGTGGTGGATCTGCCGCACCAGCAGGCCACCGCGAATATCGAAGCTGATGTTCAGGGTAGAGGCGAAGGCTTCCGAGACCTCGCGGCCGCGCATCAGCTGATATGCGCCCTCGTACTCGATCTCGGCCATCGACGGCTTGAACCAGATTGTCAGGAAGATGCCGGTGAGCAGCAGCACGATGAAGCTGTACAGTGCGATCTCACCCAGCAGGAAGGACCAATGGTCTGGGAAAACCTTGCGGAGCCCAGCCTTGCCTAGTTTGGCCAGTCCGATGCGCTCGTCGATCCAGCCGACGGCGCCGGAAACCTCCTTCACCGGTCCGGTTTCTTCCGGGGTGTGGGTTTCCAGGACCTCAGCCTGGGGGGATACCTCAGCGGGCCGTGCCATCACGCATCACCGTCCTCGTAGTCGTTGCGTGAATCGCGTTCAAAGTAGCTGGGCCCGACCGGGACTGTGAAATCGCTCTGGGCGACCAGATAGCCGTCGGCATTTACCTTGATAGGAAGTTGGGGGAGGGATCGCCCCGCCGGACCGAAGACGACGACACCCGAGTTCCCCAGATCGAAGGTGCTCTGATGGCAGGGGCAGAGCAGGTGGTGGGTCTGCTGCTCCCACAGTGAAATCGGGCAGCCGACATGGGTGCAAATCTTGCTGTAGGCGAGGATCCCGCCCACCTGCCAGTCCCGCCGGGATTCGGGGATCTTGATGGTGTTGGGATCCATCCGCACCACGATTATCGGGGCCTTGGCCTTCTCGATCATGCGCTCGGTGCCGTGCAGGTCGAAGAGATTCTCCGGCTCGCCGTTGACCAGCTGTCCGATCTCCAAGTCCTCTGGACGCAGGGGGAGCTGATTGACGTCATTCACCAGCCGGACGCCCTCGGCCCAGATGGTGCGTTCGATGGTTTCTTCGCGCATCTTTCGGGTGGGCCACGGACCCATGTCTGCCAGCGTCACCAGGGCTGGTACCGCCAGAATGCCCAGGGCGCCCCCGAGGCTACCGATGATCATGCTGCGGCGGTTGACCCCGGCGTCCTTGATGCCAGCGTTCAGCTTCCCGACGAAGGCCTCGCGGGTTTCGGTGTCGGAACCTGCCGGATGCCGTTCTTCGATAACTTCATGATCGCTCATCAATTGCCGGGCCCAGTGGACGGCGCCAAGCCCGACCAGGAGGACGGCTAGACCGCCGGTCAGGCCGAGCAGCAGGTTACTGAGCGGCCATATGGTGCCGAGCAGGCTGATCCGGGTTTCCTGAGGGACCGCGAAATACACCACCACGAAGGCGATGGCGAGGATCGGGACCAGGCCGAACATGGCGACGACCTGGAGGTAAGCGCGGCGGCCAGCAGCCGGGTCGGCGTCGGTGAATCGCTCAACATGTTCACCCAGGCCGGGATCGGGGATCGGGCTCTCGGCGTCAGCCACCGGAACGAGGGACTGGCTCTCGTGGCTCATTTCTTCAGTGCTCCTCGGGATGCGATCCACAAGGCGACCAGGCTCAGCCCGCCGACACCGATGATCCAGGCGAATAGCCCCTCCGATACCGGACCGAAGCCACCCAGGGTCAGGCCGAGCGTCGGTTCGGCCGACAGGCTGTCCAGGTAGCCAGCGATGGCGGCCACGTCCTCGTCTGGGAGCGCGCCTTCAGCGAAGACTGGCATTTGCTGGGGGCCGGTGCGCATAGCTTCCCAGATGTGTATGGGTGCGGTTTCGGTCAGGTTGGGGGCGTACTTGCCGTTCGGTAGCGCACCGCCGACCCCGGAAGCCTGATGGCAGGCCGAGCAGTTGGTGCGGAACAGCTCCCCGCCGCGGGCGATCTCCTCGTCGGTCAACTGACTGAAGTCGTACTGCGATGATTTCGGGATCACGGGGCCCGGGCCAAGCGAGGCGACATAGGCGGCTATGGCTGCGATCTCTTCCGGGGTGTACTCCGCGACCTGCCGTTGGGGCGCCTGCTGCTCCGGCCGGGCCATCGGCATCCGGTTGGTGCTCATCTGGAAGTCGACTGAGGCTGCGCCGACACCCACCAGGCTGGGACCCTGCGAGGTGCCTTCACCGTTGAGACCGTGGCAGGAGGAGCAGGTGACTTGGAAGAGCGCCTTGCCCTCTTTGACTTGAGTGGACGTGCCCGTGTCGGCAGCGACCTGGGTGCCCGGTGCGAACGAAGCGTAGAGCGCGCCGAGGAAGACGAGGGCCAGGACCAATGAGATGGCCCGGGCTGCCCGGTTTCTCCTGCGGGAGCTGTGCGGTCGCATTGCGTTGATACGCCCTTTCGGTCGGTCCGGCTCAGCGGATGAGGTAGATCACCGAGAACAGAATGATCCAGACGATGTCGACGAAGTGCCAGTAGTACGACGTGACAATCGCGGTCACCCGCTGCTCGTGAGTGAACGTGCGTGCGGCATAGGTGCGCCCCAAGAGGAGCAAGAACAAGATGAGTCCACCGAGGACATGGAGTCCGTGGAAACCTGTGGCCAGGAAGAAGGCCCCGGTGTAGGCATTGGTCTGCGGGGTGAAGCCTTCTTGGATCAGGTTGGCGTACTCATAGGCCTGCCCGCCGATGAAGACTGCGCCCATGAGGAAGGTCACGATGTACCACTCGCGCAGGCCCCACGAGGCGGGGTTGAACCAGGCGCCGGTGCGGGAGACGATGCCCTTCTCGGCCCGGAAGACGCCGATCTGACAGGTGACCGAACTCAGCACCAGAATGGTCGTGTTTATGATCGAGAACCACGGTTGCTGGGAACCGAAGAGCGCTGGGTCGCTCAGAAAGTGGGAACTGCCCCACTCCCACATCGTCTGTTCGCCAGGCTCTGCCATCGCGTTGGTCACATTGCGTAGCGAGAAGTAAGCGGCGAACAGGGCAGCGAAAAACATGAGTTCACTGGCGAGCCAGATGAGCGTGCCCACAGCAACCATGTCGGGGCGGCCCTTGACCCCGTGCAGGCGGGCGGACGCTATCGGTTGGACGCCGCCGTGCGGAACGGCGGGGGCTGCGCTCGTCTGGGATTCATGTGCCACGGGCGACATTATTACCGGTCTAGGTCCCTGAGGTCACGTCCATGGGCGCCGTGAGCGGAAAATGGTCTCAGTTCGTGATCGGTTCGGTATCGCAAAGCCGGTGCAGGTGCGCACCGATCGCCATGGCCGGATACCATGACCCAGAGCCCTGCCGACACAGTGAGGACGCGATGAGCGAACAGGCTTCAGGTCAAGCCACCATCCTGGTCTACTCCGACGACCGCACCGTGCGGGAACGCGTTCGGCTCGCCCTCGGCCGACGGGTCGCATCCGATCTACCGGAGTTAGCTCTGGTGGAATGTGCCACGCACCAAGCGGTGACCAAGACTCTGGATGCGGGTGGAATCGACCTGATAATCATGGATGGGGAGGCCACCCCGGCAGGCGGGATGGGGATGTGCCGGCAAGTCAAGGACGAGATTCCGGAATGCCCGCCGGTGCTATTGCTGGTGGCGCGCGTCGCTGATGCCTGGCTGGCGACCTGGTCCCGCGCCGAGGCCGTCGTCCCGTACCCGATAGATCCGGTCCGGTTGCCCCCGGCGGCAGCCGAACTGCTCCGCGCCCGGCTCGGGGTGGAGGCACCGGTCTCGTGAGCCCGTCGTGGGCCGATGTGCTCACCGGTCTGGTCGCGGCACACGATCTCACCGCTGAGCAGGCGAGTTGGGCGATGAACGAGATCTTGACTGGGGAGGCCACCTCGGCGCAGATCGCCGGCTTCCTGGTCGCGCTGCAGGCTAAGGGTCCGACAGCTGCTGAGATCGGGGGGCTGATCACCGGCATGTTGGACCAGGCCCGCCCGATCGAGCTCCACGCCACCGATGCTGTGGATATCGTCGGGACTGGCGGGGATCGGGCCAACACAGTCAATGTCTCAACGATGGCAGCCATGGTTGCGGCGGCTGCTGGGGCCGCAGTTATCAAGCATGGCAACCGAGCAGCATCCTCTGCCTGCGGGACCGCTGATTGCCTGGAGGCGCTCGGTGTGGTTCTTGATCTAGCTCCGCATCGTCAGCCGGAGGTCTTCGAGGCCACCGGCATCGTCTTTCTCTTCGCCGCGCTGTACCACCCATCGCTGCGTCATGCCGCGGTTCCGCGGCGCGAATTGGGAATCCGGACACCATTCAACGTGCTCGGGCCACTGGCCAATCCAGCGAGGCCGGCGGCGGCGGCGCTCGGGGTCGCAGATGCGGCCACGGCCACGCTGATGGCCGATGTCCTGGCCGCCCGTGGAACCCGCGGCGTGGTCTTCCATGGAGCTGATGGGCTAGACGAGCTCACTACCACCAGCGCCAGCCAGGTGTGGCTTGTGGTCGATGGCCAGGTACACCCGACCCGGCTGGATCCCCAAGACTTGGGGATTCCACGTGCCGCTCCAGCGGACCTTGTCGGTGGCGATCCCCGACACAACGCCCAGATAGTGCGAGACACCTTTGGTGGTACCCCAGGGCCGGTCCGCGACATCGTCATTCTCAATGCTGCTGCGGCCTTGCTGGCAGCGGCCGGACCGGACCCCTCCCTGTCCCTGACCGACCAGTTCGTCCCCCAGGTAGAGCGTGCGGCTGCAGCCATCGACTCCGGGGCAGCGGCATCATTGCTCACCCGCTGGGTGGAGATCACCTCGCAGATCGCGGCCCGGGGATAGCTGGAGTTGTGTCTGGGTTATAGTCCCCCCAAGGCCCGCACGGCCAACGCCAGGTAGGGGCCGCTGAAGAGGGCCGGCCCATAGGGGAATGGCCCAGGTTGGCGGGTGTGGAGTTGGTGGATGATGCCCCACAGCACACCGACGATGCTGCCGAGCAGGGCTGCCACCACCACGAACTGTGCTCCTTCCAGGGCGGCCACGGCACCGACCATCGCCATCAGCCGGACATCACCGAATCCAAGTTGGCCGCTGACCCGCCAGACCACGAAATAGAATCCGCCGAGGGCGACCGCTCCCCACGCGGCAGCGATGAGCGGCGCGAGGCTGCCGTGTAACCACCCGGTAGTGAGCACGCCCGCCAGGATGAGCCCGGAGCCGATCTGAGTCAGCCGTCGGGGTAGCCACATGGTTCGGGCATCAATCAGGATTGCCGCGATGCCGGGGATGGTGAGGGCGATCCACGGCGGCCAGTGGGTCATGGGCGCCGCCCACACCAGCACACCGGTGCCTACCACGGCACAGCCCGCTGCTGCGGCCAGGAACCGAGGGGTACCGAGGGCAGCGTAGTCGGGGGCGTCGGGGGCGCGGGGTAGCCCCCGCAAGAGCGGGATCGCCAGGGTCACGGTCAGGATAGTGACGGCCATCACCGTGGCTACTCCGAGCGGGTTCAGGTGGGGCGGCATGGTCGCAGAAGAGGCTAGGCGGCGCAGGACTGGGGGCCATAGACTGGTCGCCCAGCCAGCAGCCGGTCGGACAAGGCGAGCAACGCCAGCACTGCATAGGCCCGGTGGAGCGTCACCGAGGGCAGGCGGGCGTCGAGTAGGTGCTCAACTTCGCTTGGCTCGCAATCGAGGGCTGCCGACAGCCCGCCCAGGCCCCATCCTCGGCGGATCAATTCGCGCAGCCGTCGGATGGTCGGCGCTGCGGCCACCCGGGCTCGTAGCTTAGTGGCGAGTGTCTCCGCACTCACGGCCAAGAGGCGACGAGCACAGTCCACTGGAATCCGGGGTAACTGATGTTCCCGATCAGCAAACAGCAGCCGAGAGGCGAGCCCGGGGGGCAGATCCGCGTGGGTAGCGATCACCTGCCAGGGAAGCCCCGTGGAGGCTGTCAGATGGAGAAGTTGGGCGCGGAATGGGGCGGCGTCGACCCAGCGGGTGCTGGTGTTGTCGACAGCGGCGGGCCTGGGTGTGGGTAGGGAACGAAGCTGCTGCATGGGTATCTTCTCCTGAATAGGGTGTCACCCAGACAAGGCCCGGCAGCCATGCGGAATGTGAGCTACTGCCAGGGTTCAGTTTTAAGTTTCAGGTTTCGGGCACGAAAACGCGGAAGGGGTACGGCCCCCGCCGCCCCCTCCCGCGTTTATCAGATGCCGGTGATCAGATCACCGTTGCGCTTTGGTGAATCCGGCTGCTTCGGCGGCCTCTTCACTGTTGAACCAGACATCGGGGATGGTGCGCTCATAGCCACCGTTTCCCTTGACGTGGAACTTCATGGATCGTTCGTTGCCCTTGATGACGAAATCTTCCGGGGGTTCGGTGCCCACATAGGAGCCAGCTCCGTAGGGGCTGTCGGCCACCGGGGTTTCATCGGGCAGGGTGGGTGCCACCGGATCGGCTGCAGATGTTTCGGTAGCTGCACCCTGATCGGCCGAGGAAGCTGCGGCCTCCGCGTCTGAGGCGGGGGTGGCAGGCGGGACATACTGTGCGCTTGGCTCATAGGCCTGCCATCCAGAATCCACCGGAGCGAGGAACTTCTTGATGGCAAACACGATGACAGCCACCAATCCGCCCACCAGGAGAACTTTCCCGACGCTGTTCAGGCGTGACTTCTTGGGCTCGGGCTCTACCTCCACCGTGGTGATGTGGCGGGCTACCTCGGGCACTTCAAGACTTGCTGCGCCCTCGGCCGCCTGATGCAGGGTGTCGCTCAACCACGGGAGCAGGCTATTTTGCAGTTTGCCGCGGGCTTGATCAATGACCGGGAGGACGCGTTGGTAGCCAGCCTCGACGGTGGGGCCCACGCGGTCTAAGGCATCGTCAATCCGAGGGCGGGCGGTGTCGACTGCGGAGGCAGCGAGCCGGGCGCCACGTGCTTTGGCCTCCTGCGCGCGAGGGCCTAGATACTCCTGGGCTTGATGCCAGGCGCCCTGAGCCCGAGGCCCGAGGTAGTCCTGTGCTTGCGCCACGTAGGCCTGCGCCTGAATGAGGGCATCCTTGCCCAACTCATTGGCTTCCTTAGCTTTGCGGCGAGATCGCTTGAGCTTGTTCCGTTTCATGGTTCCTCCATGGGTTAGGTTCGCGTAATCGCGTGATGGATCGCGTGATCGCGTGCGACCCACCGTACCCAACCGGGACCGAATCGCAGACTCTGTTCGCGCGGTACGCTCGCAGTCGGCACATAGACACCGACGAAAGGGAACTTCGTGGCCACTCAGGCAACTCTGCACACCAACCATGGCGAAATCGTTATCAACCTCTTCGGCGACCAGGCTCCCAAGACGGTGGCGAACTTCGCCGGACTGGCCCAAGGCACCAAGGAATACTCCGATCCGGAGACCGGGCAGCAGACCACGGGCGCGTACTACAACGGCCTGACCTTCCACCGGGTGATCGCCGGCTTCATGATCCAGGGAGGATGTCCCTTGGGCACCGGAACCGGCGGGCCGGGGTACCAGTTCGCCGATGAGTTCCATCCGGATCTGCGGTTCGATAGGCCGTTCCTGCTCGCCATGGCGAATGCTGGTCCCGGCACCAACGGCTCCCAGTTCTTCATCACCGTCGGACCGACCCCACATCTCAATCAGCGGCATACGATCTTTGGTGAAGTGGCTGATCAGACCAGTCGCGACGTGGTGTTGGCGATCGCGAACACGCCGACTCAGCCCGGAGATCGTCCGGTATCACCCGTGGTGATCGAGTCGGTCGAGATCGACGAGTCGGCCGCCTGACCCGCATCACCGGCGATACCTGAACGCGAACCAAGGCCTGCCCCGACTTGCGGGGTGGGCCTTGGTCGTAACCCGGCGGCGAGTCTGCTACTGAGCGTCCGGTGCGGGTAGGAGGTCGTGATCGACGTGCCGTTCACCGCGCAGCTCACTTATGAGATTGATAGCCACCCGGGCGCCGTCACCGGCGGTGATTATCGTGTGCACGCTGGTGCCACCGATGGTGCCGGCTGCCCACACGCCCGGCCGACTCGTGTGGCCAGCGGCATCGACCGCCACGATCTGGGGAACCCGGGGCTCGGTGGCCTGGGTCAACTCGATGCCGGCCGTCTCGGCTAGGGCGTGGGTGAATCCGGTCGCCAGAATCACGGCACGACCCGCCACGGTGGTGCCGGCCTCGGTGTGCACCATCAGGATGCCCCCCGGCCCATCGGTCAGGTTGGCCGCAGTCTCGGGAAGCCAGGTGGACCCGGCTTGCTCGGCCTGCATTCGACCGGCAGCAACCAGATCTGGGCCAGCCATGCCCGCGGTCAGGCCCAGATGATTGTTAACCATGGCTCGTTTCGTGACGCCCCGGTTGGCATCCACGACGAGCGTTGTCAGGCCGGCGCGAGCCGTAAACATCGCTGCACTCGCCCCCGTGGGCCCACCGCCGATGATGATGACGTCGTACACGCATACCCTCCTGCTGTCGTGATTGCCTCCGGCGACGCCCACGGTAGCTGGCGCGGGTGCCGGGGCAGTGGCCTCAGTCGCCCAATGAGAAGGCTGCCTCCAGGTCGTGCGAGCTATAGGTACGAAAGGCCAGATGAGTTTGGGTGCTGGTGACACCGGGAACCTGGTTGAGTTGTCCGGTGACCACATCCGCGATCTCATCCACTGAGCGGGTACGGACGAGAGCAACCAGATCGATGCTGCCGGTGACTGAGTAGACCTCGGTCACACCGGGAAGATTGGCCACGGCCTCCGCGACCTCGCCGACCTGATCCACGGCGGTGTTGATAAAGACTATCGCGGTATTCATGGAGGCAGCGTAGCTTGGGAGGTGATCGTGGCCCGCGTCCCGGTCCCGAGCACGCTTTACCGGATTCTCAGGAACGTGCCCAGTCTGGAGTTCCTGGCACCCCCGGGTTGACTTCGGCCATGGTGGGATCACCCAGCGCGTGCCGCGATAGTGCATCGGGGCTGATGGCCCCATGCAGCGGCCAAGCCCAATCTCCATCGATGTCGATCAGGCGGATACCTGGTTGCTCGAGCCAGCTAGCTATCCGTTCGGTCTCTTCGGTCGACGCAGCCGGTAGCCCTGGTGTCGGAGCCTCGACGTGTTCGGCCACGACAACGGCATCGCGCGCGACCGCCGGCACCACTTCCCCCGGCAATGCCAGGGTGGCGCTGGCTAGACGACCGTAACGGATCACGTGGATCTCCCACCCGGAGGTGACAGCTCGCGCCGCGACGATCTGAGGGCATCCGGCTAGCGAACGGATCCGGTGCCACCGGATTGCGGTGGTGAGGTAGCAGGTCAGGCGGTGGGTGATCTGTCCGGCCTCCTCGAAGCGGTGGTGCTCGACGAGTTGCCGGAGTCGCTCCCGGCTGGCACCCAGGACGTGCCGCACATCCGTGGTCAGTGCCATCCGTACCCCCTCGATGTGATGGGAGTAGTCGACCCGGTTGATGGACCCATCACAGGGGGCTACGCATTGCCCCAGGTCTCTGAGGATGCACGGACTGATTGGCCGCTGTTCGGACAGCGGGGGCGTGCACTGCCGGATGGGAAAGGCGTCGTACAAGGCGTGTCTGGTCTCTTCGGCGATCTCGCGCCTACTGAAAGGCCCCAGGTAGTCCGCTCCATCGTCGGTGACCCGCCGTACTATCGAGAGCCGTGGAAATGGCTCGATGGTGAGCTTGAGCCAGTGCTGTCGGGTGGGGAATTTGGAGCGGCGGTTGTAGCAGGGAGTGTGAGCTGCGATCAATCGGAGCTCAAGCACCTCTGCCTCGAGCAGGGTCCGACACGGTGTGGCTTCGACGGCTGTCGCGATCCGGACCATTTCCTCCATGCGGCGCCGCTTCTCCGATGCTGTGAAGTATGAGCGGACCCGGTTGCGGATATTCACGCTCTTACCGACGTAGAGGACCTGGCGGTGATTTCGCCCGTCGCGGTCCGGAAGGTCGGCCACAAAGGAGTAGACCCCGGGCGCTCTGGGCAGATCATGCCCTAGGGTGCGTTTCGCTCGGCGCTGGGGTGACACACCCCGGGTGAATTCGAGCAGGTCTGCCAGCGTATTCACGCCGAGATTGCCGACGCGTTCGACAAGTCCGTGGAGGACATGCACCGTCGCTTGAGCGTCCGCGAGGGCTCGGTGGTTGGGGGAGACAGGAGAGCCGAAGTGGTGAGCCAAGGTGGCTAGTTTGAGATTCGGCACCTCATCGCGGAGCAGAACTCCCCGGGCCAGCCCTAGCGTGTCGACGACCGAGGGCGCTGGCCACGGTGTCTCGAGTGCTGCTGCGGCCCGGCGCAGGAACCCGACATCGAAACGCGCATTGTGTGCGACCAAGGTGGCGCCCCGAGCGAATTCCAGGAAGGAGGGGAGCACGATGGCGATGCTGGGGGCGTCGACCACCATGGCGGTGGTGATTCCAGTGAGAATCGTGATCTGGGGAGGCACCCCTGAGCCCGGGTTCACCAAGGTAGCGAACTCACCGACGACCTCACCGCCACGTACGCGGACGGCTCCGATCTCGGTGATGGCGGCCTCCGGCCCGCTGCCGGTGGTTTCGAGATCTACCACCACGAAGGTGGTATCCCGGAGTGGCTCACCCAGATCTAGCAAGGTTGGCTGCGCAGCTGACGTCGTCACCTTGATGACGCTAACCAGATGGTCTGACGTTTCGCGTCCCGGGGCAGCGCCTGGGAGAAACGTCAGTGGGGGGTGAGAGCGTGATCGCCATGGATTCATTTCTGGTGGATTGTGAGCGGTGCTCAGTTCGGGGTGCGGGCTGTCAGGACTGCGTGATGTCGGTGCTACTGGGGTTGCCGTCGGGGCCAGCGCTCGATGATGGTGAGCGTGATGCCTTGGCAGTGCTCGCGGAGGGCGGGTTGTTGCCGCCTCTGCGGCGCGATGATGCTCGGCAGAGCGTGAAGGTTGAATCAAGGCTGAATGTGTCCTAAGATTCTCTCAGAAAAGGCCGGTCCGCGTGGTTTCCCCGTCGTGCGCTGCTAGGTCGCCGACGAAAGGAACTGCTGGATGCCCGCACGTGGACGGCAGCTAGGGACGAGACTGCTTGCGGCTTCCGTGGCCGTCAGCGCGCTGCTCTTTGGTGCGGCGACGCCAGCCATGGGAGAGCCAAGTACAGCGGCCCAGGCCCATGATGAGCTTGAGCGCCTGCATCAAGAGGCGGGTCGTCTGGAAGAGTCGTTCGCTGAGGCCAGCATTGAACTGTCCAAAGGTGAAAAGCGGCTGGCGGCGCTCAGGGCAGATCTGGCCGCCCAACAGCAACGTGTTGACCTCATCGCCGATCAGACTCGCCAGATCGCCCTGACCCAGTTTCGTTCTCGCGGGGTAGATGACACTGCGGCCTTGTTCGTCAGTGGTGATCCGGATTCATTCTTGCGCACGCTTTCCACCACCCAGAAGGTGGCGGAGAACATGAATGCGACCGTGCAGCGCTACCAGACTGAGCAGGCGAATCTCGATGATCTGCGACGGTCGATGGAAGCCGAGGTGGAGAGCCTGGCGAAGACCAAGGCGGAGGCCGAGGAACTGCTCGCCCAGGGGCGTGAGCGTCAGCAGGAGATGAGCCGAACCCTGGAGCGGCTCACGGACGAAGAGCGGGCAGCGGTTGCTGCCGTCGAGGATGAAGGTGTCGTCGCCACGGATGCGACTGCGGCGAAGGCGGTCGTCAAGAAGGCAGCGACGACCGCTCCAGCACCGGTTTCGGGCGCGACCGACAGCCGGGCGGCCAAGGCGGTGCAGTACGTGATTTCCAAGGTCGGCAAGAGTCAGTATGTCTGGGGTGCCGAGGGCCCGAGTTCGTTTGATTGCTCCGGGTTGATGCTGGCCGCCTACAAGACGGCCGGAGTCTCCCTCCCGCACTCGTCACGCGCCCAGTTCGGTGCTGGCAAGGCGGTCTCGCGTTCGGACTTGCGGCCGGGTGACCTTGTCTTTTGGTACTCACCGATCTCCCATGTGGGGATGTACATCGGTGACGGCAAGATTGTCCATGCGCGCAACACGCGCGTCGACATTGTGATGCAGACACTCAAGAGCTATCCGGCGCCGTACACCGGCGCGCGGCGTATCGTTGGCTAGTCGGAGTTCGCGTTGCTTGGCCGCCGAACCCTGGTTGGATCGGTGCTGGCGTGCGGAGCCGCCACATTGACGGCTGGCTGTCAGACCACTCCGGCTCAGCCTGCCGGGCCGTTGCGGCCCGGTGAGGTGGCGGCTGGCCTGCGTGAGTCTCTCGAGGCGGGGCGTGAGCGGTTCCTCGACTGTTTCACCGCGTCGGGGACTCCGATGGGGCGGGCCTGGTTTGACACCTGGACCTCACTGCAGTCGGTAGTCCTAGCTGAGCGGGAGCCGGGAGTGCTCGACGTGGCGACCCAGGTTGGTTCCGAAGAGGTGCCTGCGCGGGTCACCCTGAATCTTCACCAGGAAGGTGGCCGGATCTCCTCGGCTACTGCCGACGGCCCAGAGCCGATTTGGTTCCGGGTGCCCGCCCAAGCTTATGCCCGGGGGGAGGTTGCGGTCCTGATAGCGAGGGGTGGAGCTGAGAGCGAAGAGTGGCTGGGAGCGGCCAGTCGGGCCGCCGATCGGTTGGCAGAACTGCTGCCGGATCACCCGGGACATCCCAGCCTGGTGGTGGAAGTTCCGGTGGATATGCACAGCTTCGTGCGTCGCTACCACGGCGAGGTCAACCCCAGCACCGCGGCGTTTACCGATGTACGCGAGGACTCCGGGCCGAGGATAGTGCTCAACCCCGAGGCTGTTGAGGCCTTCGCGACCGCAGATCGATTCGGGCTGCTGACCCACGAAGGAATGCACGCGGTGTTGTCCAGCCCGCTGAGCCGGGCGCCCTTGGCCCTGGTCGAGGGTCTTGCCGAGTGGGCGGCACTGCCAGTCTGGCCAGCCGCTCACCAGGCGAATGCACGCGCCTTGGTCGCAGCCGAGGCCACGTCCCTGCCGTCGCGCGAGGACTTCACCGGCGACCAGGCTCAGGTGGCCTCCGCCTATGCCCGCAGTGAGGTGCTGGTTGCTGGCTGCGTCCGGCGCTGGGGAATCGCTGCGGTGGTCTCCTGGATTCGCCCCGGAGGTGAACCGGTTCCGGACGATGCGGTGCTGCTGGAGGTCTATCGTGAGGAACTCAGTCGGCGCTGACCCGATCGATGAAGTCCGTCGTTCCGGCGAAGATCCGGGGGGCATCGTTGTCCAGGGTCGCGACGTGATAGCTGTCTTGAAGGGTTACCTCGGTGTAGTCCGATGTCGAGATATGCCGTCGGATAATCTCCACCGAACTGGGTGGGACTACATGGTCGATCCGGGAGCGATACACCAGCACCGGGCAGATCACCAGGTCCAAGAGGGAGCGGACATCGACCCAGAGCTTGAGAAGCTGGGTGACGCCAGCGACGGGGGTACGAGTGTAGGCCCGTTCATCGGCACCAGGCCGTTTGATGTCGCCACTGATGGCTGGCACGGACGTGACCAGGGGTCGGATCAGCGGCGCGAACCTGGCTAGCGGGTCGACGGCGCTCAATGCAGGATTGACCAAGACGAGGCCGGTCACGCTGGGGTGCCGCTCGGCGAGCCGAAGGGCGAGGGCACCACCCATGGACAGGCCGCAGACGACAACCCGCTCGCACTGGGCTGCCAGCTGCAGATATTCAGTCGCTGCCGTGTCGTACCAATCCTGCCAGGAGACCACGGCGAGCTCTTGCCAGGTGGTCCCGTGACCGGGCAGCCGGGGTGCGGCAACCGTGTGTCCGGCAGCGGCGATCGACTCGGCCCACGGGCGGACGGCTGCGGGGCTGCCGGTGAATCCGTGGAGAACCAGGACCCCGGTGTCGCCACCCGGGCGGTGGAACGACTGCAACTCCGACGCTATCGGCATGCCACCATCGTAGGGTGAAGGCCGACGCGGAGGGGAGTGCCATGTGGTACGAGGTGTTCAAGGTGCCGTTTCGGGCTTTGTCTCGGTGGGGGTACCGGGGCCGCACCGAAGGTGAGCACCATATTCCGGCGACGGGAGGCGTGATCTTGGCTGGCAACCATATTTCCGCCATCGACACCTATGTGATGCCGGCCCTGATCAGGCGCAAGGTCACGTTTCCGGCCAAGGCTGAGCTGTTCTCCGGTCAGGGTGGACCTGGAGTGAAGGTGGTGGCGTGGTTCTTGCGGGCGGTCGGGCAGGTTCCGCTGGATCGTTCTGGTGGTCGGGCCTCTCTTGATGGTCTGGGCCCGATTCGGGAGGTGCTGCTTGCCGGGGGAGTAGCCGGGATCTTTCCTGAGGGAACGCGATCCCCTGATGGGCGCCTCTACAAGGGCAAGACCGGGGTAGCCCGGTTGGCGCTGAGCGCCGGTGTGCCCGTGATTCCGGTGGGGGTGGTGGGCACCCAGGTCACCCGGAAAATCCTCGGGGTGATCCCGTGGGCGAGCCGGCCGGTGATCCGATTCGGAGAACCGCTGTCCTTCACGCACTACGCCGGCCGGGAGCACGATCGAGCGCTCATTCGGTGGATCACCGATGAAATCATGGCCAACATCCAGCGGCAGACCGGGCAGGTGTATGTGAATGCCTACGCAACGTCGGTCAAATATGGCGGGATGACTGCCGAGGAGGCAGAGCGGCGCATCTTGCCCCGACCCGGCGGCGGGCCAGCACCTGAACCGCCGGTCAGTACCCCCGCCCCGTCCTGAGCTGTGACCGACGATGGGCAGGAGGCGAAACCGGCGAGCTGTGAAAGCTATCCTGAGCAGGTGTCTGTGACGATCCCTGCCCTGGCGGACCTGCATGCAATGGGGGCGAGCCAGCAGCCAACCTATCCCGATCAGGAGGCCCTCGCCGCTGCCGTGGCGGCGCTGAGGTCGCGACCGCCGCTCGTCTTTGCTGGTGAATGTGATGATCTCAAGCATCGAGTCGCCGAGGTGGCCGCTGGCCGGGCGTTCCTGCTGCAGGCCGGAGATTGCGCGGAAACCTTCGACACCGTGACCGCAGTGAACATCCGAAACTCGCTGCGGGTGCAACTCTCGATGGCTTTGGTGCTCCAGTACGCCGCTCAGGTCCCGGTGGTCAAGGTGGGCAGGATCGCTGGCCAGTACGCCAAACCTCGCAGCAATGACGCCGAAACCCGAGCGGATGTCACGCTGCCGAGCTACCGGGGAGACGCCGTCAACGGGCTCGAGTTCACCCCGGGGGCCCGGCAGCATGACCCCCACCGGCTGGTAGAGGTGTACAACGCCAGCGCGGCCACGTTCAACCTGGTCCGGGCGTTTGTCAATGGTGGCTTTGCCGATCTCAGGACTGTGCATTCCTGGAATTCCGACTTCGTCCGTAACTCTAAGGTGGAGGCCTCCTACGAGGCGTTGTCCACTGAGATCGAGCGGGCGCTGGCCTTCATGATCGCGTGCGGGGTGAGTGATGACGCCCTCCGGACTATCAGCTACTACGCCTCACACGAGGCCCTGCTGTTGGACTATGAGCAGCCCCTGGTGCGGGTCGATTCCCGCACCGGCCAGCCCTATGGCACGTCCGGACACATGTTGTGGATCGGGGAACGCACGCGTCAGCTGGACGGTGCCCACGTCGAGTTGCTGAGCAAACTGCGCAACCCCATCGGGATCAAGCTTGGCCCCAGTGTTGCGCCCGCCGACATCCGGGCACTGGTGGAGAAGCTCGACCCTGATGCGGAACCCGGGCGGCTCACCTGCATCACCCGACTGGGAGCGACCACCGTCCGGGACAAACTGCCGGAGATCATTGAAACCGTGCAGGCCACCGGCCGGACGCCTGCCTGGGTGTGTGATCCCATGCACGGCAACACCTTCAGCACCACCAGCGGTTTCAAGACACGGGCCTTCCCGGTCATCTGGGATGAGGTTGTCGGTTTCTTCGACGTGCACGCCGATCTGGGAACCTGGCCTGGGGGGGTCCACCTGGAACTTTCAGGCAATGATGTCACCGAGTGCGTGGGCGGGGTGGGTGAGCTGGCCGAGGGTGACCTGGCCCACCGCTATGAGACCGCATGCGATCCGCGTCTGAATCGCAATCAGGGATTGGAACTGGCCTTTTACCTTGCCGAACGCCTGAATCAGGACCGGACCCGGCGGGGTTACAACGCGGCGATCGCGTCGGAACCCGTGGAATGGTGAGTGGATGCCGATTGACCTGCGCTCCGACACGCTGACTCAGCCGACCGAGGAGATGCGAGCGGCGATGGCCGCTGCTCGGGTGGGCGATGATGTGTTTGGCGAGGATCCTAGCGTGCGTGAGCTGGAGGACATGGTCGCGGAGCTTCTCGGTCATGAAGCCGGCCTGTTCTGCGTGAGTGGCAGTCTGGCCAACGTTCTTGGTGTCGCGGCCCACGTGCATCCCGGACAGGAGGTTCTCTGCGATGCGGGGGCGCATATAGCTCGGGCCGAGATGGGGGCCCATGGGGCGCTGAGCGGCGTCACTATGCGTACCTGGGTGACGCCGAGCGGGGTCACCGTTCCGGCGGTGGTGGCCGATCTGCTCAGCCCAGATGCCGGCCCCTACCTGGTGTCGACCGCCTGTGTAGCGGTGGAGAATACTCACAACTTCGGTGGCGGTACCATCCAGCCGTGGTCGACACTGACCCAGGTCTCGACGCTGTGCCGAAAGGCTGGGGTGGCGCTGCATCTGGATGGGGCTCGGTTATGGAACGCAGCTGTGGCTACCGGTGTGGCCCTGTCTGCCTATGGATCCTTGTTTGACACCGTCAGCGTGTGTTTGAGCAAGGGGCTGGGCGCCCCGGTGGGCTCGGTGCTCGTGGGTACCGCTGAAACCATCGCGGCGGCACGGGTACGCCGGAAACGGCTGGGTGCTGGCTGGCGTCAAGCGGGCAGTCTCGCGGCGGCGGGTAGCTACGCGGTGAGCCACCAGATGGCTCGTCTCGCTGACGATCATGCCGCCGCGCGCGGCCTGGTCGCCGCGTTGCGCGCCACTGCCGGTGAACGGGGCGGCGGGGTGGCCGATCCGCCCACCAACATCGTGTTGATTCCCACCGGAGACCGCCCTGCTCGGGCTGTGGCCGCAGCCGCGGCAGAAAGGGACGTTCTGGTGACGGCAATTGGCCCCCGGGCCGTGCGGGCGGTGACGCACCTCGACGTCAGTCAGGCCGCGGCCGAGGAGGGCGGGGCGATCGTGGGTGCATTGCTGGCGACGGGGTAGCTCAGGGTACCGCTGGCTCAGGGGGCCTGCGGTTCGAATTCGAGGGTGGAGAGCAGATCCTGAATAGCCTCCTGGCTGACCTGCTCCCCGCTGAGGCTCAGCGCGGCCGTCGCTGGATAGGGCCACTGGGTTGCGATGATCCACACTGCTTGGCGGGGCGCACCAGCCTCGGTGTAGCTGAAGCGCTCCAGCACGGCGCTGTCTGCTCCGGGAATAGTGATGTCTTCCACGGTGGTGGCTGCATAGTCGGTTAAGGCGAGCCGGGCGGGAATCGCCAACCGGGTCAAACCGGACCGAGCGTCGGCATCCTCGCTGAACTTGCCGGTCAACTGCAGGGTGAGCCCGTCGCTGCGGTAGGCGAGTGTCCACGGGAGGCTCTGTGGTTGGGTTCGTTGCCAGGACTGGTCCAAGGACAACCGCCAGTGACCCTCCTCGACCTGATTGGCCGATGCGGGTGTGCAGGCGGTCAGCAGCGCGAGGAGCAACGCCGCGACCACCAGCAGACGTCCGCTGCTGGTTGGTGTGCTGCGGTGTTGGGGCCGGCGCGGGAGATTCACGCGATGCAGTCGGTGGTAGAGAGCCAGGATCGGCCATCGTCGTCGGCTGATGTCGGTTCCTGTAGCCGGGCAGTGGCCATGACAGTGCCGCTGGTCTGGGCGAGGGCTCGATCCGATCCGATCGCCCAGTCCCGCTGGAGGGCGTGGACGAAGGCCTGATAGTCCTGGATGCCGACATAGCCGGTAGCGCTGACGACAGCCTCGTCGTGCAACAAGGTTTGGAAGGAGTCGCCTGGAATCGCTGCCGCCGGGAGCAGGTCACCGTGACGGATGGCCCGTGGCACCGAGTCCGGGCCGCTTCCGGACAACCAGTCGGTGACTATCTGGAAGCGCTCATGGTACCCCGGTCCGTCCGGTTGCAGGGTCAGCGTGGTGGATACCAGAGTTGCCTGCCCCGCGGATCCGGTGGTGAGCTCCCCGTCAGGGGCTATTGACTGGTTCGCTCGGACCGTCCTCAGGGTGACGGCCACGATGCGGTCCCGGCTGTCGGTGGTGATCGAGAGGGAGCCGACAGGGGACCCAGCCCCCGGGGACTGGATGTCGGCCGATCCGGCGGGGTCAGTCAACCAGGCGAGTTGGGTGGTTGCGGTCGTCTGGCCGGTCGTGCGGTTCACGCGGGTGACCCACGTGCTGGGGTCGGCTATCCCAGCGGTCACCTGGGCTGCTGGCAGGCTCTCGTCCCGCTCGCGTTCCTGCTCTTTCAGCAGCGCCAGCTGCAGGGCGCGGTCAGGGCTGCTGGTGATCGAGATCGAGGCCATGACCTCCGTGGGATAGGGCACCTGCTCCTGCTGGGTCTGGCGTGCAACGTAGCCGACAAGACTCTCGCGCAGCTGGTCGGCGGCGTGCGCGGATTCGACGACCCAGGTGTCCCCGTCGTTGAACTCGACGCCACCGCCGAGGTCAACATGAGCGCCGGCCGGTGTGCTGGGGTTCTCTGCGGTGATGGTGACTCGGGCGGTGCCATCGCGATGGTAGGTCGTCACCAGCGCACCCTGAGCAGTCAGCGGATCTGACACGAGCCGGGTCACCGGGTTGGGCGGCGCTCCGGCTCGATCAGCTTCGCACGGGTCCGGTCGAGGAGGTCCCTGGGGCGCCGGCGGATCCGGCGTGGGTGCGCAGGCTTGCTCTATGTCCAGGGTGCCATCGACAGCCTCACAGAAGGCCTGCTCCACGCGGGTAATTCGGCCGTCACCGACGGTGAAATTTATTGCGGCGACTACCACTGCGGCGGCCACCACGATCCCAGCGAATTCCAGCCGACGGGCGTCTCGGCGTAGGCGGGGGGGTGGGGGCCGCATAGGTCCAACCTAGGGATTCCGGGTTCGGGGAGTCATGGGCGCTAGGGCCTATCAGGGACCCGATTTTGGACCCAGCGGCCGGATCGTCAGGGGGCGAGCATGTCAGTTACCAATGGTCGCACCTCGGTGCCGAGCAAGTGGATACTCGCCATAATCTGGTCATGGGGCAGGGTTCCGGTGGCCACCTTGATATCAACTCGGTTGGCGCCGAGGGCAGTCAGACCGGCTGCTATCTTGCGAGCCGCCGTTTCCGGCGAGCCGACTATCAGGGCGCCGGATTCGACCTCCTGGCGGAAGGAAGCTCGAGTCGGTGGGCGCCAGCCGCGTTCGGCTCCGATGCGCGCGGTCTGGGCTTGCCAGGCTTCGTAGAACTCCGCCCTTGCCTGCTCATCGGTCTCGGCGATATGGCCGGGGGAGTGGTACCCCACCCGTGGAGCGGGGTGACCCGCCTCGGCCATTGCCTGACGGTAAAGGTCGGCGAATGGGGCGAAGCGCTGGGCCGGGCCACCGATTATCGCCAGCATCAGCGGTAGTCCGTGCCTGGCGGCTCGGAGTACTGACTCCGGACTGCCGCCGACAGCAACCCAGGTGGGCAGGGGCCGCGGCATAGATGGATACAGGGTGACCCGATCCAGGCTCTGCGTATGGGTACCCTGCCAGGTAATCGGCTGATCGGTGCGCAGCCGGGCGAACAGCTCTAGCTTCTCCTCGAACAAAGCTTCGTAGTCGCCCAACGAATAGCCGAACAGCGGGAAGGACTCAATAAAGGAACCGCGGCCGAGGATTACCTCGGCCCGGCCGTTGCTGAGTGCATCGAGCGTGGCAAAGCGCTCATACACCCGAACCGGATCGTCGGAACTGAGCACGGTCACCGCGCTACCCAGGCGAATCCTCTCGGTCCGGGTGGCGATCCCGGCGAGCACCAGATCGGGGGCCGATACGGCGAAGTCCTCCCGATGGTGCTCGCCGAGGCCGATGAAGTTGAGGCCGACTTCATCGGCACGGATCCCCTGAGTGACCACGTTGCGGATCACCTGATCATGGGGGAGTAGCTGTCCGGAGGCATCCCGGGTCACGTCGCCGAAGGTGTCGATGCCGAGTTCGAAGTCCATGGTGGTGCAACCGGGGATACCCGACAGCTATTCCCGGCGGACCTGCCCGTTAGGCTGTTCCCATGAGCACCGATATCCGCCACGGGCCGGATTCTCGTCCTCGCTGCGGCTGGGTGGGGGAGGACGAGACCTATCGCCGCTATCACGATGAGGAATGGGGCTATCCACTCCACGGTGATCGCAATCTCTTCGAGAAGCTCGCTCTTGAGGGATTTCAGGCTGGCCTGTCCTGGATCACCATCCTGCGGAAGCGGGAGGCATTCCGGGCCGCCTTTGCCAACTTCCAGCCCGAATTGGTGGCTGCCTTTGGTCCCGAGGATGTCGCTAGGCTGCTCGCGGATACCGGGATTGTCCGGAATCGGCTGAAGATAGAAGCGACCATCACCAATGCACAACTGATGGGTGTCCTCGAACCTGGGGAGTTGGAATCCCTGATCTGGTCGTTTGCCCCCGAACAGTCCAGGCGAGTGGCCACATTGTCCGAGGTGCCTGCTGTCACGCCGGCTTCCACAGCATTGAGCGTGGCGCTGCGCGCGCGAGGCTTCCGATTCGTGGGACCCACGACTATGTACGCTCTGATGCAGTCCGCTGGCCTGGTCGATGACCATCTGGCCGGATGCTGGCGGGCGACGGATTCCTCAGGCAGGGTGGAGCCATGCTGATCACCCATCTAGGACATGCGGCGGTCCTGCTGGAGACCGGTGACCGGAGGATTTTGTTCGATCCGGGCGCCTTCAGCGACGCCTGGCATAGCCTGAGCGATCTCGATGCGATCGTGGTCACCCATGAACATGTCGATCACATCGACCCCGACAACATCGACGCCCTGCTGGACCGCAACCCACAGGCTGGATTCTGGGCTGAGGCTGGTGCGCTGGCTACCCACCAGCTGTCGGCGCGGGCTCGACCCTTGCCGCCGGAGGCGTCAGTGGAGCTAGGCGGGGTGCATCTGCGCGGGGTCGGCGGGCTGCATGCGGTGATTCATCGTGATATCCCCCGGATAGGAAATGTGGGCCTGGTGGTGAGTTGTGAGGGCGAACCTACCTTCTTCCATCCCGGGGACAGCCTCGATGTGGTCCCAGCCGGAGTGGACGTGGTTGCTGTCCCGATGATGGGTCCGTGGGCCGCGATGAAGGAGCAGGTCGACTTCTTGCGCTATCTGAAGGCTCCCCGGGGGTTCGGCATCCATGAGCGGCTGCTGTCTGAGCGGGGCTGGGGGCTAGCCTTCAACCGCTACCAGGACATGACGCCCACCGAGATGGCCGACCTCCGCAGCGGGGAACCCTGGGATCCAGGCTTAGCGGGTCTGGGGCAGTAGTGTGTTCTGGATCGCGGCCACCGCGGCTCCCCGAGCCCACCGGTACGGGCTGGTCTCTTTGACAATAACCTCGGGTAGGCGCATATCGGCGAAGCGATGGCTGCTGAACGCCCGCATCAGGGTGGCGCTGCGGCCGTGAACCAGCGGGATCCCCTCGCCGCTGAGCAGAACTCGGTCGGGGCCATAGGCGATGGTGGCGAGGCCGACCAGGTGGCCGAGTGCGGTGACAGCGTCGTCCAATTCGCGATGGGCCGCTGCCGAATCGTGAGCGAGGGCTTCAGCATAGGTGAGCGGGGAGCCGGTCACGACCCCCACACGCTCGGCGATGTCGGTGTCTCGAAGAACCGGGTGAAAACTGCGACCATCGGGTAGCCAGGCAGATCCCAGCATGGCTGCGGCACCGCCGTGGCCGGGGATGAGGGCATCGCCAATCACCACTCCGGTGCCGATCCCAGCGCCAATGGTGAGCACGACGAAACGTCGGCTGCCCCGGCCAGCTCCCAGCCAATGCTCCCCCAAGGTAAAGCCGTCAACGTCATTGGTGCTGGTGCAGGCTACCCCGGATTGTTCGCTGACGGCCGCCTGGAGGTTGCCGCCTGGCTGCCAGCCCAGCAGGTCAGCTGCCCGAAGCCCGCCGTGGGAATCCACGGCGGCGGCCAACCCTACCCCGACCGCATCAACGGGGTGCTCCTGATTCAGTCGAACCACCACAGTGGTGATCTCCTCGGCGGCGGATTCAGCTGACCTGGTGTCTATCGACTGCTGAAACCGATCCTGGATGTGGCCGGTAAGGCCGGTTCGCACGCCATAGAGCCGGCCGGGAACCAGCTTGAAACCGACGAAACTCCCGGCAGTGTCCAGCGCCTCCAGGGGGACGCTGGGCCGGCCGACGGTGACAATCCGCGGGGCGAGCTCGCGGACGAATCCTCGGGCCAACAAGGTGCGGGTCAACCGGGTGACCGATCCCGAGGACAGTCCAGTCTCGCCAGCGAGGTCGGCCCGGGGCAAGGGGCCACAGCGGACCAAACTGCCCAGGATTCGGCGCGAGGCGTCATCGAGCCGAGTGAGGGGGGTCATGGGTCACCTTTCTGGGGGTTCATCCGGAAGCGCTGCTGTGCGGTGACCGGATGTTCAGGTGCGTACCGGCGCCCCGCCCCGTTGGGAGCGGGGCGCCAGCGCCGACTAGTAGCTTGTCGCGGCTGAGATGTGTGGTGCCGAGCGGCGTCAGGTGGGTTCTGGGCAAGACGGGGATCCGGAATCGATGCCCGGGGTATCGGTGAGGGTCCACGGCGTAGCCCAGGGCTCACCTGGGGTCGCGAATACAAAAGATCAGCTGCGACACGCTACTAGCCCTTGACTGCTCCTGAGGTGAGGCCGCGGACGAAGAAGCGCTGGAGCGAGAAGAACACTATCAGCGGCAGCACCATCGAGATGAAGGCTCCGGCGGTGAGCAGATTCCAGTTCTCTCCCCGGCTGCCGAGCAGGCTGGCCAGTTGAATCGTCAGCACTGTGTTCTGGCCCTGACCCAGAAAGATCAGAGACACCAGCAGATCGTTCCAGACCCAGAGGAACTGGAAGATAGCAAACGAGGCCAGCGCTGGCAGCGACATCGGAATAATAAGCCTCCAGAAGGTCTGCCAATGCGATGCGCCATCGATCTCTGCTGATTCGACAACCGACTTGGGCAGCGATGACATGTAGTTGCGCAAGATGTAGACCGCCAACGGCATACCGAACCCGGCATGGGCCAGCCATACAGTTGCGAATTGCCCCTGGATTCCCCAACTCTGGAACAGGATGGACAGTGGCACCAGGGCTACCTGATTCGGCACCACCAGCAGGCCCACGATCACTATGAACATGAGGTCGCGACCCCGAAACTCCATGAAGGTGAACACATAGGCGGCGAAAGCGGCGATCAGAATCGGGATGATTGTTGATGGAACTGCCACCACCAGTGAATTTATGAAGGCTTGCGCCATCGGCACCCCGGCGGTTGAGGTCGCGAGCACCTGGGAGTAGTTGTCCAGGGTGAATTGTGCGGGGCTAGCGAAGAAGTTCCACCATCCATTGGCGTTGGACTCATCCCGGGGCCGGAAGGAGGTCACCAGCAGGCCGAAGGTAGGGATTATCCATGCGAGACAGATAAGTACGATCGCGGATTCGACCAGCCACATGCCCTTCCCCGCGCCGACCGAGCGGGCCCGATCCTCGCTCTTTTTGCTGGTCTTGGTGGCCGGTGCAGTGCTGGTGGTCATGAGTTCGCCTCCTGGATCCGGAACTGGCGTACCTGGTAAACCAGGATGGGCACCACCATGATCATCAGCACCACGACGATGGCGGAGGCGGTGCCGGTGTCAAAGGACTTGAACATGGTGTTGTAGAAGAGATTGCCGATGACGTTGGTGTTGTAATTGCCGTTGGTCATCGTGTAAACGATGTCGAAGACCTTCATGGCACTGATAAGCACCGTGATGAAGACGGTGATTACCGTGGGCCAGGCCTGGGGCACGATGATTCTGAAGAAGATCTGCCGCTCATTGGCGCCGTCGATCCGGCCTGCCTCGACGGTGTCCTCGGGAACCCCCTTGAGCGCTGCCGAGAGCAGCACCATGGCGTAGCCCACCTGGGTCCAGATGAAGACCACCATGAGTAAGAAGGTGTTGAATCGCCAGGCCTCGATGGCGAGCCAGGTCTGGGGTTCGCCTCCCAAGGCCACGACGACCGCGTTGAGGAGCCCGATCTGAGCCGATTCGCCGGGTTTGAAGGCATAGATCAGATTCCAGATGGTGGCTGCACCTACCATGGAGATTGCCATCGGCAAGAAGACGAGCGACTTCGCCACATTCTCCTGAGTGGGCTTCAGCCGGTCGGCGAGCACCGCCACCAGCAGGCCGAAGGCCACTATCAGCGTGGGAGCCACCAGAATCCACAGGAGGTTGTTTATCAGCGTGGATTGGAAGATGCGGTTGCCAAACAGGTTGATGAAGTTGGCCAGACCGACAAACTCGGTTGATTTTGCATTGAACAGGCTGGCGTAGACGGTGGTGACTGCGGGGTAGATCAGGAAGGTGATGATGACCGCGGCCGCGGGGAGCAGCAGGGCGTAGGGCTTGAAGCGTAGCTCCCACTTCTTGGGGAGCATTTCCACAAGCTTGTTGAGAACCCAAAACAGGGCGACTGCGCCCAGCACCCCGATGAGCACAGCACCCACGGCCAGGGTGAGCTTTTCCAGCATCGTTGCTCGTTTCTCTCAGATTGGGTGGTGGCCCGAGAGCCGCGCTCCCGGGCCACCGTTCAGTTGTCGGAATCGATCAGGCGGGCCAGCCCGCATCGATGTTGGCCAGCGTCGTGTCCAGGTCGGTGTTCCCAGCCGTGTAGGACACCATGCCCTGCCAGAAGGTCCCCGCACCCACGGCACCGGGCATCAGGTCGGAGCCGTCGAACCGGAAGACGGAGGCCTCCTGGATGGTGCTGACGACGTCGCGGAGGGTGTCGCTGGGATACTTGCTGGTGTCGAAGGACTGCAGCGGTGATAGCCAGGAACCGCTCTGGGATTGTGCATCACCAAAGGCGGGATCGGTGGTCATGAAGGCCATGACCTTCTTCACATTGGCGTCATTCTTGGTGAAGGCTGCAGCCAGGTCACCACCACCCAGGAACGGCGATTCACCGCTCACGCTCGGCGTCACGAACATGCCCACTTCCTCATCCATGTTGGCATGGATGGCCTCGGGGAAGAACCCGGACTGGGTGATGAAGTTGCCCTGCTTGCCGAAGTAGCACTTCGGATCCTCATCGAACATGGGATTGAGCGCCTGACCGAAGGCGATCGAGGAGGCATTCTTGGCCTCGCCGTAGACGTTGCCCTCAGCCATGATGATCTCGTCATAAGCTGCGAAGGCTTTCCGGATCTCGGGGGAGTCGAACTTGATATCCCCAGCGACCCACTGGTCATAAACCTCGGGTCCAGAGGTCTGCAGCACGTAGTCCTCGATCCAGTCGGTGCCCGGCCAGCCGGTGGCTGGCCCCGACTCCAGGCCGTAGCAGACCGGGGTCTTGCCGTCGGACTTGATGGTGTCGATCAAGGTGAGCAGCTCGGCATGCGTGGTGGGTACCTCGTATCCAGCAGCGGCGAAGTTCTTCTTGGAGTACCAGTAGAGGCTCTTGCCGTTCATGGACATCGGCGCACCATAGACGGTGCCGTCCACGGTGGCGGCGTCGAGGAAGCCCGGCACGATGTCGGCCTCGAGGGCGGGGAGGTCCACCTGGGTCGCTAGGTCGGCGATGTGCCCGTCGGTGGCCAAGGAGGTCAGGATGCCAGGCTGCGGGAAGATAGCGATGTCTGGTGCATTGCCGGAGGAGACGCTGGTGGAGACCACCTCTTCGAAGGCGTCGGATTGGGTGTACTCGATGGTGATGCCTTCTCCTTCTGCC
Organism: Propioniciclava sp.; assembly: GCA_047973325.1. Classification (GTDB taxonomy): domain Bacteria; phylum Actinomycetota; class Actinomycetes; order Propionibacteriales; family Propionibacteriaceae; genus Propioniciclava. The sequence goes on along the minus strand of JBKEBU010000090.1, from coordinate 10,094 downwards.
CAGGCGTCCATATCTTCCTGGAAGGTCTCCGATTGGCTCCCCGAGAAGGCGTAGAGGATGCTCACCGTGCTCTGGGCCGACTCCTCACCCGGGGTCTCCGCGGTGGTGGCCGCGCCATCACCGGTCGACAGACATCCAGTCAGCAACAGACTTCCTGCTGCCAACCCGCCCATGGCGGCGAAGGTTCGTTTCATCCGTTTGCTCCTTTGCTGTACGGCACGCGGCTGGGTTAGCCGTAGTCCTTGGATCAAGGGTGTGGGATCGAGGGGGGAATGTGAATTACTTTCATGCGAAGGTTATTCAACTGTGATCTGGTTGATGGATGAACTTGCCTTGGTGGCCCAGCGTCCCAGGTTCGGATCACGTGGTAGGAAAGGGGGTATGCCTGATCCGTCGCCCGATGTCCGTTCTTGGCTGGAGCAGCTGGTTGCCTTCGATACCACCAGTTCCCAGACCAATCTCCCCCTGGTCAATGCGGTAGCTGAGCACCTAGCCGCTCTCGGACTGGAACCCCTGATCCTGCCTGCACCGGACGGATCGAAGGCCAACCTGGTGGTCACGGTGCCCGATGTCGCAGGCAACCTGCGGGGCGGAGTGATGCTCTCCGGGCACACGGATGTGGTTCCGACCGAGGGGCAGCCATGGACCAGCCATCCGTACACGCTGACCGAACGTGACCGCCGGTGGTACGGGCGGGGTACCACCGACATGAAGGGTTTCAATGCCGTCATGCTGGCGGCCGTACCGAGCATGATGGCTGGCAGGCTGCGGGAGCCGATTCATCTGGCGTTCAGCTATGACGAAGAGGTGGGCTGCCTGGGTGCCGTCCCGCTGGTCGAGGCACTTCGGGAGGCCGATCGCCTCCCGGCCATGTGTTTCGTCGGTGAGCCGACCTCGATGCGGATGATCCGGGGGCACAAGTCGATCAGCGTGATCACGGTGACCGTGACCGGACGGGCGGCCCATTCCTCCCTCACCGATGCGGGGGTCAATGCCATTGAGCATGCGGGTGCCATTGTCGGCTACTGGGAGCATCGTGCCGCGCAGTGGCGGAACCAAGGCCCGTTCGATCCGGACTACCCGATAGCGCACACCACGGGGGCGGTCACCACTATCACTGGCGGCAACGGCGTGAACATAATCCCGGCTTCATGTCGGCTCACGCTGGAATTCCGCACCATCGGAGCCACCGATGTAGCGACCGAGATCGATGCGCTGCGGGGCCACTGCGCCCGGGTTCAGGAGGCGATGCGCACTGAAGCCGGTGCTGATCCGGAGGAGGTCGGGGTTGAGGTGGTGGTGGATGCCCAGACACCGGGGCTGGAAACCCCGGTCGACGGGCTGGTGGTGGAACGTGGGGTAGCGCTGGGGCTGACGGTCTCGGATGAAAAGGTTACCTACGGCACCGAAGCTGGAATTTTTGCGGCAGCGGGAATCTCCACAGTCGTGTGTGGTCCCGGCGACATCGCCCGGGCGCACACGGCCGATGAGTACATTGAACCCGCAGAGTTGGCCCACTGCGAACAGATCATCGGTCGCCTCGTGGAGTCAGCCCGCGTCTAAGGCTGTGGGTGGGCTCCACGAGGTATTGCCGGGTTTACGGTGTTGCAGGGTACACGGTGTTACTGGGCTCACGGTATCGCCGGATCATACGGTGTAGATGGTGATCAGCGATCCACTGGGAACCGTCGCGCCCTCGGCGGGGTCGAGACGCAGAACTATCCCGAATCCACCGGTGACCACCCGCTCGTACTGGGTGCGGAATCCGAGGCCCTGAAGCTGACTCGCCACATTGGAGGCGCCCATGCCCCGCAATCCGGTGGGGATGGTCACCATCACCGGGCCCTTGGATACCACGACGTGCACCGAGCCGCCGCGATGCAACGTTCCCGAGGTGGGCTCCTGCTGGATGACTGCGCCAGCGGGGATGGAAGCGTGGTTCTCCTCGGTTGATTCGATAGTTATCAGGTTTTCTTCCGCCCAGGTGGTGAGCTCCTGGAACGGCTTGCCGGTGAAATCCACGGTTTCCACCGGCGCTGGGCCCTGGGAGATCGTCAGATCGATACCGGTATCCCGCTTGACCTCCTCCTCGGCTGGGGTTCCCTGGGCCAGGATCTGACCAGCCGGAGCGGTGTCGTGGTACACCTCGGTGACCTCACCCACGGTGAGGTTCTGATCACTGATCTGGGTCTCGGCTTCGGCGCGGGTGAGACCGACCAGTTCGGGGACGGCGTAGCGCTCCGGCCCCAGGGATACCCAGGCGGTGATCACTCCGTCGGCCAGGACCCGTTCCCCTTCGACGGGGTCGGTACGGATGACCTGGCCCAACGGGACCGTTTCGGAATATTCGCGTTCGAAAACCACGCCTACCCCGATTTCCTGCGCGGTCCCCTGAGCTTCGCTTTGGGTGAGCTCCACCAATCCGGGTGTGGTCGTCCATCGCCCTTCCAAGACATACCAGACCCCCCAGCCGCCACTGCCGAGGACCGCGATGGCTGCCGTCGTGGCGATGATGCGTCGCCAGCGGCCCTGGCGAGGCCGCCGACGGGGTTTGTCCGTCGTGATCGTCGGTAGTGCCCGAGTATGCGGTGAGACCGGGGCCGACTTTAAGGCAATGGTGCTGGGGGAGGGGTCGTCGTCGGTCACCACGCTGAGCGTGGCTGTGGGCGAACTCAGAGCCCCGTCCTCCGGGGCGGGGATGGCCGTGGTGGATTCCTCGTCGGGGGAGCCGACTGAGGATGTCTCGTGCATCCGACTGGTCAGGGCCGGATCGTCGATGACACCTTGCAGGCAGGCGATGCGTGCGGCACGGATGTGATCCAGGACCACGCCGGCGTGGAGCGGCCGATTGGCCCGGTCCTTGTTGGCGGCGGTGGTGACCAGGGCATCGATGTAGGGCGGGATTCCGCCTTCCCGCCAGGAGGTGGACAGCTCCATTGAGGGGGCCGGGATCTGATGATGTACATGGCTATAAGCCACTTGGATGGGTTCGTCCCCGGTGTGTGGTTTGCGGCCAGTCAACATCTCATACATGACGATGCCCAGCGAATAGACATCCGACCGGGCGTCGGCAGCGCCGCGGGTGACGAGTTCGGGGGCGATATAGCTGACGGTTCCCAGCACCAGCCCTGAGGTGCCGGCCTGGGAACTGGACGTGACGGCGCGGGCGAGACCAAAATCGGCCACTTTGACAAGACCGGAGTCGGAGATGAGCACATTCTCCGGCTTGATATCGCGATGGATGATTCCCGCAGCATGTGCCGCGGCTAACGCTGCAGTGACCGGCTCGATCAGGGTGAGCATCCGGAGCGGCTCCATGGGAGCTTCCCGGGTGATGAGCTGCCGCAAGGTTCCCCCCGAGACATACTCCATCACTATGTAGGGCCGATCCTGATCAGTGCCTTGATCGAAGACGCTGACGACGTTCTGATGGGACAGGTGGGCTGCGGCTCGGGCCTCGGCATCGAAGCGTGCGGCAAAGTCCTCGGCATCACCGAGTCCTTGGTTCATCATCTTGATGGCCACTGTGCGCGACAGCCGAAGATCGTGGGCGACGTAGACAGTCGACATGCCCCCGCGCGCGAGCCTACGGACGATCTCGTACCGATCGTCTAGAACCTGGCCTACGAGGCCATCGCGGTTACGTTCACTCGTCAACACGGTCTCCGGGCACGGGATCGAGGAAAAGGCAATGCTAGTCCGGCCCACGGTGAGTCTAGGTCGGACTCTGCGCGGACGCACCTGCGACCCGCCGGAGATGTGCGATGCTGGGACTGTGACGGCATTGATGGGGATCGCCACCCGGCTCAAGCTCGCGCGCCTGCTCTACATTGCACCCGATACCGGCGTGGTCAGTTCGCTGGCTCGGCCCGTATTCGCCGGAGGGGCCGACATCATCGCCCTGGCTGACGATGTGACCGAACCCATCGCCGATGACACCGCTGAGGAGGCTCTCGCCGGGATTTTGGAGGCGGCGCGTACCACCCAGGGGTTGTCCGGCTACTTTGGTCGCCCGGTATCCGCGGCCCGGCTTTCGCCGGACATCGTGGTCCTGGTGGATCCGGAAGCGAATACCGCTCGCGCCCGCGAATTACTGGGGGAGTGGTCAGTCATCGGACGTGAATGTCATGACCATGAGGAGATCGACGCGGCCTTGGCGGATCCATCTGTCGACTTCCTGCTCGTCGGTCCAGGCCTTGAACTCGTCCGGTACGCCGTGTCGGTGGCTCCGCCCTCAGACCCGTCGGCCAAGCCGTGGTTCGCTGTCCGAGGGATTTCCCCGCAGACGGTGGATGTGGTCATCCGTGCCGGCGCCATGCGCGTCGCGGTTGGTGCGGCGATTACCGATGCGGAGGACCCGGGGGCGGTTGCCGAGGAGTTGAAGGATCAACTCCGCCATGCATGGAACGAGCATCCCGAGATGGAGGCAGTCACCATGGCTGCCTTCGGGACGGGGCCCACCTTGTCCTTTCCCGCCGGGGTGATTGCGGACGCCGATCTGGAGCTGTGACGGCGAAGATCGAAACCCGGTGGAGGTACGGAGGACGGTTGTCGGCTTGGGCGGCCACCGAGTTGCTGGACTGGGGGAGTCTTACCCACGCTGAGGGCAAGGACGGGTTACTTGGCTGGGCGGCGCGCTGGTCGCCGCCTGACCTCAGACAGGCGAGCTCTCACGGCTAGTGATCCCGGCGCACCGCTCGGTTGGCCAGCTCCCGGAGGCCGCGTCGCCCGGCCGCGCTGAGGTCGACGCCGTCAAGTGCCTGCAGGGCGGCGTCGAACTCGCGTTCAATCTCAGCCTCCACTGCGGAGCGGGCGCCGCATTGCTCCAGAATCGTTCGAGCCCGGTCGACATCGTCGTGGGTGAGTCCCGGATGGCCGAGCAATGACCCCAGTTCGTCCGCCTCGGTTGACGTTGCTGCGGCGAACCCCTCGGCGATGAGCAGGGTGAGCTTTCCTTCGCGGAGATCCTCGCCGGTTTCCTTGCCGGTGACCTGCGTGGTGCCGAAGACCCCTAAGAGATCGTCCTGGTACTGAAACGCGCGGCCCAGCGGCTCACCGAAGGCAGCCAGCGCCGCCGCCTGCTCGGCAGATCCGCCCGCGAGTGCGGCCCCGAGCAAGAGCGGGCGGCGGACGGTATAAGCGGCTGATTTCCAGGTGACGACCCGCCGGATCACGTCGAGCAAGGTGGCCTTGCCGGCCATGGTCCCCGACAGGGTGACTGGATCGTGGGCCTGAGCGACGATGTCGAGGTATTGTCCCGCAGTCACCTCCGTGCGCACGGCGTCCAGATGTTCCTGAGCGCGTGTGAGCGCATCGGCAGCGAGGCCGCTGTGCCGCAGCATCTCTTCCGACCAGACCAGGAGCAGATCACCGAGCAAAATGGCGGCCGCGCGGCCAAAGGCACTCGCGTCACCACGCCAGCCAGCGGACCGATGGTCGGCTTCGAACTGCCGGTGTGCTGTGGGGATGCCACGACGCTGATCGGAGGCATCCATCACGTCATCGTGGATGAGCGCCGATACGTGTAGGAGATCGAGCGAGCTCGCGGCGGTGGTCACCGCTGTCGGCAGGGTGAGCCCGCCGCCGACAGCTAGGTAACCCCAGGCGCAGAAGGCGGGCCGCAGCCGTTTGCCACCAGAGGTGAACTGCCGGGCCCGGTGAGCAACCGGCGCCAGCTCTGGCGAGAGTGCGGTCAGTGTGCCGTCCTGGCCGTCCAGAAATCTGGAGATGCTGGCTGTGACGGCATCGAGAAATGGGAGTCCGAGGGGATCGGCGGGATCGAGCGTGACCACGCTGTGAGCCTAGCGGTTGGCCCGCCGGGCTGATCGCCTAGGGTGACCGTCGTGTCCGATCTGAGCCTTCCGGAACGCTTGAACACGCCTGGTCAGGCTACGTTTTCTTTCGAGTTCTTTCCGCCCTCGGATGATGGCGGTGTCCGCCAGCTGATTGATGCTGTGGATGCGCTGCAGCCGTTGCAGCCGGATTGGGTCTCCATCACCTACGGGGCGACTGGCGCCAGCCGGTACAAGACCTTCTCGGCCGTGGGGGCGATTCGGGGCACGACCTCGGCCCGTACGCTGGGCCACCTCACGATTGCGGACCAGTCGGTGACCGAAACCAAGCGGGCTCTCGCTGCGTATGCCCGCCTGGGGGTCACGCACATCCTGGCGTTGCGCGGCGACCCGGCACCAGGCGAACCGTTTGTCCCGCACCCTGAAGGGCTGACCAATGCCACCGAACTGGTGCGGCTGGCCCGGGCTGAGGGGAACTTCACCCTGGGGGTGGCGGCCTTCCCGGATACCCACCCGGAGAGTGATCCGGAGCTTGATGCCCGAATCCTGCTTGACAAGGAGGAGGCCGGCGCCACTTTCGCGATCACGCAGCTCTTCTTTTCCGTAGACGCCTATGTCTCACTGGTGGAGCGGTTCCGCGCCCTTGGTGGCACGATGCCGATCATCGCCGGGATCATGCCGGTCACCGTTCCTAGCCAGATCGAGCGTTTTGCCCGGCTCTCGGGCGCACGGATGCCGGCCGATGTCGAGGCCAGGCTGCGGGCTGTCGCGGGGAACCGGGAACACTTCCGCGAGGTCGGGATCGAGCTGATGACTGACCTGGCTCGCGACGTGCTGGCTGCCGGTGCTCCTGGGTTGCAGTTTTTCACGCTGAACCGCTCCAAGGCGACCGCCGAAATCCTGGCCCGGCTCCGTGACCTTCCCGGCGGCGCGAGCCACCCCCTCAATTCGTGACCCTCACCCGGGGACGTCGGTGAGGGTGGATCGCCAGTCGCCGACCCCGCCGATATCCAGCGCTACGAGGCGTTGGGTTGGCCGGGTCAGGGCGACGTAGAGGACCCGTACTCCGCCGGGGCTCTCTGCGACTATCTCATCGGGAGCCAGGACCACCACGGCGTCATACTCCAGACCCTTGGCGTCCAGCGGAGATACCAGCAATACCCGGTCGAGAGTGGCCGGGTTCATCCGGGTGGCCAGGCGTGATCGCAGGCCTTCGGCCGAGTGCTCCAGCCGCGAGGGTGGCGCGATGATCCCGACGGTGCCCCCGACAGCTTCGGTTAACTCGTCGATAAGCACGGTGAGGTCGGCGTAAAGAGCAGATTCGCTGGTGGTCTGCAACACGGGTTCCATCCCGGTTGATCGCACGGCGCGCGGCAGATCTGCATTCGGATAGCTCTCGCGAACGACCCGCGAGGCAAGATCAAATACTTCGGCGGGGGAGCGGTAGTTGACTGACAGTCGGAACTCTCGATGTGGTGCGGTACCTATCAGGGATCGGACCGCTTGGCCCACCTCGTCTAGGTCCGGCCAGGAACTCTGGGCGAGATCGCCCACAATGGTCCAGGATGCCTGGGCGCCCCGCCGCCGGAGCATGCGCCATTGCATAGGGGTGATGTCTTGGCTCTCATCCACCAGAACGTGTGCGTAGGTTTCATGGGTGTCATCGGTGAGTGTCTCTGCCTCCGGGGTGGATCCTGGAACCGTGGAAACCAACTCGGAGACTTCGGCGCCGTCGAGCAGCGCCAGGGTCGGGTCTTCACCCTCATCGGTGGGGGGCGGCGGCATCGGGCCCAGCAGCGTGGCCAGTTCGTCGAGGAGCGCGATATCGGCCACCGTGAGCGATGTTCCCGGTCCGTAGCTGGCCAGCAAACACTCCTGTTCGGCGGTACTGAGGACTCCGTCGGCCACGGTGCGGACCACAGCCGGGTCACCGAGCCGGCGCAAGACCTCAACGGGGCTCAGGGCGGGCCACCAGGAATGGAGGAACATCTGGAAGGAGGCAGCCGCCGCGATGCGATCCCGGATGGCCTCCTCTTCCAGATTCAGGTCGTCGGGTACCTGGGCAGCTAGTGCTGTTATCAGGGCACGTTCGGCGGCCTCCCGGCCCCGATTGACCTTGTGATGGGCCAAGACCTGACGGCGTACCTGAGCCAATTCCCCCTGGTTCAGGGTCAACACCACACCCTTGACGGTGATGCTGACCTGGAGCGGGGCTTCGGAGGTGTCCACCCAGGGGTGATCCACCAAGGTGCGCAGGAGCGGCACCATCCGCAGACTGCCCTTGATGAAGGCGGTGTCGGCATCGTCGATGACGGTGGCGGTGAGCCCGTCAAGAACGTCACTGGCGACGCCGCCCACGGCCTTGAGGGTGACCGAATCCTCACCGAGACTGGGCAGGACCCTTTCGATGTAGTTCATGAACACTGGGCCGGGGCCGACGACGAGGATTCCGCCGCGTTCAAACCGCTTGCGATTGGAGTAGAGCAGGTAGGCGGCCCGATGCAGGGCCACCACCGTTTTCCCGGTGCCAGGTCCCCCTGAAATAATGGTGACCCCGGCGTGATCGGCGCGGATCGCCTCATCCTGTTCGGCTTGGATGGTGGCCACGATGTCCTTCATCCGAGTGCCGCGTGAGCGGGCCAGGGAGGCCATCAGGGCACCTTCACCGACGATCGGGAGGCCGTGTGTGTTCGCATCGGTGTCGAGTAGATCGTCCTCAATGCCCACCACCTGATCGCTGCGGCAGCGGAGCACCCGGCGGCGGATGACATCCATAGGATGGGTCGGAGTGGCCCGGTAGAAGGGCTCGGCAGCGCGCGCGCGCCAATCGATCACCAGCGGCTCATATTCCTCATCCCGCACCCCTATCCGGCCGATGTAGCGAACTTCCTGATCAGGGTCGCTCAAGTCGAGTCTGCCGAAGACCAGACCCTCATGTTCGGCATCCAGCGTGGCCAGTCGCCGGGCCGCTTGGTAGGCGAAGGCGTCGCGTTCGAAGAGTGCGGTGCCGTCCTCCTCGCGCATCCAGGATTGTCGATCCGATTTATAAATGTCGCGTCCAGCGCGTACCACTGAGCGGGCGGAGCGAGTAGCTATGTCGAGGCGGGCGTACACCGCATCCACATGGGCCTGTTCGGCGGCCAACTCGCGAGCGAGCAGGTCTGTCTTGTTCAAAATCATCCTCGTCGTGAAAAAGACCAAGACGCCTATGGTAACGCGGTCATCTACCCGGTGACCGATTTGACGGCCGGATGTCCTCTCCGGTGAACGTCGCATGGGCGGCATAGGTGGCCAGAGCGCCGCTGAGGAGCTGAGCCCAGGGCTCATCGCCGCCGGGGCTAGCGACCGAGGCGTGGAAGCGGGTGGGATCCGGGGTGCGAATGGGCGGGCGCGCGAGTAGCTGCTCCACGAAGCTGTCATGGGGGCGGAAGCGACGGGGCCGACGCCAACCCAGCTGCGGATCCCGGGTGTCGATGATGCCATCGCTGATCCCGGGGGAGTCGGTCACGGTGACCTGCCGCTGATCCAGGCGGTCGAGAAGCACGTCGACGAGATCGCTGGCCGGACGTGGCTGGCCAGCATGGTCAACCAGCCGCCAGCGGCCAAAGGTTCGGGTGACGCTGAGTCGGCTGACCAACCAGCCGGGGGTGGCGTCCGGGTCGACCCCGGCTGTGGTGGCTATTCCGGTGACCCGGGCGGCCAGTTCTGGATTGTCGAGCAGGCGGGCCATGTCGGTCAGGCTGCGGCGGGGATCGAGCCGCGCTGCCCGCACCCTGCTGGGGCTCAACTCGGCTTCGAGGCCCAGTGGGCGAAGTCGTTGCCACAGGTCGTCGGTGGTGTCCACGAAGTCTCGCCATGTGGTGGCGGCTGTCTCTCCCAGACGGTCCCGGTCGGCGTACCAGAGCTGGCCGCGATCGGTTGGGGGCCCCTCCGGGTCGGGGACCAGCATCAGCCCGCGTGCCCCCAGTGCGCCGGCGGCCGGCCGCCCCGACTTCTTCAGCAGATCCCGCCAGGGCGCTGGGAAATCGAGGGTGTCGCCAAGCTGCCCCCGGAGGATGTCCGCCCAGTTCGATGACTCTTCAACCAGCCGGACGGTGTGGCCCACTCGGGCCAGCCGGACTGCGGCGGCCACACCGGCGAAGGTTCCCCCGTGTATCTCCACCTCCGCCATGGTGTCGAGACTAGTAGCCTGTCGCAGCTGATCTTTGTATTCGCGACCCCAGGTGAGCCCTGGGTTGCGCCGTGGATCCTCATCGATACCCCGGCATCGATTCCGGATCCCCGTCTTGCCCAGAACCCACC
>JBKEBU010000045.1:0-2744 GCA_047973325.1 Propioniciclava sp. | reverse complement strand
AGTCGTCGATGGTGATGGTGTCGGCGATGGCCATCCCGCCGGGGTGGGCCACCGGCTCGGGTTCCGGCTCGGGAACCTCGAACAGGGTGTCGAGCTGGGCGGCATCGACTCGCTGCAGGAGGTGGGAATAGCGGCCGATCTGATGTCCGGAACCCAGCAGGGTGCCTGCCGAGGAGAACTGGAATGGTTCGGCGTTCAGCCAGCTCTCCACTTGTTCAGCAAGCCCGGGAAGCACCGGTTTGAGCGCGATGGTGAGCAGCCGGAAGGCCTCAACGCAGGTGGTGCACACGTCGTGCAGGCGGGCTTCGGCGCCTTCGGCCTTGGCGAGCTCCCATGGCTTGTTGGCTTCGACGTACTCATTGACCCGATCAGCCAGCGCCATCGTCTCCCGTAGCGCCTTGGAGAACTCCCGGCCCTCATACAGCTGCGCGATACCGGGGATTGTGTCGGCCAGGCTGGTGAGGAGTGTGGCGGAATCATCGGCGATGACGCCGAGCTTCCCGTCGAACCTTTTGGTGAGGAAGCCGCTGGCCCTGGAGGCGATATTGACGTACTTGCCGACTAGGTCGGAGTTCACCCGCAGCTGGAAATCCTCGGCGGTGAAGTCTATGTCCTCGTTGCGGGCTGAGAGCTTGGCGGCCAGGTAGTAGCGCAGCCATTCGGGGTTCATGCCCAGGTCTAGATACTTCATCGGACTCAGGCCGGTGCCGCGGGACTTACTCATCTTCTCTTGCTTTACCGTCAGGAAGCCGTGGACGAAGATGTTGTCGGGGACCTTGCGGCCGCTGAACTTAAGCATCGCCGGCCAGAACAGGGTGTGGAAGGTGACGATGTCCTTGCCGATGAAGTGGTACTGGCGCAGGTCCGGATTGGCGAAGTAGGCGTCTACATCGGTGCCGCGCCGGTTGAGCAGATCGACGACCGAAGCCAGGTAGCCGATGGGGGCATCCAGCCAGACGTAGAAGTACTTGCCCGGCGCATCGGGAATCTCGATGCCAAAGTACGGCGCATCGCGCGAGATATCCCAGTCGGCCAGGCCCTCCTCGCCGGTGAACCACTCCTTGACCTTGTTGGCTACCTCCGGCTGCAGTCGGCCGTCCTGGGTCCATTCCGCCAGGAACTCCACACACCGCGGATCGGACAGCTTGAAGAAGAAGTGCTCACTGGACCGCAATACCGGGGTGGCCCCGGAGACTGTCGAGTACGGATTGACCAGGTCGGTGGGGGCATAGACCCGGCCGCAGACTTCGCAGTTGTCGCCGTACTGGTCGGCGGCACCGCAAAACGGGCAGGTGCCCTTGATGTAGCGATCCGGCAGGAACATGCCCTGGTCGGGGTCGAAGAACTGCTCCACCTCCCGGGTGGCGATCAGGTCGTTATCCCGCAGCGCTCGGTAGATGTCCTGCGCGAGGTCGTGATTGGTGGGGGAATCGGTGCTCGACCAGTTGTCGAAGCTGATGTGGAAGCCGTCGAGATAGGGCTGACGGCCCGCCCCGATCTCAGCGACGAACTCCTGGGGAGACTTCCCGGCGGCGGCTGCGGCCAGCATGATCGGAGCCCCGTGGGTGTCGTCTGCGCACACGAAGTCGACCTCATGCCCGAGCATCCGCTGGGCCCGTACCCAGATATCGGCCTGGATGTACTCCATCATGTGCCCCACGTGGAACGGTGCGTTGGCGTATGGCAGGGCGGTGGTGACGAAGATCTGGCTCATGGTCGCTCTCGGTGATAACAATCGGGCCCTCCCACGATACCGGTGTTCACTGGCCCTGGGTCTCTGACCCGGATTTGGCAGATCAGCCGTGCCCTGCCCCTGTCCTTGGAGAAGGGCTATCGATCAGGCTGGCCCCTCGGTGGCGGCGAGCGTTATCGCCTGCTGGAGCGTGTCGGCGGTGACCTTGACGCCCTCGTCAGGCGAGAGCTCCCGGTCCTCCAGCTCGATCGAAATTGACTCGTCATACCCGGCCCGTTGGAGTGCCCTGGTGAACTCCGCCCACCAGGCCACATCGTGTCCCCGCCCGGCCGCGACGAATCGCCAGGCCGCGTCGTCTGGGTATTCGGTGATGCTGTAGCCGCCACCGATGTCGAATGCTCCCGCATGGGTCCGGAACCGATTGTCCAGGACCCCGTGGCGAGCTACGGCAGCAGCATCTATCAAGGTGTCCTTCGCCGCCGCCTGCCAGATCTTCCCGGACAACCGGTCTATCGCCGCGATAGTGTCGATGCCCTGCCAGAAGAAATGACTGGGGTCGAGATTGATCTCGAGGTGGTCGCTATCGACAGTCTCGAGCAGGCGCACGACCGTGTCCGGGTTATAGACGATTGTGTTGGGATGTGGTTCGACGCAGAGCCGGACTCCGGCCGTTTCGGCATGCTGACTGAGGCGCTTCCAAACCGGGATTGCTACCTCCCATTGAAAGTCACAGGCATCTAGCAGGCCGGATTCCCACGGAATCACGTACCAGCTGGGGCGGGTGCTCTGTGGCTCGCTCCCCAGAGCGCCGGGCATGGCTACTATCCGGTCGATTCCCAAGAGCGGTGCCACGGCAATGGCCTCCTCGATGGCGCGCAGATGGGCTGGCCCGACGGCGTCATCTGGGTGTAGGGGGTTTCCGTTGACATTGAGCGCAGCAATGCGAATGCCACGGCTACTGAATGCGTCCAACCACTCTGCACGCTGAGCTTCGGAGGCCAGCAGCTCACCTACGGGAGCTTGCGCTGTGTTGATGAATCCGCCAGCGGCC
>JBKEBU010000176.1:0-2338 GCA_047973325.1 Propioniciclava sp. | reverse complement strand
GGGGTGCTGATATCAGGGTTGCACCCAATGCCGTGATTGTCTGGATGTACGGTGCCTGGTCCGGGAGGATCGCCCGTGCTGCCGCGCTCGCTAGGGCAGCCACGACGGCGACCAGCAGGATGCGGAGGGTACCAACGCGGAGACCACGGACCATGACACCAGTATGGCGCTGGAGCCACGGGAGTCCAATCAGCCAGGTCAGGCCTGGGGCGAGAGCCGTCGCACCCGCGACGGCAACCGGCCCCCATGAAGAAGCGACGACTATAGCCACGATGGTGGCGGTGGTGGAAAAGAGGGCATACCTGCGCAATTCCTTCCCCTTGCCGCAGGCAATAAGGCCTTGGGAGACTGACTGGGTGACGCTTCGCAGCAAGACCCCGACGGCGAGCCACTGGGTGTAGGGGACTGCCGCGGCCCAGCCGTCGCCCAAAAAGAGGGCAACCACTGGATCCGCAGCGGCAACTACGAAGCCGGTGAGCACTGCCAACGGATAGGAGGTGGCGGCCTGAGCCTTCACCAGAGCTGTTCCCAACCTGTCAGGGTCGAACTGCAATCGCGCCAAGACCGGTGACAGCACTTTCTCGCCTGCCGCAAGGTACTGCCGCCCAGGTTGACGAATGAGTTGCGCACCACGGTTGTACCAGCCGAGCTCGGTGTTGCCGAATCGATAGCCAACGATGAATGTGTCCATGTTCGAACTGGCGTAGTTCAAGCCGGTGGCGACAAGAATGGAGGTGCCGAGGTGAATGAGTTTCCAGGTGCCTTCACGTCGACGAAACTTCCGGGGCGCCCATGGATCACACGCAACGAGGCCGATGATCCCGACCAGACCCGAGACGATGGGTGAGGCAACGAGTGCCCAGTACCCTCCACCCGACGCAGCGATGAGGACGCCGATTCCGAGAGAGATGCTGTTGGCTACCATTTCGACACCCATGATGGGTTTGAATCGCAGTTGTCGTGTGAGGCTCACACGGTACTGAGTTGCCAGTCCCGAGAGGAGGAACATCGGTGCTAGACCGAGAGTGATGCCCGTCAGAGCCGGCTGGCCATACAGGATAGCCAGAACTGGAGCGATCGCCGCGGTTGCGAGCATCATGGCGGCTCCGGACGCCGTGTTCAGCCAGAATAAATTGTCGCGTTGGGCACGTGTGAGATCTGGTGCCTGGATTGCGGCTCCTGAGAGGCCGAAGTCGCGCAGGACCTCGCCTAGCCCGATGATCACCATGACCATCGCAACCAGGCCAAAGTCCTCTGGGGTGAGGAGGCGGCTAAGAATGGTCACCGACGCGACCTGCAAGAGAATCCGATAGGTCTGGGAACCCAGTGAAAGGACGTAGCCGCGTCCTGCCAGGCGACCGAACGGCACTGGAGAGTCTGGAGGCTCGCCAGTGCCGCTGGTCATCGCAGTTCCGATCCTGAGTCTGGTCCCGGTGATCCTGAATCCACTCCCGGCGCCCCGAGGCTGTCGCAATTTCTTGTTCAGGCTACCAACTCACCATGCTAGCGTTGGCACCTGCGGCCGGGGGCAATCCAGAGAGGGGACATGCGATGTTCTCGCACGATCTGCTGCCCAAGGCAGTTCGAAGCGTGGTGGAGACTGAGCGGTGTACCGGATGTGGCTTCTGTGTTCACCTGGATGATCGCATACGTATGCACGAGAAGGATGGGTTCCTTCGGCCCACGATGTCGGATCCGGCCGCCGACGTTCGTGACACCAGGACGGCGGCCCGTTTGTTTCGGCGGGTGTGCCCCGGGGTCAGCGTTTCCGCGTCAGCGCCTGAAGGGGCTAAACGTCATCGAACTTTGGGACCACTGCGCACCCTCGCAATCGGTTGGGCCACGGATCCCGATGTGCGATTCGCTGGCAGTTCTGGGGGCGTCCTGTCGGCTCTCCTCGGTTGGCTGGTGGAGTCGAGGCAGGTGACCACCGCCACGGCTTCCCAGCCCGACCCAGTGAACCCACGGCGCACCATCCCCCTCAGCGTCGTCAATCGCCAAGACGTACTCCGAAGCGCTGGTTCCCGCTATGAACCGGCAACCGTCGGCCCCGCGGCTCCGGTGGATGATCCTGGAGCAGTCGTGGTGTGCAAGCCCTGCGAGGCGCAGGCGCTGCGCTCCTACTCCACTAGCGTGGGAAGCCAAGCGCCCCTCATCCTAAGCTTCTTCTGCGCCGGCACTCCGAGCCATCAAGCCACCGACTCTTTGTTGGCAAAGCTGGGCGTTCAGTCGCACGAGCAGCTCGATTCGCTGCGCTATCGCGGCAACGGCTGGCCGGGCCACTTCACGGCCAAGACGCGCAGTGGTCGCGTCGTGGCTGAGACATACGAGAAGTCTT
>JBKEBU010000149.1:0-26025 GCA_047973325.1 Propioniciclava sp. | reverse complement strand
CGCTGTCGGAGTAGATGGTCTCGAACTCACCGTCACCGTTGGCGTCGATAGCCACGGTATCGATGGATCGGTCACCGGTGGTGTCTATCATGGCGGTGTCGAGGTTGCCGTCGCCGGTGGTGTCTGACGCGAGGGTTTCGAAGTATCCATCCGCGTTGGAGTCGATGTGTACCTCGTCGGCGGTGCCGTCGCCGTCGGCGTCCTCGAGAATGGTGTCGAGGTTGCCGTCACCGGTGGTGTCCAACGTGACGGTTTCGAAGTGTCCATCTGCGTTGGAGTCGATGCTCACCGCGTCGGCTTTGCCGTCACCGGTGGTGTCTGACGCGACGGTTTCGAAGTATCCATCTGCGTTGGAGTCGATGTGCATCTCGTCGGCGGTGCCGTCACCGTCAGTGTCGTGGCCAACCGCCTCCGCATAGCCGTCGTTGTTCAGGTCCAGGGGGCCAGTGGAAGAGCTAGGCATTGTGGGTTCCTCATTTCGTGAAGGTGGTTATGCCCCTTCGATGCGGCGACTGAGTGAAATGTTCCTGCGAATCCAACAAATCTCGTCGAAGACCGTACCGACGATATGCACCTTCTAACAGGATCCGAGGGGTTCCTCGCCTCTGCTCGGATTCGCCGTGCTACGCTCACGCGGACACTTACGAGACTGGGTTCCCTCAGGACGGACTCCCGGTCGTACGTCGATACGACTCACCCTTGGAGACGACGTGCACGGAGCTAGCGAAGATGATTTGGCCGCGGCCCGGGGCGGAGATTCCCGAGCGTTCGAACGACTGGTGAGCCCGTATCGGGATCGGCTCTGGGCGGTGTGCCTGCGCACCACCAGACACCCGGCAGATGCCGAGGATGCGCTCCAGGAGTGTCTGATCGCGCTGTGGCGCAACCTGGACAAATACCGCGGCGATGCTACGTTCTCCACCTGGGCGTACCGCATTGCCACCAATGCCGCCCTCGGGGTCATTCGTCGACGTCGGGACGAGAGCGAGGACGGCTTCGAGGATCGCGCCGCCGAAGGTGATTTTGCGCACGACATCGCCGAACGTGATCGCGTGCAAGCGGCGTTGCGGCAGATTCCGGAGGATTTTCGCGTGGCCCTGGTGCTCAGGGAATATGGCCAGCTGACCTACGATGAGATCGCCGCACACCAGGGGATTCTCGTACAAACGGTGAAGAGTCGGATCAGCCGGGCGCGTGCCGCGATGGCCGCCGTTCTTACCGAGATGGAATAAGGATGCGCTGATCAATGCTGTTCTGTGCGAGGACGTGCCGGGCGGGATGAACCGCGACCCCAGATCTGGTGGGTGTACTGGATGTCCATCGCCGGATGTGGGGACGTGGTTCGCCCGATCCGGTGCGCCGCAGCCAGGGCATGATTGATCAGCGCATCCTTAAATGTGGCCCTCGTGGGAACATTCCAGGCCGCCGCTGCATCAGAGTCATAGGCGGGCGGCTCTGCACGTGGACGAACGCTCGCAGCGACCTGGAGGTGGACGTGACCGAGTTCAGCGACTTTCTCAACCCCCCCGACGACACCGATGATGTGCTGGGGGATCCCCCGCCGCTGCCCGATGGGTTGTGGGAGCGCATGATCAGCACCGCTGTCGCCGCACCCCTCGGCGCCGGCGCCGAGTTGATCCCTAGCAATGATCCCGTCGGCGATGACGTCGAATCGACCGACGTGGCAGCCGCCGACGCGGATGTTCTCGACACCGACGCCGGATGGGACGATCCAGCGGTGATCGACGCCGATGTCCTCGACACCGGATCCTTCGACGGTGACGGCGGCGACGACGCCGATCTCGGCCCAGCACTGTGACGGCATCCACCGACGACGCCGGTGACCGGGCACTGGCCGGTGCCCGGACGATCCTCAGTCAGACCAGACTGCGGGATCAGTTCACCGCGATCGCTGCCCGGCGAGACTGCTCCCGGGGCCAGCGCCCCTCCATCGTCGTGGTCGGGGAGGTCAGCTCCGGCAAGAGCACCCTCGTGAACGCCCTGCTGAATCGTCCAGATCTTTCTCCCACCGGCGATGGCGAGACGACCGGAACGTATCTGCGGTTCACCACCCCCACCGACGAACTCCCCGCGGGCTCGGCGCGGGTGCTCTTCCTCGCGGGCGGTTCGGCCGCCATCGATGCCACCGACCTGCCCCGCTGGGTGCTGGCCGACAGCCCGGAACTCGTCGCCGAAGACGGCCGGATGTCCCTCGGGGCGATTGTCGCCGCCGAAAGCCCGTCCCTTCCCGGAGTCGACATTATCGACACCCCCGGAACCGGAGGACTCAGCCCCGCACACGCGCGGGTCGCCATCAAGTCCGCGGAGCAGGCCAGCGTCCTGCTGCTGGTCACCGACGCCTCCGGACGTTTGTCCCGTCCCGCCTTGGATCTGCTCGCGGACTGCGCCCCGCACGTGGACACCATCGCGGTTGCGGTGAGTCGCATCGACCTGGTCGGCGGAACGTGGGCCGCGGTTGCGGAGGAGAACCGCGCCATCCTCGTCGCGGAAGACCCAGCGTACGCAGATATTCCTATCGTGGGCGTATCAGCCCTGGCGGCCCTGCAAGCGTTGGACCGTCCCGACGAGGTGCGCCGTGCGCGCCGCCGGGCCGCCAGCAGAATGGACCACCTCGTCCTCGCTCTCAAGGAACGCCTGGAACGCGCGCGGAGCATCCCGACGATCAGGGCCCTGAGCGGTGCGGACGACCTGCTGGAATCTATCGAGATCACGCTCGGGCAACAGCACAGCAATCAGTTGGCCGGTGACGAAGAGATCGAACGAACCGTGCGCAGCGACACCGAACGACTGCGAGAACTCGAGGCGAAACAGCGCACGTGGCGGCCGCTGCTGAACCGAGACCTCCGCCGGCTGCGGCAGGGCGTGTCAACAGAGATCAACGACCGCGTCAACGCGCTCACCCGCGGGGCACGAGAAGAGCTTGCGCGGCAGCGTCTGGGCGTTTCCAGGGCTCGCATGCACGCGTTCATGCTCAACCTGAACGCCAGTGCGACCCTGATCCTCGACGACGTATCGGGGCTGATCCACGAGCGGGTCACGACGGTGGTGCGGCACACATTCGTCTCGCATGGGCTGTCCGACATCTCCGCGCAGATAATTGTCGACGAAAGCTGGCTCCAGCGACCTGGCGACACCGATATGCCCAGCCCCGTCGGCGCCGGAGCACAGATCGATCCGCAGCTGATGATGACAGGTATGGCGGGGCTCTGGGCGGGGGCCTGGGCCGCAGGTGCGGGTGCGATCGCCATTGCGGCGCCGGTGGGGATCGTGGTTGGCGCGGGTCTGATTACCGCGAACCTGGTCTCCCGGGGTGCGATGGCGCGCCGTCAGGAACTGACCGGAGTCATCCGCGAGGTAGGTCAGCGGGTCTCGGGGACTCTGCATCGGCTGTTTGACGCGTACACGATCGAGTTTCAACCCGAGATCGAGATCGCATTCGAACGGGAACTGTCCCGGATCACCCGAGAACTCGAGCACGAGCTGAGCCGCTTGCGAAAGGCGCGGCGACTGTCGGCGGAGAAGCGCAAGGACACTCGCGGGGAGATTGAGCATCGGCTTGGTTTGGTGCGTCAGCAGCGGGCTGCGGTTCGGCGCGCGATCGGACAGTTCGCCGAATCGGGAACGTCGGGGCTGTCAGGCCCATCGGATCCCCATTCATCGAACATGGCGGACCTGACCTGACTGGTGAATTGTTGGTTTTTCGCGCGAATTCCACCCACCCGCCCTCGGCATCTGGTCGCAAATATCGCCGTCCACCACCGATCTAGGCCAGAATGAACGGGTGAACACCCTGTCGCATCCCGAATGGCTGCGCGGAGACCAGCGTGCGGGTTCCGCGGAAACAGCTGGGGCGAAAGCATGAGCGGATGGTCACTCGCGATTGATTTTGGTACCTCTAACACTGCGGCTGCATATGCGCGCCACGACGCCGACGGGACTGTGGTCGTGCGGAGTATCGCGCTGGAATCGGACTCGACGACGATGCCCTCGGCGGTGGTCGCCGTCGATGATGGGTTCGTCGTGGGGCGCGCCGCGCTCAATCGGGCGCAGTTGCGCCCCCAAGAGTTCATCCGCGAGCCGAAACGGTGGGTCGATGCGGGCTCGGTACCGCTCGGTGAGCGCGACGTTCCGATCGCCGAAATAATAGGTGCGGTGTACGCCGCGACACGTCAGCGGGCTTTGGAGGTCGCCGGGGGTGACGAACCTGATGTCGTATGGCTGACCCATCCGCAGGCGTGGGGGGGTGTGCAGCGCCGCACCCTGAGCGAAGCGGCGCAGATCGCGGGCTTTGCTCCACAGGCTATTCGTTACATCGCCGAACCGGTCGCGGCTTCGCACTTCTATGCGGCGGAGGCGACCGCGCCGGGTACGAAGATGGCGGTGTTCGACTTCGGCGGAGGAACCTGTGATGTCAGCGTGTTGGAGATGCGCCCCGACGGCACCTTCGGGGTGCTGCACTCGGTGGGAGACAACCACCTCGGCGGCCGTGATTTCGACGCGGCGCTGCGCGACTGGGCCATCGACCAACTCACCAGTTCCGGTCAGAGCGGTATTGTCGCCGCCCTGGAAGTGCCCGGCGCGGCGCAACTGACGCTTCTGGACTCGGTTCGCGCTGCGAAGGAAGAACTGTCGACGCGCTCGTCGAGCTTCGTGGCGGTCAGCGCGGCGGGTACCGAACGCGAACTCACCATCACCCGAGACGAGTATGAGTCGCTGATCGCCGGCCTCGTCGGTGCGGCGACAGCATTGGTCCATTCAGCGCTCGACGGCGCGCGCCTCTCCGCGAGCGACATAGACCACGTGTACCTCACCGGAGGATCGGCGCGCACCCCCGCGGTGGTCGCCGCACTGACCCGGCTGTTCGGAAAGCCGCTGGAACGCCTCCACGATCCCAAGCTTGTCGTTTCCGAGGGTGCCCTACGCGCCCCGGCGAGGGAAGAGACCGGCCGGCTGCCCGCCGCGGCTCCCGCAAGCCCGGCCCTGACCGCGCCGCCACCGACAACACCGGCGATAGGGCACGTACCCCCACCTTCCGGTCCTACCCAGACCCCACCCCCGCTCACCCCGTCCTACCCCGCCCCACCTGCCAGTGCTGCATTCGCCGCAGCACCCCCGCCCCCCGGATCGTATGCCGGTCCCGGGAACCCGCAGCGCCCTCAGCACCGGGATAGGCAGAGCTGGTCACCGCACCCCGCCCCGGGCGCACAGTCCGGGGTGGCCCCGAGCGGGCGAGGGCGCTGGTACCACGGTCCGCTGATCCTCATCCCGATCCTTACGGTCGTTGCTGTGATCACCGCGGGGTTCCTCGTGATCACCAACCTGCTCACGCCCGCAAAGACCCCGACCCTCGAACAGTGTTGGGACGGCAGCCAGGTTGACTCGTCGGTTGCCTCCTGCCCCCCTGCTCCCCCCGTGAAGTGCTGGGACGGCAGCGAGGTTGACCGGTCGGTTGCCTCGTGTCCCCGATTGGAGGGGACCCGCGCGCTCCGGTGGGCGTTCACCTTCAGGGGAGGTGACGCGGTTGAGCCGACCTCGTGCAGTCCGCATACGGACGCGAACCCGCTCGTCGAGGAAGCGACTGTCTGTCAGTGGGACGGTATGGACGGGTATTACGCGTTGATCCTGCGCTATGAGAGCAACGAAGCGATCAAGGAAACCTACGATCCACTCGCCGAGGCCAGCGGCAGCACCGTATACTATGACCTCACCAATACTCGCCGCTGGTCGTTCACCTTAGAGGGTGATCGCCGGTTTGAGGCATTGGCGTACGAATCCATCCCCTTCGTGGTGGAGTTGGTCGCCGGGCCGGAGGCGGACCCGAGCCATGCGGAGCTGATGTGGGAGCGCGTTGATTACTCCTGGCTCCCCGAAGTGGTCGATGAGGTGCTCGCCACCATCGATTGACCCGCGCCCGTCGTGAGTTTCTGGCGGCGACCGAAGAGGGGTCCGCCATTCGCCTTTACTGCCGGGGAGAGGATTGAGGCTCCGTGATTCCCCATCATGAATGGGACCACCTACCCTGCCGATTTGCGGCGGGTGCAGGGCTCAGACTCGGAGGTCAGAGGCGAAGCCTCGGTAGGGTGGCGGGGTGGAATCACGGACAAAGATGGACGCCGTCGAGCGTGTGCGCCAGCTCTGTGACGAGCTGGCGCGGCGCGCCTCCGGAGAGATGGCTGCGGTGTCTCGAGACGTCGGTTCCACTGTGGCTGAGCCTCTGCGGGTCGCGGTGGTCGGCCGGGTCAAGGCCGGCAAATCCACCCTCGTGAACGCACTCATCGGCACCAAGGTCGCGGCGACGAACGCGACCGAATGCACCCGGATCGTCACCTGGTACAGATTCGGTATTTCGGCGCCCACCGAAGTGGTGCTCCGGGACGGAAGCGTACACACCCTCCCGGTGAGCGGATATGTTCCCGAGGAGATCGGCGTTCCGGTTGAACGGGTGGCGCACGCGGTGGTGTACCTGCAGGAGCAGCCGCTGCAGGAATTGACGCTTATAGATACCCCGGGACTGGAGACATCCACCGAGCGCAACGAGGAGGCGACCCGGCGGGCCATTCTGAACGCCGAGGCGGGCGCCGGTGCGGACGCGATCATCTACGTCTTCAAGCGCGCCGAGCACGGTGACGACCTGCGCTTCGTGCGCGAGTTTAACAACGTCGTCGGCGCCGGAGTCGGTGCATCGATCGGGGTGCTCTCCAGCGCCGACCTGTTTGGGTCTGGCCCGTGGCATGCGGTCGACCCCATCGATGCGGCTGCGGCCTTCGTCGCCGACATGGCGCGGCGGCACACCGCAATTCTCGGAACGATCGTCCCCTTCTCGGGGCGCATGGCTGAAGCCTCCCGCACCGGCGAGATCCGTGAGGACGACGCTCGCACGCTGGCACGTCTTGCGGACCTGGACGACCTCGATCTGCAGGAT
This sequence comes from Propioniciclava sp., assembly GCA_047973325.1. Classification (GTDB taxonomy): domain Bacteria; phylum Actinomycetota; class Actinomycetes; order Propionibacteriales; family Propionibacteriaceae; genus Propioniciclava. The sequence continues at coordinate 19,082 of JBKEBU010000149.1, read as the reverse complement.
CTGGAGGTGGAGCCGTTCGCGGTGGACGGGGTGGATCCGGCAGCGCTCGCGCGGGTCGTCCAGTCGTTGCGCGGCTACCCCCTCCGGCACGGCCGTACCATCGCGGGCCAGGGCGCGGCCGCGCTAGCACGCTGGATGTTGGAGCGCTCGGGCTACGCGACGCTCGAAGCTGAGCTCCGCAGCCGCTATATCGGGTTGTCCCATCACCTGAAACTTCGTCAGGGCCTCGCACGGCTGCATGAGGCGGCGACACGCGCTCCCGGTTCCGCCGAACTCATCGACGCCATCCAGACAGCTCGCATCGATCCCGCCCTGCACGTGCTGCGGGAGTTCGACGCGCACGAACTGCTCCTGTCCCGCGCGCCCCGCAGCCCCCTGATCGCCACGCTCAAGCACCTGATGCTCGCATCCACGGACCGGGAGCGCCTGCAGCTGGCGGCGACGGCCAGCGATGCCGAGGTGTACACCGAAGCCCGGCGGCGCGCTTCAGAGGAGGTCGCGCACGCTGCGGTGGCCACCGATAGCGCCGCGGACAACGCCCATGTGGTGCTCGCACAGAGCTACCGCCTGCTCGCCGCACGCCACGACCTCTAGGGATGCGCTGATCAATCATGCTCTGGCTGTGGCGCACCGGATCGGGCGACCCGCTTCCCCCACATCTGGCGATGGACGTCCAGTACGCCTACCAGATGTGGGGTTGTGGTTCATCTGGCCCGGCACGTCCTCGCACAGGACAGCATTAATCAGCGCATCCCTAGCAAAGTCAGGAGCTCCCCGGGGCTGTGGTCGAGAGATCTCCCAGGATCCGCAAGGTCGTCTGGGTGTAGTGCTGGTCAACGCTGATGTCGGCCCCGGCAATCGCGTCCACGAAGCGGGCCACCTCGAAGCGCAGGTTCCACTCTGGGGCCGTCACCACCTGGGTCTCGGTGGTGCCGTCGAGCAAGGTCAGCGTCAGTCGCCGGGGAGCGGTCACGTGGGTGTAGGTCAGCGTGCCCAACTCACCGGCGATCTCACACTCCCGCGACGAGGCGGTGATCTTTGACCAGGAGATATCGGCTACCAGACCGGGGTAGGTCGCGACCGCTGCCCCGGCGCCGTCGGTTCCGGAGGAGATCGGCACCCGGGCGCCGGTGACGCTGCTGGGCACACCGAACAGCTGCACCATGGCGCTCACCGGATACACCCCCAGGTCCATGAGTGCGCCGCCACCCAAGGCCGGATCAAAAATGTTGACCTGCTGACCGGCGAGCACGTGGTCATAACGGCTTGACCGTTGGGCGTATCCAAACGAGGCCCGCCGGATCCGTCCCAACCGCGGTAGCCACGACCGAACGGCGGCCATCCCCGGGTCGTGGATACTGCGCATCGCTTCCATGATGACCAGCCCGCGATCGCGTGCCACGGCAACCAGGTCGTCCCAGTCGGCCGGGTTGGTGGTGGCTGGCTTCTCGACCAGCACGTGTTTGCCTGCTGACAGCGCGGCGTGGGCCTGCTCCGCATGTAGGGCGTTCGGGCTCGCGATGTACACCGCGTCGACGCTGGTGGCGGACCAGAGTTCGGTGAGCTGGGACCAGGATTGAGTGGCGCCGTACTGGGTGGCGTAGGTGGCAGCTCTGGCGGCATCGCGGGAAAAGACCCCCGCCAAGGTGATACCGGGCACCTCGCCGACAGCGTCGATGAGGTGCCCAGTGATAATACTGGTGCCGATGGTCGCGAGTTGTATCAACGAAATCCTCCCCTTACGATTTTCTTTCGAAAGTAGCCAACCTGACGGGACTGCCTGATGAGCGAGAAGCGATCCCGCGAGGCTTACATCTTGGATCTGCTCGCCAAGGATGGCAGCCTCTCGGTAGCAGCATTGTCGCGCGATCTTGGAGTTTCTGAGGTAACCATCCGGACCAATCTCAAGGAGCTGGAGGCTCGCGGGCTGCTGCAACGAACCCATGGTGGTGCCCGGGCGAGCACTTTCCAGACGGTGTTGGAGCGGCAGCGGCATCACGTCCCGGAGAAGCAACGGATCGCGGCCGCCGCCGCCCGGCTGGTGCATGATGGCGACGCCATCATGATCGAGGCCGGAACCACCACCGCCATGCTGGTGAAGGGACTTTCCGGGCGTCATGGGGTGCAGGTGGTGACAAACTCGACGCTCACGTTTGCGGCTGCCCGGCTGAACCGGTCACTCCAGCTCATCTTGACCGGCGGCACGTTTCACCACGAATCCGAATCCCTGGTGGGCTCGCGGGCGCTGGCCACCGTCCATGAGTTCAATGTGCGTCTGGCTTTCATCGGAACTGACGGTTTCACGGCCGAGCGGGGACTCACCACCCAATTTGCCGAAGGTGCCGATGTCATTCGCGCCATGCATGCCCGTGCCGAGGAAACCTGGCTACTTGCTGATTCAACCAAATACGGCCGGGCTGGTTTCGTCAACGTGCTCCCGCTGCATCAGGTAGCCGGGGTGATTACCGACGCCCAGATGGCGCCCGAATCTCACGAGGCACTCGCGGAGGCGGGAGTGCAGGTCGTCCTTGCCTGACCCCGCCGCGGTGCTGGCGTGATCGGCGCCCGCCGCGCTGATTGCGGTGCGGTAGTGAACTTGAATTCTGCATAATCTTGTCGCAAGACCTTGTATTGAGACGGATGATGCGTTTAGAGTGAAGCCGCCATTCTGTACTTGACTAGGGAAGACAGTGATGACTCTGCGGACGTTCGCACGACAGGCATGCCTGCTGCGGATACTGGTATTGGCTCCAGCCACCCCCCACCAGCCGCCACCATTGGAAGCGGGGCTGCTTCCAGTGGGCTACTGGAAGGGATCCCCCCATGAGCCCCATGACGAGTCCACGTGCACGGCTGACTGCGATTGCCCAGGGGGCACCGCCGCCGGGTCCGGTGGATCCAGCCCGTCGCCGGATCGCGACCCGCAGTGCCTACACGCCGGTGATGATGGTGGTAGCGGTGGGAGCCTTGATAGGCATCCTGGCGTACGGCTGGTTCCTGTTGAACCCAGCGAACCGCGGCGACCTCATTCCTTGGCTGCTGGTGATCGCGTGCGAAACCATCCTGGTCTTCCACGCGCTGATGGCGATGTGGACGATGTTGTCGGGGGTTCAGAATCCCCGTAGCTGGGAGTTCAAGGCAGCAAAGTTCCGGTTGTACGACGCCGACCTCAACGAAGAACGAGGTGTGCAGGCGGATCCGACGAGGTGGCCGCTGCACTTGAACGATCATCCCGTTCGGGTCGACGTGCTGATAACCGTGTACGGCGAACCGCTGGCTGTCATTCGCCGGACGGTGACGGCTGCGCTGGCTATTCGAGGAGCTCACAACACCTGGATCCTGGACGATGGTCGATCCGACGAGGTACGTACGCTTGCTGAGGAACTTGGGTGCCACTATGTCCGTCGGCTCACGAGCCACGGCGCCAAGGCCGGAAACATAAACAACGCCCTGACGATCGCCAAGGGTGCGTACTTTGTCATTCTCGATGCTGATTTCGTGCCGCGCCCGGAATTTCTTGAGGAGACCCTGCCCTTCATGCAGGACAGTACCGTCGGCTTCGTCCAGACTCCGCAGATGTACGGGAATCTGCACAACATCATCTCTCGGGGTGCTGCGTACATGCAGAACGCCTTCTACAGGTTCATTCAACCCGGCCGGAACGCCTTCAACGCGGCCTTCAGTGTGGGTACCAATGTGCTCTACCGCCGAAGCGCGATCCTCGACATCGGTGGGCTGTACACCGATTCTAAGTCGGAGGATGTGTGGACCTCGCTCATGCTCCACGAACGGGGCTGGCGCAGCATCTACATCCCCACACCCCTCGCTATCGGGGATGCGCCGGAAACCATCGAGGCCTACACCAAACAGCAGCAACGCTGGGCGACGGGCAGTTTCGAAATCCTGCTGACCCATTTCCCGTTCAGTCCGCGTCTGTCGCTGTCGCTGGATCAACGATTCATGTACTTGGTGACGGCAACTCACTATCTGATGGGGATCGCTCCCGGGCTGCTCCTGTTCGTGCCCGCCTTGGAGATCTTCTTTGATCTCCGGCCGGTTCATCTGGATGTGGGTCCGCTGACCTGGTTCGCATTCTATGCGGGGTTCTATGTGCTCCAGATCCTCTTGGCCGCGTTGATGCTGGGTACCTTCCGATGGGAAGTTCTGATGTTGGCGCAATGCTCCTTTCCCATCTATCTACGGGCTCTCATCGGGGCGTTCGCCGGTGTGGATACCAAGTGGAGTGCAACGGGAGCCATTGGTCGGCAAGCATCCCCGTTTGGTTTCATGATCCCGCAGTTGTTGGTCTGGTTCTTCCTCCTGTGGACTACGGTGGTGTCGGTGCTGCGTGATGTCACCCTGGGATACCTCAACGTGGCCACCGTCTGGAGCCTCATCAATACTCTCGCCTTGGGGGCTTATGTGGGTGTGGCTGTCGCTGAGATTTACGGTTCCCAGACGGTGACGCCGGCTCGCCCCGTGCGCGAAATCGATGCTCCGGTCGCCTCATCGGCGGTCAAGGAGGTGCTTGACCGGGAGACCATCGTCGCTGCCCGGGAAGACGTGGACAGTCTGCTGGCAGGGCATCCGGCGGTGCCGACAACCCCACGCGCGCTCATGCGGCCGGCTGCCGAGAATGGCGATGCCTGGGTTGGGGTCATGCCCATCCCCATTCACCGGCAGCCAGTTGCGGCGACTACCGGGGAGGGCGCCCGATGACCTGGGCCAATCGCCTGAAACTCTTGGGAGGGATTCTGGCACTCACGGTGCTCATGTGCGGGCTGACCCTCCTCTTCAATCAACGCCAGTCCCGGGTGGCCAGTATCGCGGCTGAGGTCGAAGCCCCGACAGCGTCGGTTGGTTCGGGTTTTCCGGGGGTGGTGATCAACCAGCAAGTCGTGGTGGGCCAGGAGGTGAATCGGGGTGAGGAGTTGTTTGTGGTTTCCAGCCCGGAACTTCTTCGGGAGGTCGGGCGGGGGCTCGAACCGCAATCGACAGATGCCTACACGCTCGACCTCAAGGCTGGGACGGTCACGTATCACACCATCATCGACGGGCAGGTCCAAGAGATCAGAGCGGTGAACGGATCCTACGTCTATCCCGGCGCCAGCCTGGCCACCATCGCCTCGGACTCGCCCAAGACAGTGCTGGCCGAGTTCCAACTGGAACCAACAGACTACGGGAGGGTGGAGAAGGGTGCCGTCGTCGTCCTGAACCTTGCTGATGACCGGCAGTTGGTCGGGTCGGTATCTGACATTCAAGTAGTGATGGAGGGAGATCAGGCGATCACGGCGGTCCGGATTGAGTGCGATGACCTGACTGACCCGGCGTACTCGAATCTGACCCGCGCGGGATCTCCGGTGCAGGCGGTGCTGACCCTGCGTGACGACGGGATCCTGTCCGGGCCTACCTCGGCGATGAAGAAGTTTCTGGTGAAGATTGGGCTGCGGTGATGCCATGCGGTGGCTCGCTCGGCTTCTCAGCCTGATTCTGCTTGTGCTGCTCGCATCTTGTACCTTGCCGATGCTTCCCCGGGTGGATGACCCCCCGGGGCTGCGGGTGTTTGACCCGGACACACTGGCGGGCCAGCTGTCGGAGTTGCCGCAGGAACCCGGCGCGAATCTGGGAGCCTCTCGGCTTGCCGAAGGGCTGATGCCGCCGACCAATCGGTGGTTCTCCGGACTGGTTTTCGGCGACCAGCCACAGCCGGTGTTTCCGCTACCGCTGTCCTTTGGGCTGACCCCAGACGGGTTTGCCTTCGGCCTGCCGCAGGTCACCACCAGTCCGGCGACGATCATGGGCAGTTTCCACCCGGCGATCACCATTGCAGATGCAGGCTCGGGCTGGAGGATCTCAGCCTACGATGAGGCATCGGTAACCGTGTCCGACCCGGACGGTGCTGCGGTCCGGATTGCCGAGGGGTCGCCGCTGGTCAGCTACACGGCCGCCGACGCTGTCGAGTTGCACAGCGAGGGTGTCACCTGGATGCCAGCCGAGGGGTACGCCACTGCGGAGGTGGCCGGGGCGGTCTACGGAATCACCGGCCGCGGCGTGCGGGCAGCAGGAACCCGGATTCACGTACCTGCGGCCACGACCGCTACCTGGTTTGCTGTCCCGGACGGGGGAGATGCCGCCCAGATGGCAGATCTGGCGGTTCCCGTGGAGGCTACTGATGCTAGCTACCGGGTGGTGAACGAGAAGGCCGAGACGACGCTGCGCTATCGCACCGCCGATGAGCGGCAGACAGTTATCGCGGTCATGCCCCACCAGCGGGACACTTTGACCGGGAAGAGGGACTGTTCCCTGGGCACCTGGCCCAGCGTGTACGGCACTCTGACCGCCTGCGCCAGCACCGAACTGGCCTGGACATCGCCGATCTATCCTGCCCGGGCAACCCTGGAATTGAGACACCTCAGCAGGAGGCACGCCGATGAACTCCGAGCTCAGCTGGTTGCGGACATCGCGAGCGCTCCGGCCTACCCGTCGGATACCTACTTCGGCGGTAAAGCGCTCTATCGCGATGCGCAGCTGTGGTCGATCGCCATCCAGCTAGGTGCGATGGAAGCTGCCGTCACCCTGCGCAACCGGATGGTGGCCGCCTTGGACCGGTGGCTAGACCCCGCCACCTGCACCGATGCGGATCCCGGCTACTGCTTCGTCTACGACACCACCAACCGGGGCGTGGTGGGCCGGGTGGCATCGTTCGGCTCTGAGGAATACAACGACCACCACTTCCACTATGGATACTTCCTCTATGCGGCCGGCATCCTCGCCGCCAACAATCCAGATCTTGCCGCCCGCTGGGCGCCTATGCTGGATCCGCTGGCGGCCGACATTGCCAACGCTCCGGCGTCGGACCTCTTGCCGCAGCGCCGGACATTCGACGTCTACGCCTCGCACTCGTGGGCTTCGGGCACCAGCCCCTTCGGCGACGGCAACAACCAGGAGTCGAGCTCGGAGGCAGTCAATGCCTGGGTCGGGCTGACCCTGTGGGCACAAGCCTCCGGCAATCAGGCCTTGGAGGAGCAAGCGCGCTGGATGCATGCGCTGGAGGCGCAAGCTGCCCGGGCGTACTGGACCGACTTCGACACCGACGATCCGGTCTACGCTGGTTTCGGCCACTCGATCAGCCCGCTCAACTTTGGCGGAAAGCGCGACTATGCGACGTGGTTCTCCCCCGAGCCCGCAGCGGCGCTCGCAATCCTGGTGATTCCCGGCAGTCCGTCATCGGAGCATCTGGTTACTGATCCGCAACGCATCCGGGCCAACGTCGCCGAAGCGACCGCAAGCGGCGGTTTCGACCAGACCTACGGTGCCTATCTATTGTTGTACGCCGTGCTCGCGGAGGACGCTGATTGCGCGGCCCTGAAGGATCAAGCCCGGGCGCTGTCGGACAAGGCGATAGATGACGGGACCAGCAGGACCTATGTGCTGGCTTTCATCCTGGCGGCCTGCTCGTTCTGACAGGTCGGGTCTTGATGTCATCGCAGATACGAATCTCGGGGGTATCTGTCAGGCCGGGGTATGGACACTAGCGAAGGCTGGAACCTCTCTTATAGCGTGGTCGTGGCAACAAAGGAGGCCGCATGACCGCGACGAAGCGTCTTGGGATTCTCACGGCGGGGGGCGATAGCCCCGGGTTGAACGCCACGATTCGCGGATTTGGCAAGAGCGCCATCGGCTTTCATGGCATGGAGCTGATCGGCTTTCGGGACGGGATTCGTGGTCTTGTCGAGAACCGGACGACACCGCTGGATGGCCGGGCGCTGTCCGGAATCCTCACTATCGGCGGCACGATTCTGGGCACCAGCCGGGACAAGGTACACCGCTTCGGAGTCGACGGGGAGGCAGTCAACATGATCCCCACCGTCCAGGAGGTCTATGAGAAGAATGGGCTCGACGCACTGGTCCTGCTCGGTGGTGGTGGGACCCAGAAGAATGCCCTTCGACTGGCCAAGGCTGGGCTCAACGTGGTGACGCTGCCGAAGACCATCGACAACGACGTCGCCAAGACCGACACCACCTTCGGATTCGCCACCGCTATGGAGATCGCCACCGAGGCCATCGACAGACTGCACTCCACTGCCCATAGCCACCACCGAATAATCCTCACCGAGGTTATGGGGCACCGGGCCGGATGGTTGACGCTGGGCGCCGGCATCGCTGGTGGTGCCGACGTCATCTTGTTGCCAGAGATCCCGTTCTCGGTGGACAGTATTGCCGAAACAGTCAAGGAACGCACCGCTCGGGGGAGCAATTTCAGTGTGATCGCCGTGGCCGAGGGCGCCCGCGACCAGCAGGATTGGGCTGAGCTCAGCGGAGCCGAAGCACTGGTCAAGTCGGCCAAGTCGCGAGAGGCGAAGGCCGCCGCCAAGCAGCACCTCAAGAATGTTGAGTCCGCCCAGCGCGAGCACACCTTCAAACTGGCTCGTGAACTAGAGGAGCGCACGGGTTTGGAGTCTCGGGTAACGATCCTCGGGTATGTCCAGCGTGGTGGTACCCCGTGTGCCACCGACAGGCTTCTGGCCAGTCGCCTCGGGGCGGCGGCAGCCGACCTGGTGGCGAAGGATCAGTATGGGGTGATGGTCGCAGCGCGCGGGGAAGGAACCGAAGCGGTGCCGCTCGAGGATGTCGCCGGTGAACTTAAGCTGGTGCCCTCGGACCATCACTGGGTACAGACCGCACGGGAGTTGGGGGTTGGTCTGGGTGAATAGTTGGCTTCAGCCGACGAGACGTATCCCGGGTGGGCGCTCACGACGGGGTAGCCGATCCCCGGGCGCGCTGAGATCCAACAAGGTCTGTTGCACTCCAGCAGGGTCACCAATCTCGGTGGTGAATGTGGCCTCCAGCCGGGACAGGGGCGAACCGTCGTCGACGAGGGACCAGATCGCTTGCCCGGAGCCCACATAGTCGGCGTACTTGGATGGCAGATAGGGGTTGAGGGGGAGCGCATCGGTGCGCTTGACGTCATTGACTATCAGCACGTCGAACTTTGTTGACGCGTTGAGGAATTCCAGGTACGGCAGGTATGAGTTGACCGAAACCAGGTCGGCGATCCCGAGAGCGTCCACGTGCTCCTGAAGCTCCTGAGGCTGGTTGCAGAAAACATGGAGGCGTAGGCGTGGGCGGATGGCTGCTGCGACAACTTGCATCCCCAGAAGCACCTCATCGATGCTCCGATTGGGATAGAAGGAGCCGAAATAGGCGAGGTTCACCAGATGCTCCGGGACGTGATACCGGCTCGGCTGCACCTCGTAGGCGATAGCCGGCGGTTGGGGATGGGGGCGGATGGTTGCCTTGTCACTCACCATCCTCGCCAACCGACGGCTAGGCCACAGCGAGAGCATGTACTCGCGCTGGTTGTCGTTGGTGAAGATCAGTTCGTCAGCCAGGACGAACGAGGCCAGTTCGATAAGGTCGAAGAGTGTTGCTAGCTCGAGATGGCTGAAGTGGCGTGATCGGATGGCGTGGATCAAGCGCCGGGCGAGCGGATGATCGGCGTCGAAGCCGCCTTCGCGCGGGGCGCCGATAGCGTTCCGTCGGAGTGGATCGGAGAACTCAGCAGTCCAGGGGGTGTTCCAATGCCGAAGTTTGAAGAGGGCCGCGGCCGCATGCGAACCGGCCCAGAGCGCGCGTGAGTAGACGCTGCGGTAGCTGGTCATGGTGGCGTTGCGGTGTTCGGCCGCAGCGACTGCCCGTTCTGCATGGGCGGCCATATTCCCCCAGTGAGCGAACGTGGGTGGAGTTTCGATGAGGATGTGGCGGTCTATCCACCGATGGGCGACGCTGCCGAGCGCATGATCATGGTGCCGAACGCCGGTCATGTCGTTTGAGATCACGTCGACCATGACTGCACGCCGGTTGACAATCTTCGCCGTCACCGCAGCGCTGGTGTCGCTAAAGGGCGCGAAGCAGTAGGCGAAGACCAGGTCGGTCGCCGTGTCCCGGTTGAGAACCGACCACGGAAACTGGGCGATGCCCAGGTCTGCGATGGTCTGACTGAGACGATCACGGTGGTGCGGATGCAGATCAAGGTAGCGCCGGATAAAGCCCGCTTGAGCTTCGACGAGGGATGCTCGGGCTTCAGCTGCCTCAGAGCCGGCCGGCAGAGCGATGCCGACCAGGGTGGTGATGACGGCCAAGCGCTCATCAACCAGGAACCGGCGGGAATCCGCCTGACGGGAGAGCGAGCCTGGTCGGTGGTGGCGGATGTAGCAGGCATCGGACAACTCCGACGTGCGATTCGCTCGCACGTGGGGCTGGGTGAGGAGATGTGCGAAATAGGCAACATCCTCCCCGCTGCGGAGGCCCTCGTCATAGTGGAAGGTGCGCGCCAGAGCTGTGGGAATGAACTTGCAGGCGTTGAATCCGAGAAGCCAGGGTGTGCTGGAGATGGCTACCGGATCCTCGGGGAGCATCCGCAGGCGTCCGGCGAGCAGTGTGTTGCTGTCCACGGTGCCGTCTGCGTGGACGTCGACTATCGGCACCACGCCGATGGTCGTTGGGCTGGCCGCCTCAAGACCCGCTTCCAGGAATCGGGGTTGAAGGTCGTCATCGTCATCCACGAAGGTGGTGTAGCGATACCGAGCCTGTTCGAGACCCAGATTCCTGGCCGCGGCGGCGTTGGCCTGTTCCACGTGGAACCAGCGAAGGGGCAAGCCGGGATCTGTGAGAAGCATCTGCTCGACAACATCGATTGATCCATCAGGTTCGCCATTGAAGATGAGCACCACTTCAAAGCTGGATCGGTCCAGGGTCTGCCTGCCGATGGCTCTCAGCAGGCGAGGTAGCCGGTCGACACCGCGATACGAGGGGACGATGATGCTGACCCCGAGCGGTTCATCGTGGTCATCATCTGTCAGGTCGGCAGCGACAGCTGCCCGGGCAGCGGCGAGTTCCTGGTGGAGCCTGGTGGAATCGTGCAGCAGGTCTGGGAGCTGCTGGGGAGAGCGGGGATCGGGCGCGTTCTTCATCGGTTGTCCAGCCGCTGTTGCTGATGCTCCCACCACTTGAGGGTGAGGGAGCCTAGTCGAGAACCTGCGAGCGCCGCATACTTGCGCGCCAGGGCGTCGCGATCAGCGACGGTGTGTATCAGGCGTTGCTCCAGGGTACGGATGCGGTCGTCGGTCTTGGGCGGATTCTGGTCAGCGGCGGATGGGGCCCACCTGGCATCGTGTTGAATCAGCTCCAGGAGGGCGGCATAGGTGCGCAGCAGTTCTGTCTGCGCTGATGCGGTGCTGTGACCTGCGGCCATGCTGAGGCCGAGGTCCAGCGCGTCCAAGAGGGCGGTCGCATCGGGGTCAGTTGCCTTGGCTGGCACCAACGTGACCGCTGTCCAGGCACCATCGGTGGCGATCTTGGTGATAGCGACGTCGTCGGCGTCCGGAGCTTGCTGCATCACCCTGACCACATCCAGGTGCTCTCGCGGCGCAAGCATCGTGACCGGATAAACCATGGCGGCCTGATGCTGAGCGACGTCACCCAGGATGCCCCAGAGGCTATCGGTGCGGGTCTCGACCACAACTGCGGGAGCGCTGCGCGGTCTAGCTTCCCAGTCATCAATGAAGTGGCAGCCGGTTTCGCACAGCGTGGGTGAGAGCAGTGCCCGATGAAGCCTATCCGCGATCACATAGGTGTCCCGGATCGAGATCGTGGGGCTAAGGTCGGGGTCGCGGGTGCGCATGCTGCCCGCTAGGCATTCGCGGTGGTCGTGATCCGCCCGTACCGCACCCGTGCCCAGGCTGGTTTCCCCTCAGCCACGCTGATGTCTATCGACCGGCAGGGCTCAGCCTCGGACCAGCGTCGAGAGAACCACCCACGCGGCAGGTCCCCGCCAGTTCCCTCGTGCACGGTGAGTTCACGGGAGGGGTCGACCTCAATCTCCAACCAGGCGTGCTCGCCGGTGAATCTGGTTGTCTGTGCGGAGAGATACTCGACCCCCATCGTGGCTGGCACCAAGAAGCGTTGCACCGGAAGGGGAGCCGCCTCGGCATGTGTGGTCACCCAGTATCGATCCACCAGGTCGATGACACCGGCTCGGTGGGTCACCAGGCGGGTGACGCCATGAGTCTCGTCGATTATCGATGTACCGGCGAGCCGCACAGCTCCGCCAGCCCGGGAGAGCAGGGACAGCTCGCTCTTCACCCGATAGTGCTCGGGCCGATACATGGAACCTGGATAGAGTTCGTCGAACTGGGGAAAGAAGAATCCGGAGTGGCCGCGTTGGGACTTGATCGCCCGGGTGATCGGGTCGTGCCAGTCATAGTTGTGGAGCCCCGCGTCCAGCAATAATTCCTCATCGTCGATGGTTAACGATATCGACGTGTCGTCCATGTGCTTGTGAACATGGCTCTTGTACCCGCATTTGAAGGAGAAGAACACCCCATCGTGCTTGCCGACGTAGAGGCCAGTTGCCCGCGAGACCAGCTCGCCATCGGTGGAGGTCATCCCGGATGGTGGCGTGGCGCCGCTGTCTCCCAAGGGGGGATAGCGACCATCAGGACGGACCATGAGCGTCAGCGTTGCCGCCGCGTGGGTCAGCGTTTCGTCGAGTTCGGTGATGACGGGCGCGGTGACGAACCGCGAGACCTTGAGGAAGTCGCGCAGCGACTGACACAGCCTGAGGAAGTATCCCTGATACTCGGGAGTGTTCTCGATGCACACCCAGTCATGGCCGAAGGCCCGGCGCAAGATCCGGATGGCGGTGGTGGTCGCAGCGCGGAACATTCCCGGTGAGGTGACCTGGGGGAAAATCTCCGCCGCATGGGCCACGGCCATGGCGAGCATGAGGCCGTGATTGTTCTGGGCATACCGGGCGGGTTCTGAGGCCCAGGCCAGATCGCGTCGAAGGATGTCATCAGCGGCGTCAGGGAGGGCCTGCCCCACCTGGGCGTAGTAGGCACGAACCAGGCACAGGCAGCGGATGCGCAGCGCGATGCAGTGGTCTAAGGACGCCATCTGCGTCGAGATCTCGACCCATCCCGGTGTATCGAGAAAGGTCGAGTATCCCTCCAGGAACTCGTCGACAAGCTCGGCCTGGTCGTGATGCAGGAGCAGCGGCAGGATGGCCAGGGAATGCTTCCACAGCATGGAGGTTTGCCATTCCGGCGCTTCGGGATCGGCGATAGCAGCGGGATCGGTGGAGAATTGCAGGACGACCCGATTGGGAAGTCCGACCTGGAAGGTGCCCTCGGCGTCTTGGGTGAGCGACCACTTGTGCTCAAAGGACGGCAACTCAATGCCGAAGCTCGCGCGGTACACCGCCGGAGAGATTTCAGACTCCCACTGCGGCTGTGCTGTTCGGACAGCGGTAGACAGGGCCATAGCTGCACTCTTCTCGGGGTGGGGTGGGGTGGGGTGGGGTGGGGTGGGGTGGGGTGGGGTGGCGGCAATCCGGCGACCGCTGAGAGGAGTGAAGTGGCGGTAGCTGCATCGTCGAGAGCGTTCCTCACGCCTCAGTACCGCAGGTCATCGGAACTGACAGCGCAACGAGTGCTCCTGCTGCAGAATTTACCCCAAAGGCCTCATGAATAACAGCGATATGGGTGAAGCCTTGCATCCGATGGGCATCGCCGCTTACAGTTAGTTCCGATTTATAGCGTTGCGAAAGTTATTCGAAAGGATCGCGGGATGCGGCTGCGTCGGCGACCCGCAATGAACAGGAGATTGCATGCCTGACATCGTGGTCATGCCACAGCTGGGCAACACCGTGGAGTCCTGCCTGATCACCACCTGGCTGGTCAGCGTCGGGGATGTTATCGAGCCAGCCACGTTGTTGTGCGAGATTGAAACCGACAAGTCCGCCATGGAAGTGCCTGCCGGTGTCTCCGGCACAGTACTGGCGTTGCTGGCCGAGGAGGGGGATGACGTCCCGGTCAAGGCACCCTTGGTCATCGTGGGTGAACCGGGTGAGGACATCACCGGCCTGGTCGAGTCCGGCGCGGAGGAACCCGCCCAGGGTGCGTCCCGACCACCAGATGCGGATGCTGCGGCCCTGGCGGAGACCATCCCGCGGCGGGCTGCCGACCCGGCCGTCGGTGTCTCGGCTGATGCGCCAGCCGGGCAGACAACGGCAGTATCACCGCGGGCTCGAGGGCTGGCCACCGGGCACGGTGTCGCTGCAGATCGGCTAGCCGGAAGCGGCCCCCACGGCCGGGTGATCGCCCGGGATGTTGAGGCGGCCATCGCTGCCGGGCCCGGCCTCACTGCCGCCGCCAAAGCCGCTGGAGCCGACCTGACCCCCGGTGCCACGGGTTCGGGTCTGGGCGGACGGATCACCCGTGCGGATCTAGCGGCGCCAGCGGCGCCCGAGTCAGCCGTACCCGGAGCAGACCTGTCCGAGGACTACACCGAGACCCCTCTCAAGGGGGTCCGCAAGGTCATCGCGGAGCGGATGATGAACTCGCTGGTCACCACCGCTCAGGTGAGCTATACCATCACGGCGCCCGCGTCCGGGATCCTGACCCTGCGCAAGCGGCTCAAGGGGGCCAGCGATCCGGAACTCGCCGCGATCACCATCGGTGATCTGGTCAGCTTCGCCACCATCCAGACTCTCGCCCAGCACCCGCAGCTAAACGCCCATCTGAGCGACGGTACCCTGCGGACGTTCGATCAGGTGCACTTCGGCATGGCGGTGGACACCCCCCGCGGTCTGCTGGTGCCCACTCTGCGTCACGCGGGTCGGTTGACTCTGCGCGAGGTCTCGGTGCAATCCAAGGCGCTGGCTGCCCAAGCCATCGATGGATCTATCAATCCTGACCTGCTCGCGGGGGCGACGTTCACGGTCTCTAATCTGGGCTCCTTCGGCGTAGAGAGCTTTACCCCGATTATCAATGTGCCCCAGGTGGGGATCCTCGGGGTGGCGGCGATCACCACCCACCCGGTGCTCTTGCCCGACGGCAGTGTCAGTGCCGAACCGCGGATCGGCTTCTCCCTCACCGCCGATCATCGGGTGATCGACGGGGCCGATGCGGCCCGGTTCCTGGCTGATCTGGTGGCGGCCATCGCCGATATTGACCTCACGGTCCTGGGCTGAGGGGGGCACATGACTGACTATGACGTGATAGTCATCGGCGGGGGGCCGGGCGGCTACCTGGCTGCCGAGCGGCTCGGGCATGCCGGCAAGAAGGTGCTGCTGGCCGAGCAGGAGTCCCTCGGCGGCACCTGCCTCAATGTGGGCTGTATCCCCACCAAGAGCCTGTTGAACAGTGCCAAACTCTACGACCACGCCCGTCATTCCGAGCAGTACGGCGTCACTGCCGCCGAGGTGGCCTATGACTGGGGCACCGTCCAGGCCTGGAAGGCCGACGTGGTGGCCAAGCTCGTCGGTGGGGTCGCCGCTGCTGAGAAACGCGCCGGTGTGGAGGTGGTTGCGGCCCACGCCACCTTGCTCGCTCCGGGAATCGTCGACGTGGCGGGGGAGCGGCGTACCGCCGATCACGTGATCCTGGCCACCGGATCGGTTCCGGTGATGCCGCCGATCCCTGGCGCGGTGGACAACCCACGGGTGGTGGATTCCACCGGGCTGTTGGCCGTCGAGTCGGTGCCGAAGCGGCTGGCCATCATCGGGGGCGGGGTGATTGGGTTGGAGTTCGCCTCCCTGTTCGCCGCGTTCGGTACCCAGGTCGAGGTGATCGAGATGCTCCCCGAGATAGCGCCGTTTATGGACGACGACCTGGCGGCTCGGCTGCGGAAGGCCCTCACCGGCGTCACCGTCCACCTGCAGAGCAAGGTCACCGGAATCGAGGGGTCGACTGTGGTGTATGAGACCGCAGCCGGTGCCTCCCAGCGAGTCGAGGCCGATCTCGTGCTGATCGCTGTCGGCCGACGACCACTGACCGACGGTTGGGGAGCCGAAACCGCTGGGCTGGACATCGGCCGGACCGGGATCGTTGTCGATGACACCATGCGCACCAACCTGCCGAATGTCTGGGCGGTGGGCGACGTGACCGGGCGCAGCCTGCTGGCGCATGCGGCCTACCGGATGGGTGAGATCGCCGCTGCCCACATCCTCGACCCAGTCGGGGCCGCGCAGCAGGGGCAACGCCTGCGCGTGGACACCATTGGGTGGGCGATCTACTCCCTGCCCGAAGCTGCCGGCGTGGGACTCACCGAAGCTGTCGCGATCGAACGGGGCCACGACGTGATCACCGCGACGGTGCCCTTAGCCGTCTCGGGCCGGTTCGTCGCTGAGAACGGGGTGCGCGGTCCGGGGGCGGTCAAGATGATCGCCGATCGTGCCAGCCGGGCAGTGTTGGGTATCCACATGCTGGGTAGCTATGCCCCCGAGACCATCTGGGGCGCAGCGACAGTGCTGGAGATGGAGCTCACCATCGACGATCTGCGTCAGGTCGT
The DNA here is from genome assembly GCA_047973325.1 of Propioniciclava sp. Classification (GTDB taxonomy): domain Bacteria; phylum Actinomycetota; class Actinomycetes; order Propionibacteriales; family Propionibacteriaceae; genus Propioniciclava. The sequence continues at coordinate 2,729 of JBKEBU010000149.1, read as the reverse complement.
CTTTCCCCATCCGACGGTATCGGAGGGGATCCGCGAGGCCGCCTGGGCACTCCCAGCCTGACTCCACCGTCGAGGCCGATCCCACCGCCGGTGATCAGCCTCACCACTGACCACTACGAAAACTGAGGAAGAGATGCCCAAGTCGATAACTGTGAGCCCATCCGAGGTACGCCAGCCGTCCCAGATAACGTTCACCCCGATCCCGGTGAATGCCTACACCGAAGATCTGCCTGCCGCAGTGGAGCGCTATGGCGCCGCAGGCCTGAGGGCGATGCTGCACGACATGATAGTGATCCGGGAGTTCGAGTCGATGCTCAACTCGATCAAGACCACCGGGGGCTGGCAGGGTATCGAATACAACCACAAGGGTCCGGCCCACTTATCAATGGGTCAGGAGGCCTCCGCTGTCGGCCAGGCGGCCGAACTTGACGCTGATGACTACATCTTCGGCTCCCACCGCAGCCATGGCGAGATTCTGGCCAAAAGCTATTCGGCGGCCAGGAAGATGGATGCTGGCCCGCTGCACTCGATCATGGCGAACTTCCTCGACGGGGATACGCTGCGGATCGCGGAGAAGGTCGGTGCGGATACTCCCGAAGATCTAGTGTCGAACTTCATAATGTTTGGCACCCTCGCCGAGATTTTCGCCCGCAAGGTCGGTTTCAATAGGGGCATGGGCGGCTCGATGCACGCCTTCTTCACCCCCTTCGGTTCGATGCCCAACAATACCATCGTCGGTGGCTCGGCCCCGATCGCCAACGGCTCGGCCCTGTTCAAGCGGGTCAATCGGGAGCCGGGCATCGTGATAGCCAACATCGGTGATGCTTCCATGGGCTGTGGTCCGGTCTGGGAGGCCATGACCTTCGCCGCCATGGATCAGTTCCGGGGCCTGTGGCGGCCCGAGGATGGCGGCAACCCGCCGATTCTGTTCAACTTCTTCAACAACTTTTACGGCATGGGCGGCCAGACCGACGGCGAGACCATGGGCTACGACATCCTCGCCCGGGTGGGTGCGGGTGTGAATCCCGAGCAGATGCATGCCGAACGGGTCGACGGCTACAACCCGCTCGCGGTTGCCGATGCCATCCGGCGCAAGAAGGAGATCCTGCTGGCCGGGCACGGCCCGGTGTTGCTGGACACCATCACCTACCGGCTGTCGGGGCATTCGCCCTCAGATGCCTCCAGCTACCGCACCCGCGAAGAGGTTGAAGCCTGGGAGCAGGCCGACTCCATCGACAGTTTCGCCAGCTCGCTGGTGGGTGCGAATGTGCTCGCTGCCTCGGAGGTCATGGACCTGCGTGGGGCCATCATCGAACGGCTCACCAAGGTGCTGGCACTGGCGTCCAGCGACGAGCTGGAGCGGGTCGATGCGGCCTATATCGAGTCCACTATGCTCTCCAACTCCCAGGTGGAGGCGTTCGGCTCCGGTGAGCCGGAGTTGAGCGAACCCTTGGCTGAGAATGCTCGGGTCAAGGCCATTGCCCGCAAGGTGCGCACCGCCACCGATGCTGACGGTAAGCCGGTGTCCAAGGTGAAGATGTACCAGTTCCGTGACGGTCTGTTCGAGGCGATGGCCCATCGCTACTCGATTGACCCGACGCTGTGCGCGTGGGGTGAGGAGAATCGCGACTGGGGCGGCGCCTTCGCCGTCTATCGTGGCCTGACCGAGTTGCTGCCGTACCGACGCTTGTTTAACTCGCCCATCTCCGAGGCTGCGATTGTAGGCGCGGGGGTTGGCTATGCCCTCTCCGGTGGTCGTGCGGTCGTTGAACTGATGTATGCCGATTTCCTGGGCCGTGCGGGGGATGAGGTCTTCAACCAGATGGCCAAATGGCAGTCGATGTCGGCGGGGCTGCTGCAGATGCCGCTGGTGCTGCGGATCAGCGTTGGCAACAAGTACGGCGCCCAGCATTCCCAGGACTGGTCGGCTCTGGTCAGCCACATTCCTGGACTGAAAGTCTATTTCCCAGCCACCCCGGCCGACGCCAAGGGCATGCTCAACCTGGCCTTGGCGGGCACAGATCCGGTGGTCTTCCTGGAATCGCAACTGCTCTACGACATTGGTGAGCAGTTCGAGGCTGACGGCGTGCCGGAGGGCTACTACCAGACACCCGAGGGTGAGCCGGTCATCCGCCGGGAGGGTACGGATGTCACCATCGCTACCCTGGGTGCGACCCTGTACCGGGCCCTGGAGGCCGCCGACATCTTGCAGGAAAAGCACGGCATCTCGGCGGAGGTTATCGATCTGCGCTTTGTCGCTCCGCTGAACTATGACACCGTCGTGGCCAGCGTGCAGAAGACCGGGAGGCTCGTGCTGTCCTCGGATGCTGTCGCGCGGGGCTCCTTCCTGCAAACCGTCGCCGCCGATGTGCAAACCCTCGCCTTCGACGCCCTGGATGCGCCGGTGGTCGTGGTGGGGGCACGGAATCACATCACCCCGGCGCCGGAGTTGGAGGACCTGTTCTTCCCGCAGCCGGAGTGGATCGTCGATGCTATTCACGAGCAGATAGTTCCGTTGACCGGGCATGTCCCGGGGGCCAATTTCACTTTCGGAGAGATCGCCCGGCGTTCCCGCAAAGGGGTCTAGTAGCGTGTCGCAGCTGATCTCTTGTATTCGTGACCCCAGGTGAGTCCTGGGCTGCGCCGTTGATCCTCATCGATACCCCGGCATCGATTCCGGATCCCCGTCTTGCCCAGAACCCACCTGACGCCGCTCGGTACCACACATC
>JBKEBU010000115.1:0-41489 GCA_047973325.1 Propioniciclava sp. | reverse complement strand
CACCATTGGTCGCGGCGGGTCACCGGCGAGCACAGACTCGTCTACAACATCGCCGGTAACGAGATCCGAATCGCCGCCTGCCGTTACCACTACGGATAGGCGTCACCAACGACACATGCGGATGTCAGGCGGTGACTCATCGGTGCACGTCCGCCCCAGCTACCGCGAGCGCGTCCACAGCCTAGTACTAGCCGTCACACGAACACTCGAACCCTTGCCAATGGGATAACCAGCCACCGTCACGGACCGCTGCACGTGACCGTCGGTTCTGCCCACCCACCGTCGGCTCCGGTGAGATTGGTAAACAGATTCATCCCCCAGGCGAGTCGCAGCTTGTAGGTACCCGACACCGGTGCGGTATAAGTCTCGGTGTATGTGCCGAAGATCCACCAGCCACTGGCGTTGGTTGCGAAATACGCGCCGGGAAAATTCGCGGTCCCATTCGCGCCCGTGGAGTTCGTCGGGGTGCCTAGGCACTTATATTTTATCGACCCACCCTGCCATGGAGGCGTGCCGGCGGCCGTGAATTCGGGCGGCACGACGTTGTTGGTGCCGACGTAGGGAGCACTCCACGCAGGGGTGACGTTGGTCCCCGCACCGTCCAACAGCATCGGCGTCAAGAACATTCTGTTCGTATTTATCATCCGCAGGACGTAGCAGAACGAGAACGTGTAGGTGTACCCGGCGCACAGCTCCATCTCTTTATCGACCCATTGGAAGTGCCCATCGGCGTCGATATCACCACCCTTGGCGTCCTTTTCGGTGAACATCCACGGAGCGCCACAATGCGTAGAGCAGTTGTTCGCGAGCAAAGTGAACGCCACTCTGCTCGGCATAGGCGGGTGTAGCGACATATGCCCCGGGGTGCACCCTGACCTGTGATCGGTACTCCCCCCCGTCCAGCCTCCGGTCGTCGTGAACCCGCAGGTCGTGGGGGTGGCCCACGTACCGAAGCCGAGGTCTGCACATTCGCATGTGCTGCTGGCGAAGGCGGGAGCCGCGCCGAGCGCCATAACCCCGGGCGCTGCCCAGACAACCCCCTGAGTAAGCCGGCGACGGGACACCTGCCGCTCCGTGGGCACGGTGGTGGTGACGCCCGGATCGGGCGTTGATGCCTCAATAGTGTCTTGAATTGAATCGGGCACTGCGATTTCCCCCCTTCATGTCGGACACCGCACTATGCATGAGATGCCCAGGTCTCCGTGCCGCGCTGCGACATCAGGATGACCACTACCTTGTGCGAACCGGGCCGTGCCCGAGCCGTGAGGACATTACCAACTCTTAACGGACAGTGTGCGACTTTTCGACAACGGTCGTTTGGTTGCACGACTGGCGCTGCGAGTGAAACTAAACTTCACCCATGGCATCGGGCATGAGACCAAAGCCGGAATTGAACTCAGGTGTAGCCCCTTTGAGGACCCTGAGACCAGCTTCCGCGACGGCTACCCCACGCTGTTAATACTTTTTGACAAGCCCAGACGCGGCTCGTGGTGGCCGCGGACACCAACGCGCCCTGATCGAATGCGGCTTCTCCCACGGCACCCGAATCGTCGCCGATACCGGGGTCAACGCCATCGCCCCACGCACGGGATCACCAGACTCAAGACTCGCAACACGCCCAAGAGTGTCCAGTAACTGAGATGCACCCGTCGAAATTCCGTTGACGGGTGCCCGCACCCAGTATCAAGTGAAACGAAACCGGCTCGCTAGCAGAGCGCTATGACGCGCCGAACACGAGGACCAAACTGGACGGGCTGCGCGCGCAGTCGCGTGACGCGCAGGATGATGCGTGTGGTGGGCGGTGAGTGGCCGTTGCTGAAGGCCAGCATGCACTCCGATCGCCTCTGACCACGGCTCAACGACCAGCTAGGCCGAAACGCACCCCGTCGCCACGGTGGAGGGTCGACCTTCGGTGGACACCGCCACGACGGCCAAGCATTGTTCACCCGGGACTGCCACGTGATCGAAAGACGCCAAATTGAGCATGCGCACCACGTCGGGTTCATCCGGCCGGGTCAAGGTGACCTGATAGCGCACCTTCGGGGTGGTTGACGCCCGCCAGGACCACCAAGCCCTGCCGTTCCGAATGGCACCGGTCACTTCGCTCACGGGCTCCGGCGGGAGGGTGACCGGCTCCTGGGTGAGCGCAGCCTCGCTTGGCTCGCCAGTTGAGCTGCTCAGCGCCCCCCTGAGTTGACCGGAGACCAGCGCACCCCCAACGACGAGGGCCAACAGCACCAGCACTACCACCAGGCCCGGCGCAACGCCCGGGCGGCGCGTAGACGGCACGTCCGGCGCCTCCTCAGCCGTAGTCACGGCCAGCTCGACACCCACGTGCGGTCGCTTGATCGTCACTTCCAAGGATTCGTCCGCAGGCGTGACCGTGTCCTGAAGCTCTGGCGTCACCTCGGACGATCCTGGCTGGGGCGGCACACCAGATCCAGCCATCGGCAGCTCTGGCACCGCCACGCCAGTCAGGGGCAGGCCCAGATCCGCCTCTACCCGACGCAAGCCTTCCGCGAACGCCAGCGCCGAATCCAGACGCTGGCGCGGGTCGACCATCAATGCTGACGCCAACAGTTCCATCAAGGACTCCGGGGCATCGGGAAGGTTTAGGTCTGGTAGCCGACCCTCACGCACGCGGGCGGCGATGCCCTCGCGGTCGACCAGCGACCCGCCAGCGAACGGGCTCTGGCCAACCAGCAGCGCCCACGTGGTCGCGCCCAACCCCCATACATCCAAGGCTGGGGTTGCCGGGCCAGCCTGCTGCTGTTCGGGCGGCGCATACAGCACCGAGAACTCGGCAGTGTATGTCGCGCCCTCACCCGCCCGCCGACTGGCGCCAAAGTCCGCCAACACCGGACTGCCAAACGAGGTGACCATGAGGTTCGCTGGCTTTATGTCTCGATGCACCCAGCCACACCGGTGAAAAGTAGCCGCCGCCCCGGCGATCCGGACCATCAGCGGAAGCACCTCCGCTACCACTAGTGGCCCCTGCCGCAGCCTGTCAGCCAGATTCGCCGGGCAGAACTCCATGACGAGCGCCGGGCTGCCCTCAGCTCCAGTCTCCAGGGAGAACAACGACAACGCCGCTGGATGACCAGCCACCACAGCCATCGCATCCGCCTCGCGGTGTAGAGCCGTAGTCGCCGTTGCGTCCCGACGATCCCGCGGCACTTTGACCGCCACCGTACGTGCGGGCGTCTGCTGCCGGTAGCGATGCACCTCGGCAGAGCCACCGCTGCCTACCCAGCGCTCCCATACGTACCCAGCCAGCTGGGGGCCTTCGGGCATCATCGGCGACTCCTCTTCTGACGGCCCGGCCGCAGCGACCGCACTGACAGGCGTTGCCGCACTCTGCCCCACCACCCCACACCATCGGCCAGCAACGCCTGCACAGCAGCCGTGCTCTGCCAGGCCGCGGCCACCGCCACCGTGTCGGGCACCTCTAACCCGTAGTTGGCCGCGTCGGCTCGGCGAGCCAGGGCCAGCGGCTCGGCCACGTCGGCGTCCGTCCCCGCCCAAGGATCGGTCACGGTGTCGGCCGGCAGGAGCAACCCGGCCACCTCTTGCCGAGTCATCACGGGGGTGATCTGGATCCCCGCATCGACCGCTCGATCCCGGGCCTCATCCCAGGCGCCGGTCACCGCCTCGCGGGGGTCGGCCTGCCTTCTACGGACGGCCCGGCGTCGGGCTTTCCAGCCCACAATGGCCAACAGCGGCCCGACCAGCACGAACAGCGCCCCGCCCCCACCAGCAACCCATGGCCACGGGATCTCCACCGTGGGTTCCGGGCGGTCCAGCACCGGCCGATCTGACACATTCGGCGGCAGTTCGACCGGGGGCTTGGGCGGGTCCGGTGGTTGCAGCACTTGGGGGCGCGGCACCGACCGCGGCTGCGGCACATCCGTTTGCGGTACCTGATCCCGCGGGGGCGTGGGGTCGAAGGTGACCCATCCCACCCCTGCGAACGGCACTTCCACCCAGGCATGCACCTCACCACCGGTCAGGGTGACCGGTTCGCCCTCAGCGGGCCAGTTCTCCGGGTAGAGCCCCATCACCACCCGCGCGTCCAGTCCCAGCTGATGCAACATCAACTGCATCAGCACCGCATACTGCTCATCGTCACCGACGAGTTGCTCCCGTTGCAGCATGCGGGTCAACCGGTCGGCGCGGTGACCTGGACGCGACACCTCGGTGACATGATTGGAGAAGCGCCCAGTACCCGACAGATAACGTTCAATCGCTCGGGCTCGGCCCAACGCCGACTGCTCGGCAGCAGTGACCTCAAAGGCCAGCTCGGTCACCGACTCCGGCACCCCGGTATCCGATCCGCCTGACGGCGCAGCCACCGACAGCCCCTCCAAGGCACCATCGGACGGCTCCGGCGCACCAACAGCTTCCAAGGTGTAGGAGACATCCGCCGCCGAACCCGATGCCAGCATCAGGGTAGCCGCAGCGTTGTTAACATGCAGCGCATCCCGGGCAGCGGTGTCCGGCAAGACCACCCGGGCCGGCGTCTGCACCGATGGCAGCCACGGACCGCTCAGCGGGCCGGTCCGCACATCCAATCTGATCCGACCACCCGCATGCTCATCAGCCGGGAGTCGAGTACCTGCGCGCACGTAGCGGTCATCCCCAGCGGTGGCTGGGTCCGCCATCCCCATCGTGATCCCGTCATAGGAATCCATAGTGGCCAACCGGATCCGGGTCCCCACCGGTAGCGCCGAAGCAGTGACCAACGGGGTATCGGCCAAATCGGTGGTGTAGTGCCGGAAGCTCGAGAGCGGGCTCGCGTAGTCCCGCGCATCCACCGGTGGCTCCACCAGATCGCGCAGGACCGTACGATCCTCCAAACCGGGCCAGTACGGAACCACCACAATCGCCAACGCACCCGCCAACGCGAGCGTGAGCCCGCCCACCAGCAGCCGTTGTCCGCGCATGACCGCCGACATCCCCTGGCCCGAGGTTCCACCGGAGACGGCCGTTGTTTCCTCAACCCGGCCCGACGCCCCCTGACCCGCCACCACCTCGTGTCCTGCGCGCATCTGCACCCACTGCCGCCACCACGCCCACCATCCGAGCAGGCCCGCCATCCACAGCACCACCGGCCACGCCGGTGGTTCCAGCCCTGACCAGCCCCAGGCCACCCCGATGACGGCCATCACCACCACGGGCACGGTCCCGACGACGAACCGACCACGCCGCATAGTCAGCAGGCCAGCTACCCCTCCGCACACCAGGCCAACCAGCCATGGCACCACCGCCACTCCGGCATAAATGCCTACCGGCGGAGAAAGGGTCAACAGATCCCGCCAGCCATGGACAGCTCCCCAAACCAACATCTGTACCGTCGCCCAGGTGGGCACAACGCCCCACATCACGGTGCTTTTCAGGGCGAACCAGCCCCCCAACCCGAGATATGCAGTCAGGCCAACTACGCCGGTAGACACTAAATCCCATGACCAGCGGGTCGATGCCCAGGCGATCAGCAGCCCCACCGCAACCCCGCCCCCCGCTGCCCAGGCACCGACGCCCCCGGCAAACACGGCCTCGTGCAGGACCACAACCGGCGTAAACAGGCCCGCCAATCCCAGCAGGCTCCACGCTGGCAGCCCCGCGTGCCCGGTGCGCCTCATCGGCGTCGCCCCAGTAGCCGCGGCAGGTCAGACAGCACCGCGCAATCCAGCATCGTCGCCTGGGCAGCCCGGCGCCGAGCCGGAGGTAGCTCGGCCCCCACCCGGACCACCTGGGTGACCACACTGCCACCAGCGAACCGCGACCATCGAGCCGCTGCCGCATCACTGGCAGCGTCCGAAGTGACCACCGACAGCACCGAAGCATTGCGGCGAGCAACGGTGGCGCGCCGAACCACCTCATCGATCTGGTCCCCCTGCGGAGTCGGCACTATCTCGGTGAGCCCGTCCAGCAACCTCGTCGCCGAGGCCGAGGGCAGCCATCCCGCCGAACCCGTGAGCGATACCGGCCGATGCTGCTGCACGCTGGCCATCCCCAAGGAGGCCGCGACTGATACCGCCAGTTCGAAATCGTCCGCCGGCCAGGCCGCCGTGGTGTCCAGCACTATCAGATGGTGCGATCTCCGGGTTTCCTCGAAGTGCCGCACCATGAGCTGACCCGTCCGCGCCGTGGTGGGCCAGTGGACATGGCGACGATCATCCCCAACGGCATACTCCTGCAACCTGTGGAAGGCAACATCAGAGTTGGACAGCCGTTCGGTAACGACCCCCTCCAGGTCTGCATGGAAGCCGGCGGCATCGAAAGGAATCCGGATCATCTCTGGGTGAATCAGCAGACGCGCCGACCGCCCCCAGGAGCGCACCACTGACAGCAGTCCCAGCGCATCACTGCGCACCAGGCGAGCTGGGCCCAGGGTGATCGCCCCCCGACACGCCGTCGGAATCACCACCGTCGTCGACCAGTCTTCCTGAGCAGACAGCGCCGGGACCACCAGCGGCAGCACGCCCTCCCCCATCGGAAACTCCAAGGTGGTGGCCCGCGAGCGGCGGCCGCCGTTGCGCACCGTCACCTCCCCGAGCGCCAGCTCACCGACCCGCACTCTGGCCTGCGGCATGGTGACCTCAACCTGCTGACCAAAGCGACCAACGACGCTGAGCACCGCCACGGATAGGCACACCACACCGATAGCACCCACCACCACGGCCTCGGTCCACCGCACGCTGACTGCGAGGAAGGCTGCGCCGACCACCAGAGCCAACCCGGCCCAACCCGCAGAGGTCACGGCATGCCTGGCCGCCGCCACCCCGCGTCGCGGGGCAGTTGTCGGCGCCGGGTTGTCTTTCATGGTCAAGCCGTGACCGGCATCGACGGGACCGGCACCGCAGCGAGCGCCCGCGCTACCACTGAGGCCGCTGTGGTCCCCGAGAATGCTGCATCCGGATCCACGACGATCCGGTGCTCCCAGACCGGACCCGCCAGTTCCCGCACATCATCGGGGATGACAAAGGCGCGTCCTTGAGCAGCTGCCCAGACCCGGGCGCATCGCACCATGCCAAGGGCTCCGCGGGTCGACACCCCCAGCAAGGCACCCGCATCGTCGCGGGTGGTCTCCGCCAAGGCCGCGACATATTCCCGAACTGCACGATCCACGTGGACCTCGGCTATCGTCTGCTGCCAATGCAGCACCGCAGCGGTATCCAAGGTCGCCACGATCGCCTCCGAGCGCTCCGGTCCGCCCGCCGTGGCCAGCACGTCCACCATCGCCGCCCGGGACGGGTATCCCAGCGACATCTTCAGCAGAAACCGATCCAGTTGCGCCTCCGGAAGCGGGTAGGTGCCGGCCTGCTCGATCGGATTCTGGGTGGCGATCACCATGAACGGCTTGTCCAAGACGTGCGTCGTGCCATCGACAGTTATCTGTCCTTCCTCCATCACCTCCAGCAGAGCCGACTGGGTCTTGGGAGAGGCCCTATTGATCTCGTCGGCGAGCACTATGTGCGCGAACACCGGCCCCGAGTGGAATTCCCACTGACTGTGCCCCTGATCAAACATGGTGACCCCAGTGATATCCGAGGGGAGCAGATCGGGGGTGAACTGAATCCGGGAGTTCTTCCCCGAAATCACGTGGGCCACCGCGCGCGCGAGAGCCGTCTTGCCGGTTCCGGGGGCATCTTCCAGAAGCAGATGCCCACCAGCGAACAGGACTGTCAGCGCCAGCCGCAGCGGGCGCACCTTGTCGAGCAAGGCATTCGACAAGGTGTCGACAACGTCGGAGAAGAGATCTGCGAAGGCGCGACATTCCTCGGGGGTGGGTGGGGTCGGCATACAGGCTCCAAGTTAGGTGGCGGGTCGGCAGGTGAGAGAGGCGCCCACGAACGCCGCGAGATCAGCCTTTTTGGTGACCTGAGTCCGCATACCCGTGGCAGTTCGACGCCCGAAGTCAGTGACAGCGAATGCGCGCGCAACACCGTCAACATCTGACACGAACGAACAGTTCAGTTGAGTCGTGTTCCAGTGATCGGCCTGCAGGGTGAACGTCGCGCACGCCTGATCGGGTTCAGCCGGGGGCAGCAGCGGACTGGAACCACAGGCCGCGGGTTGCAGCCGGATCGAGCCCCATGGTGCAGCGGTAACGCTGGCCGAGGACGCGCACCGACCCTCGGTGTCACAGGCGATCGCCCGGGCGACAAACCGATTGCCAGGCTTTCCGGTCTGACGGTACTCACCCGTTTCGACCCCGGTTCGATCCACCTTCGTGCCATTGATCTCCAGGGTGAACGAGGCCACCGCCGGGCCACCATTCTCTGCGGCATAGGTCCACGCGTACAGCACACCACCAGATTGCGACGTCGCCTGCAAGGTGGGAGCAACCGGTGGCCCATAAGGTGTGGCCGACGCGACGGTGACCTCCGGGCCGGTTGCTGGAAACTCCCCATCCTCAGCCACCTGCCGGAAGCTGATGGCATACGGGGTGCCGTTCTGCAAGCCGGTCAGGAGGGTCCCCACATGCGGCTCCCACGGTCCCCCCGCAACCGAACGCTCGATGCTCAACTGTGAGGCGAGGTAGCCGTTGCCGTCCACAGGTGCAACATCGGAGATCTCCAGCTCTCCGGTTTCACCGGTAGGCCTCACCGTGGGCGGGTTCAACTCCACCGGGATCGACACCGCAGCAACCGTGCCACTGGTCTCTTCGGACCAACCGGCCTCGGTGTGCAGCGCGACCGAATAGTCAACGCTGGCGTCCGGGACGACATCGATCCGGACGCTGGTCACGGCGCCGTCAGAGTCGACGACCCGAGTCTGATCGCCCCAGGTCACCCGGGCCGAGTTAAAGGGACGCCCGTTGGACGATTCGGGATACTCCCACGCTATCTCCAGCTTGGCCTGCGCAGCAGAATCGGGCGGGACATTGGTGGCAGACACACTCGGTGGCGAGGGCGGGGTTCCTCGAGGAATCAGATCCGCAGAGGTCTCCGATGACTCCGAGGGCTGTTCGGATCTGTTGTGCGCCTGGATCGCACCGACGTAGGTCTTGCCGTTCGAGAGGCCCGTAAAGGTCGCCGTGGTTTCCTGCCCATCCACCGTGAGCTCCCGCGCCTCGTCGCCAGTCAGATAAACCGTGTACCCCGTGATCGTCGAACCGGCATTGGTGGGTGGCTCCCAGGTCAGCGTGATGGTGCCGTCCCCCACGGTGCCCGTCGGCGCCTTGGGACGGCCAGGACTGACATCGACCAGCACCGCAGGCGACGCCTCCGAGGGTGACGAGTCCCCCACCGCATTGCGCGCCACGACGCGGAAGGCGTGCTTGCGGCCGTTGGTCAGCCCGGTCACCCGGCACGACGCAACCGAACACCGAACCTGACCTCCCCCACTCACCGAAGAGACAGTGAAGAACTCTATCGGCGCCCCATTGTCGGCTCCGGGCTTGAAGGTCACCAACGCTTCCCCAGGCCCGGTGGGAATCACCGCGACCTCGGTTGGCGGATCCGGCCGGTCCCGGACTACCAGACGCACGCGCCCCTCAACCATCCGATCCGGATCAGCGGTAGCATCCATCAGCCGGTAGACCAGGGTCACCATCCCCAGTTCCCGGGGGATGATTCGGAGAGTGGTGTCCCGCGGGTCAACCTGAGCATCACCGGTGAGCAGCATCGTCCCGACAATCCGCACCGGATGGTCAGGGAACGGATTGATGGTGAACTTCTCAAGATCGACCTCTTCAACGGTCCCCACCGCAGTGGCATTCAGAACCGCATCTGACACCTGGATCAGCGGCTTGCTCGACGCCACCACTTCCACCGGAATCTCGGCTTTCACCGCCCCCGAGCCGTCATCAACAGCGATCCCGATGCTGTCGGTGCCTCCCTTGGGGTGGTCAAGTCCCGCACTCACCGTGAGGATCGAGCCACTCAGTTCAACCGAGAGCGTCGATGGCGTCGACCCCAGGGCATATCCGAACGTGGCCGGGTCTACCCCGTCCGGATCATCGACCAGAAGCCGGAGATCATGGGTGACCGGCCCCTCCCCGGCACCAACCTTGATCAGTGTGGGGGTCACCGTCGGTGGATGATTGACCGCGGATACCACCCGGATCGGCAGCGTCAGTGCCGCCGACAGGGCCGATCTATCCTCGGCGGCACCGTCGCTGACCACCACCGAGACCGAGACTGGCCCGGCATAGTCAGGATCTGCCCGGAAGCGGATGGTGTACTCGTCCACTGCCTCGGGGGCGTCCTCGCTCCCCACCGACACCCGCACCGACGCTGGATCGGTGATCCGGGGACTTCGGCCCTCCCGTACCCGTACCAGGGATCGCAGGTCCAAGATGGTTTCTTGGCCAGCCCGCACCTCAACCGGCACCTGGTCTCGATCAACATAGGGCCGTTCCCGCTCGGTACCCGGCACGGAAACAACCGCGCTTCCGGTGAGACCGTCCGCGTCAGTGACCGTGTACACAACCAACCGACGCGATCGTTCTGGCGTGACTATCAGCTTTCCGCCGGCGACTCGGACCCCAGCCGCCTCGCTGGCCAAGACCAACGATGCCAGCTCACCATCGGCATCAGCATCATTGGCGAGCACGTCGATCTCGACCGCAGCCCCGTCCGTCGGCACGTCCTCCTGTGCCACCACATCATCGCGGGCCGCCGGAGCGGCCAAGGGCACGTCCGCCAGCACATTGAGCGTGACCGTGCCGACATCGCGACCGCCTCGACCATCGCTGAGGGTGTAGGTGAAAACGTAGGCACCCGCCTGCCGGGGGGTGGTCACCCGGATACCCTCCGCAACCACGGTGGGATTCAGTCCGTCCTCGGGAGATTCGACGGTGGTCACCGTCAACGCGTCCCCGTCGGCATCCAGGTCGTTGGCCAGGACGGCCAGGAGCAGTGTCCGTCCGGGCCGGACCAAGACAGTATCGGGCACCGCTGTTGGGGGCTCGTTGACCGCCGACGGGGGCGCGATTCCCACCCGTACCCGCGCGGTGGACTGCCGTCCGAGCCGGTCCTCCACCAGGTAGGTGAACACATCGGTCCCGACGGCCTTCGCGGCCGGGGTGTACTCGATCCAGTCTGTACCCAGCTCGGCAGTGCCCTTGGTCGGCGGCTGGCCCACACCCGCGAGCACCACTGAGTCTCCATCGGGATCGATGCCCGCGGTGGAAATCGGGATCCGCACCGGTTGCCCAGAGACCGCCCAAGCCGTCAGCGGTCGAGGCCTCGGATCGGCATTGGCGCCATCGTCGGCCACGACTTCAAACGTGACCATGCCAGTGGCCATGGCACCTTCGGTGTCACGCACCGTGTAGGCGACCTGCAGGAAGCCGGGCTGGTCCCCGGCTTGCAATCGAACCTGATTCCGGGTCACGAAGGGGGTGCCGATGGCTGGGTCGGCGCTGTACTCCAGGCGTGGCTCCACCTGCATGGACAAGCCCGCTGGCGAACGATCATTGCCTAGCACCGCTACCGACCCGACATCGCCCACCCGAACTCGGCCGTGGTCGGGCTGAACCTCCGGCGGATTCGTGGTGGGCGCGTCCTGCATCCCCACGACGAGGATTCTGCCCTTGGCGGTGTGGGCGCCATTGGAGATGGTATAGGTCACCGTCTCGGGACCATCCAAACCCCCCGGAGCGATGATCCGGAGCAGATGATGGTCAACCACCGTGACCTGCAGCGGAGACCCCCGGGCCAGCTGCACCGACTGGAGCACCAAGACGCCCCCAGCGGGGTCGGAGTCGTTCCCTAGCGGTTCGGCGAGGGCCTCACCGCCGGGTGGCAGCAGCACCAGATCGTCTTCGGCGACCGGGATGGCCGAGACATCATCGGCGACCACATCAACCCGAATCACGCCGTTGACCCGGGTCGGGCCATCGGTCACCGCGTAGGTCAACGAATAGCTCCCCGGCGCTCGGGCGGTGACCGTCAGCGTCCCCACGTTGGTGTCGGGAACCACCACGGCGCCCGTCGGAGGTGGGGAGGTGCCCAGCAACGTCAACGCGTCCCCGTTGGGGTCAGTGTCATTGGCCAGAGGCTGTACTACCAGCGGCTCCCCCACCCGGCCGACGGCGAAGTCTCCGTTCGCTACAGGTGACACGTTCCCGGCCTCTTGAACCGCAACGGTGACCTGGCCCTCGACGCTGGTCCGCCCGTCCGAGACGGTGACGGTGAGGGCACCCGGCCCCGGATCATGGCCGAGATCCTTGATCGTCACAGTCCCCTCCTCGCGGAACTGGACTTGCAGGCCGGTGGGTGCCGTGACGGATTTCAGATAGATCGGGTCGCCATCGGGGTCGAGGAAGTGCGGCAGGATATTGGCCTCGGTCTGCGCCATGGCTCCGAGCTTCAGGCCAGGATCGCGTCGCTGGCGCGGGGCGGAGTTCTCTCCCCAGGGCACCACGGTCACGGTCACGTCGGCCGCGTCCAAGGCCAGTCCGTCGGAGGCCTCATAGCTGAACGTGCTCGTCCCAGTCGCCTCCGCCGGCACGTCGAGGCGTAGCGATTGCCCCCCACGGCTAACCGCCAACGTCCCGATCTCCGGCTGGGTCACCGGACGAGAAGTAAGCACATCCCCATCCACGTCACTATCGTTGCCGAGCACATCGAGTGTGGTTGCGCGGCCCGGCCGGACGCCCAGGTGGTCATCGGTGGCAATAGGTGCCGTGTTCTTTTCCTTGCGATCTGGGTCGGCGATCTCGTCGGTCACCTGGGGTGCATCCTCGGGAGTTTCGCTCGCATCCACCTGGTTCTGGATCTCTTCCCAATCGGCGGCCAGGACCATATTCTCATCGGGGAGCCAGACCGATCCATCAGTGATGTCGTTGAGCACGATCCGGCTACGGTTGGTCCGAAAAACCAGCTCATCCGCGGCGGCAACCTTCGGAACGGTGAGGCGATACGGTTCGCCGTCTGCGCAGGCCCGCAGGTAGGCGCCGGTGCCAGCCCACGCTCCATAGTGGCAGTTCCCTAGGGTGACCGGGGCTGCCGGCTGTCCTGGCCCGGCCACCTCCTCGGAGGCTGGTATTGACCGAACCACCCCCGACTCTAGGTTGACCCGCACCAGCGTGGTGGGAGTGGCCAAGATCACCTCATCGTCGGCCGGCCCCGGCTCTTGCAGCACGGCCTCGCCAGCCACCCCGGCGTCGGTGAGGTTGACCTCTCGCCCAGTCGGCAGGCGAAGCGTCTGCGATTCCTGAATCAGCAGGACCGGTCGCGACCCGACCGCAGTCAGCGTCAACCGGTCAGCAGGATCGAACTCCAGGGCGGTCCGCTCGGTGTCGCCCCCCTCCGGGGGAATGCTCACCAGCTGTCCGGGCGCAGCCGAGGCCGCCATCACGGTGCCGTCAACAGCGGTGGTCAGCACCCCGCCTGACAGACCGGTCGCCCGAGCGGTCTCCGCAGTAAGCGGCGCTGCTCCAGGAGAGTTGGTATCCACCACCCACACTGATCCCGTTTCCGGATCAAGCACCCCGATTCGCTCACCCCCCTGGGCGACGACGCTCCCCACCGGCAGCGATTGGCTGCCCTGCAGCCGTACGTTGGCCACATCCACCGGGGCAATGACATTTGTGGCGGCATCGGCGAATGTGACATGGTTTCCGAACTGGCCGATATCAAAATCGGTCGAACCTGACACCAGATTGGCGTCGAGGACGCGAGCTTCATAGTTGAGGTGACCGACCAGTTGCTGTGAACGATTCGTCACCCAGATGCCACCGTCGTCGAGGTTCACTCGCGGGGTGGGAACGCCCGGGTGCAGCAGTGCCCCCACGGCTGTCAGCAGCATCGCCACCCCGAGGGCGACTGCGGGCAGGCGTCGGAGCAGGCCGCTGCGCAGAGAGCGCGCGCCGCGCTGCAACCGAGAGGTGATCAACGTCATCCTTGTGGGGGGTGGGTTCGGTTTTCTCCTCACCAACTGTGCCAGAAAGAACCCAATCGTCTGATGATTGTCCCAATCCCGTCATGGATTCGCTGGATCTGATCCACCCGCGATCACCGGGGCCTCCACCTGCTCGAACCGCAGCACGTGGTCCCCCAAGAGCAGCGTTGATTCCATACTCAGGGACAGGCGCTCGCCTGGGGGAGCGGTGTGCACGGTGCCCGACCCTGTTTGAACTCGGGTCCCGTTCGAGGAGCCAGCATCCTCCACCCACAACCCGACCGGCGCGGACCAACCGAGGCGCAGGTGGGTCCGCGAGAGCGAACGTCCCGGGTCGGGCAGCACCCAGGGCACGTCGCTGGGCCCACCGGGCTGTGGAGCCCGGCCGATCACCAGGGTGGCTGCCACTCTCAGCCGGGCTCCGGTATCGGCGATGACGATGATGCCCGGCGGGGTGTCTGCCGGCAGCAGTTCAGCCGAGCATGCCTCCCCAGAAGATTCGGGGGCGTTCCCCTGGTCGGTGGCCGCCGTGGATGATCCGGACGCTAGCCCCGGCGGCCCGAGCGAGGGGATCACCGTGGGTCGGCCATAGGGATCCCGCGCCACCACCGGCTCGGCTTCGGTGGTACGGTCCATCACCCGGGTACCAGCAATCCCATCGATCCAGTCCCGCCCCTCCCTGGCCGTACACTCGGTGATCAGTGGCCCCACCACGGTGAGATGCAGGGGTCCCATGATCGCCGAGCGGATGGCCTGGCGGCGTAGTCCGGGCGCGCGTGCTTCCGCGTCGGCGATCGCGACGGTTCGAGTAGCCCAGGAACCGACTGTCAGTCCGGTTGCCGCCCGACCCAGCAGGATTATCAGGCAAGCTTCCAGCACAACTATCACGGCAACAACGACGCTGCCGGCAACCCACCACGTGAGCCCGCCCGCCCCCAGCACCACCACCAGGTCGATGAGGTACGCCAGGAGGCGGCCCAGCGTGCTCCCGGGCCGGGCCTCGGCCCGCAACCTGGCCCTCACCCGCCCCACTCCCATACGCGCTGGAACAGGCCAGAGGTTACAAATGACGCCGGAATCACCAGAGCCAGGGACCAGGACTGGACCAGATCAGCAAGTCGGCCAGGCCTAGCCGAGCACGGCTCCCGCATCACGATGACCGCACCCAGCGCCACCACCCCGCCGACAACCAGCAGTCCGCCGGCAGCCGCCCAGGAGACTGGCAGCATACTGAGCGAGCGGGTAGCCAGGCTCGCCACCATCAGCGCAGCTGCCACCCGGGGAACAATGCGTACCAATCGGACCGGATTCTGCCGAGGGCTCAAAGTCAGCACACCCAGGGCAGAGCTGACGGTCACCAACCACACATAGCTCCGCCAACTGCCCCACGAGTCCGGAAGCGGCATGACCAGGCCCGCTGCAGCAGACACAACCGTGCCCACCAGGCTCAGCACCGTCAGGCACGCCGCACTCTGGCCCAGATGGCGCCGCACCCACCGCTGAGAAATCACGCTCGGGGTGGGCGAGCCCACGGCGCGTAGTCGCGCCGCCGTGGTGGTCAGCAACGGCACATCGACCAGTTCGTGCTCGGGCAGTCTTCCAGCCTGCAGTGGAGCCAATGCGACCAGCAGCACTCCCCCAGCCAGCCCGAGGGGGCTGACCCCGGCAGCATCCCACCCGAGTGATACGGCGAGCGCCCCGAGCCCGGCGACGGCTCCCCAAACCGAGAGTGCGATGCGCGCCGCAGCATCGGGTCGCCACAGCCACCAGCCGAACGCTGCAACCAACGTGCCACCGCACCCAGCCAACAAGGCCCATGCTGCCGGCTGGGTTGAGTTCAGAGGGACGGCCGCGGCGAAGGGCACGGCAACCACGGCGGGGAGCAGCGCTGGAACCCAGGCAGCGGTCCGATGTCGCAGCCGGAGCAGCAGCCCGCCGGCCAACAGCAGGGCCAGCCCAGCGAACCACCAGCGGGCCCACCCGGGAACCGGCAACGAGGGCAACCCACCGTAGTGCGCCAGCACGGGCAGAGTAAGGCCCAGCGCCACAACCGCTAGCGCTATCGGCTCGGCATTCGTCCGCGCCGGGGCCACCGCACCTGCACTGGTCGGATCGATCGTGCCCATACGGGAGACCGTCAGCACGGCACCGGAGGGAAGGTCACCGCCCACAACCGAAGCTGGATCGGCCCGCTGGCCGTCGGCGAGGGTTACCACCAGGTCACGTGAATCAACCTCAAGCATGGATAGCAGCCCTGCCACGGTTGTCCCTCGTAGTACTGCAACATCGTGGCAGGACTCCCCGACCACGATGGTCGCATGAGCCCGCTGGGCCATCTGGTGCTCACCTCCTCATGGGAGGACGCCGGGGTGGTGGCCCGAGCGCCTAGGATGATCGGCGTTAGCCTACCCCCAAGGAGCGTCGTCATGGCTTTCGCTGCCGTTCCGCACCCGGCGCCGGGCTCGATCCCGCCTGCGCCGGAGACGGCTCCCATCCCAGCACCGCCCGAGCGAGTCACGCCTCCTGGGTGGGGAAACGTGATGGCCATGGTGGTCCCCATGGTCGGTTCCATGGGGGTGATGGCGTTCCTCGCCTTCAGTGGTGGCAACCCCCGCATGATGCTCATGGGCGGCGGCATGGTCGTGGCCATGCTCGCCATGGCCGGAATCAACGTGTACCGAACCTTCTCCCAGCACCGCAATCAAGTGGATTCGCTGCGTCGGGACTATCTCGCACAACTCAGCAAGGTCCGCGAGCAGTTACGGACGGCAGCCAGACAGCAACGGGACGAGGCTGCGTGGCGGCTGCCCGATCCCCGGGCTCTGGTACTCATCGCCGACCAGGGAGATCGCGTCTGGGAGCGGCCAGCCAGTCCGTCCGCGCTGGAGACCCGGATCGGATCCTCAGCACAACCGTTGACGCTGGCGGTGGCCGCACCCACGCTACTCCCGCAGATACAGCCCGATGCCGTCTGCCTCTCTGCGGTGAATCGCCTAGTGGCCACCCATGCCGAGGTGGACAACGCCCCCGTGAGTCAGAATCTGGGTGCGCTCTCTCATCTGGAGATCACTGGAGATCTCTCGGCCGCGCGCGATCAGGTACGCGCCATGGTCACCATGCTGGCCACCTTCGTTGCCCCCAGCGCCCTGCGGATCGCCGTCCTGTGCAGCGAGGAGCTCCGCCCCGAATGGGACTGGATCAAGTGGCTGCCCCACGCCCGGTCAGCCGACATCAATGACAGCCTGGGGCCAGCGCGCATGGTGGCGTCAGATCCCGCAGAACTGACATCGTTGCTGGGCGCCGATCTCCTGCAGCGACCGGCCTTCTCGCCCCGGAACTCGGGGGCTGCCTGGCCCCAGTTCCTGGTGATAGTCGATGATGCCCTCTGGCCCCGCACCCACCGGCTGGGATCTCGCCAGGGAATCGCCGGGGTCACGGTGGCGACCATCTGTTCTTCCTTCGGTCCACTCACATCGCTGACAACCCTCCGGCTCACCTTGTCGACGGCTCGCGCTGGCCACCGCCCCACCATGCATGCCCTCATGCTCGATGTCGAGCCAGCGACTATCACGGCCGACGCCATGCCTGCGGCCCAAGCCGAGGCGGTCGCTCGGCGCCTCACGCCGTGGAGCGACCAGGAACGGCCGACGTCCGCCCCGGCCGCTGCCACCGATGGCGATGCTGGTTCCGCTGACCTGATGCAACTCCTCCAGCTGGGGGATATTCGCGACTTTGACCCGGCCCAGCAGTGGACCCAGCGGCAGGGTCAGCAGCTCCTCCGGGTCCCCTTCGGCATCACCCCTGACGGTGCGCCGGTTGTCCTAGACCTCAAGGAATCCGCGCACGCTGGCATGGGTCCCCATGGCCTCTTGGTCGGGGCGACCGGATCGGGGAAGTCCGAGGTCTTGCGGACCCTCACCATGGCACTGACGCTCACCCACGCCCCGGACCAACTGAACCTGGTTCTGGTGGACTTCAAGGGAGGGGCCACCTTCGCCGGGCTCACCGATCTGCCCCATGTATCGGCGATGATCTCGAATCTCGAGTCCGAGTTGTCACTCGTCGACCGCATGCAGGACGCCCTGCGCGGCGAAATGGTGCGCCGCCAGCGGACCCTGCGCGAGGCGGGCAACTACGCCAATGTCAGCGAATACGAGGCCGACCGCCGCCGGGGCAAGCACTCCTATCCCGCCCTGCCCGCACTGGTAATCATCCTGGATGAGTTCTCCGAGCTTCTCAGCGCCAAACCCGAGTTCATAGACATCTTCGTCGCCATCGGACGCCTGGGACGATCCTTGGCGATCCACTTGCTGCTGTCCTCGCAGCGACTCGAGGAGGGACGCCTTCGCGGCTTGGATTCCCATTTGTCCTACCGAATCGGGCTCCGGACCTTCTCCGCAAGCGAGTCCCGGCAGGTGCTCGGAGTGCCGGACGCCTATGAACTGCCACCCACTCCCGGCGCCGGTTTTCTCCGCTCCGGCTCGAGAGAGCTCAGCCGATTCCAAGCCAGCTATGTTGCCGCCCCCCTCCAAGCTCGGGCGCCATCCCGCAGACCTGCCCGTCCGGCCGCCGAGGCTCGGCCGTCCGCACCGGCACAGCTGCTCCGATTTACCTCGACCGCCCAATGGGATGAGCAGCCCGGATCCGAACCGGACGTCCCCGAGGCAATCGAGCCTGCGGAGACCGTACCGGCCGATCCGCACAGCGCCCAGGATGCCCGCTGGGAGGACATGTCCCAGTTGAACGTTGCCGTGGCCCGGATGACTGGCCACGGAACTCCCGCCCACAAGATCTGGCTACCACCCCTCGACAAGCCGGACACCCTCGATGGCCTATACCCCGAGGTGGACGTGGATCCAGCGTTGGGGCTGGTGTCACATCCGGGACGTTCAGCCGGTCGGCTCCGGGTACCGATGGGCACCATCGATGTCCCGCTCGAGCAACGGCGGGAAACCCTAGTCTTGGATCTCGCTGGCGCCGGCGGCAATGTCGGCCTGGTGGGCGGGCCACTCAGCGGCAAGTCGACGGCTGCGCGCACCCTGATCCTCGGGCTCTGTTTGACGAACACCCCACAGGAGGTGCAGTTCTACATCTTGGACTTCGGCGGTGGCACCTTCGCTGCCTTCACCGAGGCTCCGCACGTGGCTGGCGTCGCCAGCAGAGACCAGGCCGATGAGGTCCGGCGAGTGGTAGCCGAGCTGGAAAGCCTGATCGAAGACCGGGAGCGCTACTTTCGCACCCACCAGATCGACTCCATGCAGACCTATCGAGAGGGGCGCGCCTCCGGCAAGTACGACGATGGCTATGGCGACTTATTTTTGGTCGTCGATGGCTGGTCAACCATCCGCGCAGCCTTCGACGACCTAGAGCCTCGCTTGCAGCAGCTCGCTACCCGGAGCCTCTCCTACGGAGTGCACTTCCTGATAACGGCATCCCGGTGGTCAGACATCCGCCAGCAGGTCAAGGATCTGCTGGGCTCCCGGATCGAGCTGCGCCTCGGAGATCCCGGCGACTCCGAGTTCGATAGAAGGGTCGCTGGGCTGGTTCCGAAGGGCCGCCCCGGGCGGGGTTTAGAGCCTCAGGGATGCCACGTGCTGCTGGCACTTCCCCGGATCGACGGCCAGCCCGATCCCGGCACCGTCGGCGGCGGGGTAGCCGATCTGATCAGCCAGCTGTCCGCCGCATGGCGGGGACCCGCTGGGCCGAAACTCAGGCTGCTTCCCACCAGCGTCGCGCTCACAGAACTACAAGACCGACACCCCGAAGACCAGAGAATTCTGCTGGGGATCGAAGAGACCAGACTCGCCCCGCTCACCTTCGACAGGCGAACTGACGCGCATCTCTATGTCCTTGGGGATGCCCGATCAGGCAAATCCACCTTCCTACGAGCCCTCATCCGCGACATCATGCGCACCGGTTCCCCCGAGGAGGCGCAACTGTTCCTCGTGGACCTGCGCCGCAGTCTGCTGGGTGAAGTTCCCGATGACTACCTCAACATGTACTCCACGACTCGGGACGCAGCCACCACCACACTGACCGACCTGGCCGCCTATCTGCAGACCCGGCTGCCCGGAAGTGAAGTCACCACCGAGCAACTTCGAAACCGCTCTTGGTGGTCCGGGCCAGACGTATGGGTCCTCATCGACGACTACGATCTCGTGGCTACCGCATCGGGCAATCCGGCTGCGGCCCTTCAACCCCTCCTGGCCCAAGCCTTGGACATCGGCCTGCACGTGATCATCGCCAGGCGCTCCGGCGGTGCGGCCCGGGCCATGTTTGAGCCGGTACTGCAGACCATGACCGAGCTGGGCACTACCGGGCTCCTCCTGTCCGGAAATCCCGATGATGGGGCCATCATTGGCCGGACCAAGCTGCGCCGCACGCCACCGGGTCGCGCCCAAGTCATCTCCCGAGACCATGGAATCACGATGACCCAGCTCGCCTGGGCTGAACCCCAAGATCTCAGCCCTGAGAAGGACTAAGGATGCGCTGATCAATGCTGCTCTGTGCGAGGACGTGCCGGGCCAGATGAACCGCAACCCCACATCTGGTAGGTGTACTGGACGTCCATCGCCAGATGTGGGGGAAGCGGTTCGCCCGATCCGGTGCGCCACAGCCAGGGCATGAACTTCACCCACCGTTGGTGTAACCGCCGGTTCCCGGCGTCGCCCCTGGCACGAGCCTCGGCCGGGGCAAGGTCCCACCGGTTCTGGCTGGTCTTCCCGACCCGGGAACGGGTCCGGTGATGCCAGGCAGCTTCGACCAACAGGCGACGAGCATGTCCGTTCCCGGTCTCAATGATCGATCCCTGCACCCGTTGATTGGCCCGAGGAGTACTCGGTAGGGACCAGCCGAGCGAACGACCCGCTCCAGGTCGGCCACGCTCGCCCCACATCGAACCAGGCCCTCTTGGTAACCGGCCGCGGGGGTCATCCCAGCATGGACCTGCCCGCGTCGAGGGCTCGGCCTACCTCTGGCCCGTCGCTGAACGACGAGCTCATCAGACCGTCGCTGAGGAGGTGCCTGTCGGCATCGACTCCCGTGCCCACGGTTGTTCCGGTTGCCGGAACAATAGAACCGAAAGTCACCCTCTTGGCGGCACCCGCCACTATCTCTCGAGCCGGCGAAGCCGGGTCGGACCCGACGGATCTACCGGTTGCCCCGGCCCCGATCCAGTCGGAACTCGACCCGAGCTCAGCCACCGACGGGCCCAGCAGACGGCCGATGATTCGAACCACCGCTGGCCCGTGCGCCACATACGCACGGCGGAAATCGTCAAAGTTCTCCTCAGCCCGATCAAGGCTCTCCTGCGCAGCCTCAAGGAGGCCGTCAATCCTGGCCTGTTCTGCTTGGATCGCGGCAGGGTCCACCCGGTGGAACAGGAGGAAGCGCTGCGAGAACCGCTCCGGATACGCCTGCAACTCCGCCATCGCATCCGCCGCCTCCTGAATCAGATCCTGAGAGCGGGAGCGCAAGGCCGAGCGTTGCCGAGCAAGATCCAAGGCGACTGCAGCAATGGTGCCATCGCCGACCACGTCGGATACGTCGAGGCTCCAGGCGGCTTGATCGGGGGCCGCGGCGTGGCTCTGCAGCTCCTCGCAGGCGGCCGAGAATCGCTGGTCGATCCGGTCCACTTCGCCCTTCGCGACAGCGAAGGCCGACAGTAAACCCTGATGGGCTTCATACTGCTCAGCCAGGCGGGTGTACTCGTCCAGTTCCTCCCGGGTCACCGGTTGTCCGACGGCCGCCAGCGGATAGGCCGGTGGCGCGGGCCCATCGCCTGGGTACGCTATCGCGAAGCCGACGACAGCCAGCCCGGCTGCTTGCGCAGTGGACCGGACCGTGGACATCTCAGTGGCACAGGTCCGCATGCGGGCAGCGAAGATGTCCAAAGTGTCCACGATGCCGGCGACCGCAGACTCAAACACATCGACTTCACGCACAGAGGCATTCATGCGCGCGGCGAACTGGTCCCCGGCGACAGAATTCCACGACTGCAGCGCTGACCGACGCGCATCGTTGAAGGCATCCGCAGCATCGGCCATCTCCGGCTTCAACCGTTCCCGAATCCATGCTGCCGCCGCCTCAATCGATGTCGGATTGCCCACGATCTCGGTGTCCAAGGCTTCAGTCACAAGTCCTCCACGAGGCGCGTGATCTGATCCAGACTGGCCTCTACATCCGCGTCGGCGGCTTCATAGTAGACCACTGAATTGGCAACGACGGTCCCGGTTGCCTGGAGGCCCTTGGCAATCTCATCCGCACTGGCAACCACCTCCGCCACGAGGGGATTGATGACCACCGTCATGGGGCCCGCATCGATCCCAGTCGGCACTGTCGCAGCCAGCGCGTAGATGTCATTGGCAGCACCAGCGAGATCGCGTCCCACCTGTCGCAACACCGAAAGATCGATTTCCATGCTTAGTCGTCCAGTTCCTCCAGCACGGGATCCACATCTACGAAGAGCAGATCATACGGCGAGTTGTTGTGAACCTGCTGCAGAGCAGGTACATCACAGAGCACCCAGGGAGCCCCCTGCCGGTAGAGAGAATCCACCCGGTCGGGCGCCGAATAGGTGTAGAGCGCAATCCTGCCGTCGGCCACCCGATGCATCAACACCCGGCGCTGCCTGGGCTCGGCCTCATCTGTCGTGGGAACATAGACAACCGGCGGCATGGGTGGTGCGCCCACCATCAGGCACTTCCTTCTGATGGCATCGTGCGCTACCGGAAGTTGGCGGCCTGCGCCACATCGGTGCTGCGGTAGGCCGAATCGGCGTCAAACACTTTGACCCCGATCTGGTCCAGCAGCGCGCTGAGATCCGCGAAGGCCGCGTTCCAATTCTGATGGGCAACTTGAAAGGCCGCCTCTGCCTCACCGCTCCACCGCTGTCGCGGACCATTATTGAGATTCGTCTCGAGAGTTTCCAGGGCGGTCTTGATATGCCGGGAGGCACCACTGAGGTTTTGAGAGGTGGCCTGCATTCCGGAGTGGTTGATCAGCATGGGTTCTGTCTCCTGATGTCGGTATGTGGATGAATCAGCCGAGGCGGCTGGAACGAATGCCGGCAAACACGCTGGCCTGGTCGGCATCGGCGGCCATCGTTGCCTGACGAGTAGCCGAGAGACCGCTCTCAAAATCGGCAAGTTGTTTCGTGAGCCGCGCCACAGCCTCATTCCAGGACTGCATCGTTTGTGCGAACGCGGTACCGCCGTCACCCTGAAAACTCGCAGCCGCCTGGGCAACATCATCGGTGACCTGGTTGATCCGGGTCCGCAAGTCGCTCTGGGCTTCCTGGGTGAGGCTCACCGCCTGGCCGATGGCGTCCTCTTCGTTCTTCATCACAGCTGACACATATGTCCTTCAGTTGAGCAGCTAGGCGCTGCGGGGGGTGGTATTCACTGAAGCCTGGGGGCTATTTGGGAGTATAACCTGGTCGCCCATCTGGATGCGCGTTCTGCTGCCCCGTCCCGATGCTCCACGGATTCTCTCCGCGCTCTCCTCGCGGCGCGAATGAAATCAACCCCCCGGCGGGCGCTCGGAGCGCTGTACTCTACCCTGGAACCCCACCTTCACCACCACAGGAGACCCCCCATGGCCCCCGGGCGTCCCGTAGCCAGCACACTGCTGCCGCTGGCCATCGTGTATCGCGATCAGCGGATTGACTTGGCACTTCCCGGATCCGTGCCAGTCGCTGAGTTACTGCCTGGAATTGTCACTGCCCTCGGGCGCCTCACGGCTGATTCTGCTAGTCACGGATTCCGCATGTCCACCGCGGCGCTCGGTGATCTCGACCAGGCGCAAACACTGGCTGAACAAAGCGTAGTCCCTGGCGCTGTCCTGACACTCACCTCCGCCGAAGAAACGCACCTGGACGTGCGCTATGACGATCTCGTCGAGGCCATCGGGGTATCCGTAGCGAGCAATCGGGAGCCGTGGCAACGCGAGGATTCAATCCGGTTGGCAGCCCTCTGCGCTTCTGGATTGTTCTTGGTTGCGGCCCTGCTGCTGTTGGTGGCGGGAAACCACACACCGGTCACCGTTGCCGTCGGACTCGGCGGTGCGCTCTTGGCCACGCTGGTTGCGGCTGTGCTGGTTCGGATCCAACCCGAGGGTGCGCTCCCGGTAGCGCTGTGCGCACCTGGCCTCGCCGCGGCCGGCGCCGCCAGCGTGGTCGACGGCCCGCTCACCCAGCTGCCTGCCCTGGCCGGCGGAGCCGGTCTGGTCTTCGGATCGGTGGCCGTGACGGTCCTCCCCCTGCGATTGCGGGCGTCCGCCGCCGCTCCCCTGGTGATCGCGCTCGGATTGCTTGCGTTGGGGCTGATCACGTGGCTCGGCAGCGTACCCGATCAGCGCGCAGCAGCGCTCGTCCTGGCTGGCACCACCGTCCTCGTGCTGGCAGCACCCTGGATCGGGCTAGCCCAAGTACCCGCCAGGATTGAGGCCCTCGCGTTCCCCGCAACCCCGGTAGTCGACCCGGGGGACGTGGCCCAACAGGTCCGCTACGCGGACGTGACCGTCCTAGCAGTCAGGATCGGCGGCGGCATCCTCACCCTGGCGCTCACCCCGCTCGTCGCGACCACCGCCCTCGGAGCAGCCCTGATAGGAACAATCGCGCTGGCCCATCTCCTGGGCACCCGGAGCCTTCACGGACGGGCGGAGGTCTATGCGGGCGTGGCCACCGGGCTCCTCGTGGGGATGCTCGGTGGCATCTCACTCTCGGCAGCACAACCGGAACTCCTCCCGTGGGTAGCCGCAGGTGCGCTCTGTATCGGCGGCCTGGTGCTCATCCTCAATGTCCTTCAACCCCAGCAACGCTCCTGGGCCAGCCGCGCCGCCGACATCGTGCACGTGATCGCACTCGCCGCCGTGCTCCCGTTGACGGCTCTGCTGTGGGGAGCGATCTGAGATGCCCTCCAACAAGGACATTCTCGAGGCCCAGCGGTACAACCGGCGCCGCCTTCTCACAGCCTTCATGTCCGGGATCGATGGCGAGGGGCACGAGTACGAGCCCCGATCACAGACCCGGCCGCTGGTCATCGGCGTGGTCCTGACCGTCATTCTGATCGCCGTCGGCTTGGTTCTCGGGCGGATGGCGCCGCGATTGCCCAACAACTGGGAGAACTCGACCCTGGTTCTGCAACAAGGATCGGGGGCGCGGATGCTCACCATCGACGGGGTGCTCCGCCCGGTCACCAATACGACCTCCGCCCGGTTGTTGTCAGAACCAGGACGATTCCAGGTGGTCACCCTCCCCGCAGCAGCGCTCAGCGAGATCCCTCGCGGCACCCCAGTCGGGCTCACCGACGCCCCGGATGCGATCCCGCTACCCGAGGACCTCCACTCGGAGGTGTGGGCGGCCTGCGCCACGAGCGACGGCCGGCAACGCACCTGGGTTGGGGCACCGCCGGATGGCCTCACGCCCAAGGGCCTCGCAGTCGTCAGCGTTGCCGACGACCTCTACTTGGTCACTGAGGGCGCTTACCACCTGATCCGACGAGAACGAGGTGATGATCGGGTACGGATAGCACTGCAACTGGATCAGGCGCCCGTTCACCCAGTATCGGGAGCCTGGCTCTCGCTGTTCACCCGAGGATCAGATCTGGCTCCACTCGTCCTGCCACGGGAAGGCGAGCCGACAGCCGACATGCCGCCCCGGCTTCAGGGGGCCCGGGTCGGATCCCTCCTGGAAGTCAGCGATGGGGAAACCGCGCGCCACTTTCTCATAGTCGGAGACGGGCAGATCGCCTCACTCTCCGACACTGCCTATCGCCTCGCGGCGGCAGCTCTAGAACGAACATCCGAGATCCCGTTGACCGGGACTATGCAAGATGTTGCAGAACTCGAGCTGGTGGAGGTCCCGGACGTTCCCCAAGACTGGCCAGCCACTCTGGCCGAGGTGATTCCCGAAGGTGAACGGGTGTGTGGCCAGTTCGTCACCACGGCTGCCGGGCCAGCGACCATACTCGCCTCAAGGCCAGCCCCGAAGGCTGCCGATCCGGAACCGGAGCCAGCAGTCACGGTGGCCGGCGGGTCAGGTGCCCTAGTCCGAGGGGTCTCGGGGGGCACTCTGGGGTCGCTCCATCTCGTGACCGATCAAGGAGTCACCTACGGCTTGGGCGAAGCAAACCAGGACGCCTTGGCCCGACTTGGCTATACCCCCGAGGATGTGACCGTACTTCCCGCCCCCTGGTTGTCGCTGATCCCCTCGGGTGCTGTCCTCACCCCCGAGGCCGCCTGGGCCACCGTTAAGAAGTCATGACCACAGACATGCGGGCCAGCCTCGCCGGAGCCACGTTCATGTTCGCACTGCTGGCATTTTCCCCAGGCGAAGCGTCCGCCGTCGGCGGCAATTGCTCCCGAATCGATCCCGAGTTCACACCGAATCCCCCTACAGCCGTGACCCAACTGGGACTACCCGATGCCTGGCAGCTCTCCCGGGGAGCTGGGGTGACGGTGGCCGTGGTGGACACCGGCGTCGACCCTGACAATCCCCACCTCGGGGCCACCGTCCTACCAGGGACTGACCTGGTAGGCGATTCTGATGGTCGCGTCGATACATCCGGGCGAGGGACCGCACTCGCCGGGCAGATCGCCGCCCAGATGCTGCCGAACTCCGGCGTGATCGGGTTCGCACCCGAAGCCAAGATTCTCCCCGTGCGAGTCCTGGAGACCGAGGAATCCGACACTGCCGACGGCGTCGGGGCCGATCCGGTGCGCACGGCCACAGGGATCCGCTGGGCTGCCGAAGCTGGTGCCCAGATAATCGTCGTCCCGCACGCATTTGAATCATCCACCGATGCCCTGACCACTGCGGTACGCACGGCTTCCGACTCAGGCGCCCTCATCGTGGCTGCCGCCAGCAACCCCGATGCCAACACGGCAGACACTCGGCCGGTCACGTTCCCGGCCGGCTACCCCGAGGCGGTGGCCGTCGCAGCGCTCACGGTCGAGGGGGTCCCCTCAGAAGGGAAACAAGGCGTTCACGTGGAGTTGGTGGCTCCTGGCCAAGAGGTGGCAACCACCTTCCGAGACCTGGGCGACTGCACCTTGTCTTCAGATCGGGCCTCCGCCGCCTTAGCGTCAGGCTACGTCGGTGGAGCGGCCGCACTCATCGCCGCCGCCCATCCGGACGAGACCCCAGCTGACTGGCAGTACCGCCTGCTCGCCACCGCGCTGCGGCCCTCGGCAGCCGAACGGGATCCGGGTCTCGGGTGGGGCATCGTCGCCCCAGCCGCAGCGCTGAACGTCGTCAACGACGGCCTGGCTCCGGGCCCGCCCAACCCCCATCCAGGGCGTACGCCAGCGCCCAGCAAACCTGCGATGGCTACCCCCCCGGCCGGAGGGGACCAGGCCCCCCAACGCCTATGGACAATCGGATGGCTGTGCGGCGGGGGCGTCACCGTCATGGCCATCGCAGCATTGGCCGCATGGCTATGGCGCCAACCGCGCGGGTCCACCCACCCACGGTGACCTGATCCGGGCAGCTACCAGCGGACGGTCACCGGGTCGGTACTGAAGTCCACGACGGGTCGGCCCAGCCGAGCCCCATTCTGTTCACATGGCGTGACTTTCTTCGCGGCGGCGGTATCCTCACACTTCGCCGTCACCTTCAGCGAGCCGATCCTACCTGCGGACACCGAGAATGGATTTTCGAAGTCGAGCTCGGGTTTGAGGTTCTTCAGGGCAGTTTTGGCTTCGGCAGAGAGTTCTCGCTTAAACGTATCTTCAATCGGCTGGAGTTCTCGGTCCGGGTTGGATTCCAGACCAAGACCGCAGCCAGGATCTATTTTCTTGGATGCCAGACACGCATCCACGTCCTTGACGATGGCCTCGCGAAAAACCTTCAATCCCTCGTCGTTCAGCGTGATCTCCGTTTCACGGAAGCCATCGGAGCTGAAGTCGGTGGTGGTGATGGTTTGCGTGGTTCCCTTGAAGGTGTAGTACCGGGTCGTGGTCGCGATTTCGTAGCTTCCTGGGAAGACCTCCATCTGATCTGGATTCGCGACGCCGATACCGTTGACGGTGATCGCGAGGCCATCTGATCCGTAGGGAGCCCGCATGGTGCTCGTGCCGTACACGACCCAGGAACCACCCGTGGATTGACGGGCTTGGACCTTCGTTTGAACCAGCTGCTCACCGACCTTATAGCTGACCGGAACCTCAGCCATGTGTTCAGGGGCTGCCGGATCAGGAGTGACGGTGACGTCGGTGATCGGGGCCACGGCAGCGCTGGCAGCCAGCATCTCATCGGTCAGCAAAGACCGATCGCCAGGGGCTCGAGTCAGCAGCGCAATGGCAGTCACCGAATCACCCTGAGCGACAGCGTTCAAGAAGGCCTCCACCGCAGCCTCTGCGGTGTCATAGGAGCGGGGGGGTTGCGAAGCCGGTGAAGCAGAGGTCCCGGTACCGGTGGGGCTGGAGTTGGACAGGGCTGACGCTGCCAGCATCACTATTCCGACCAGTGAGGCGATCACGATCAGGGAAGCCACGCTCCATACCACGACGCGCGACCTCGGCTGACGAGCGCCAGTGCCGGGAGGACCACCAGCGGGTGGCATCGGAGAAAACTGCTGCCCATGGCCCGCGGTGGGCTGGGGCATTTGCTGCCCTGGGTACACCCCGAAGGCCGGTCCTGGCTGCCCATCCTGAGGTTGCCCGGGCTGAAGATGATCCGGCGGGGGCCCATACGCCGCGGTCGGATGCGCTCCCGGCGGGAGGGCCGACTGAGTGGATTGGGATCCGGGCAGGCCAGCCTGATCGGTGAACGCCGGGCTGTCCGGCTGCCCCAGCAGATCGTTGGACTGTCCTGGCGGCGGAGCTGGATCATTTCGAGGCATTCCGGTAGGGATGGGCTCGGTGGGCTGGTCAGGTGTCTCGTCTGTCATGGGGGTCCCTTCAAAGCTGTTCCCAGCATAGAGACTTCCAGACGATGTTATGACTCCACCGTGACCCGACCCGGTCCTAGCCAGCCTCACCTGATCCTGCCGATCCGATCGCCTGCCCTGCTCGCGTCGTACCCTGGTCACCTAATGGGCGTGTTCACGAAGTCGGCGAGTTCACACCACGTCAGACCATCACCGCGCGACCCGTCCGTCCCACCACTGAGGAGACACCACTGTGCAGATCATCCCGACAACACCTACCGTGCCGGGGCACCCGGAGTACTTCACCGGCGCCGTCTGGATCGACGGAATCATCAGCCCGCAAGATCCCTCCCAACGCATGGTGGTAACCCGGGTCCGGTTCGCTCCCGGAGCCCGCACCGCGTGGCATACCCACGTCCACGGCCAGACCTTGCATATCACCCAAGGGACAGCGCTCTTCAGCAGCCGAGATGGCAGTGTGCTCCGGGTGAGCGCGGGCGAAACGGTCTACGCGCTGCCCGGCGAGGAGCATTGGCACGCCGCTGTCCCGGACAGTTTCATGGAGCACCTCGCCGGAATGGAGAATGGCGATGATCCGGCCGCGACGACCACCTGGCTCGAGCCTGTCAGCGAGGCCGACTACCGCGCTGCCGCTGAAGGCCAGCCCGGAGTCAGCAACCCACGCTGACGCATGCCCATCGGGCCGAACCCGACCCAGGGAAGCCCTGATCAATGCCGTTCTTGCGCGAGGAAGCAAGCCTCCGGCTGCCGGGATGGAATGCTGGCTCTTCTCTCCCCGAAGTCGGAATTCCTCCCCGTGGCGCTGGCTCCTGAGCGACGCACGCATCCCTAGTGTCCCGCGCCTGAAATTCGCTGCATTTGTTGATGCCCAGACGGCGCCTCGCCACGTTGTCGTTCTCGCCGATACGTCCAGTATCGGCCTCGAACTCCGCCTTGCGATCCATCCACCTGAACACCAACACGTATGACACCAACTTCAGGCGCGGGACACTAGCAGCTGAGATGTGTGGTACCGAGCGGCGTCAGGTGAGTTCTGGGCAAGACGCGGATCCGGAATCGATGCCGGGGTACCGATGAGGATCAACGACGCAGCCCAGGACTCACCTGGGGTCACGAATACAAAAGATCAGCTGCGACAGGCTACTAGTGGCCATGAAAGGCGCCCTGTAACCACCACGACCCACCATCGGAGGCGATCTTGGCATCAAGCACCAAGGGCGCCCTCGGAGAGGATTCCAGCCACGCCGGCACTGCGCTGAGGTCCGCCACACTGCGCACGGTGACCCCGGTGGCACCGTAGCCTCGCGCTATCGCCGTAAAATCGGTGTCGGGGAACACGACAGTCGACATGTCGGCTGCCGGGTCGCCAGCCCCGAAATGATGCACCTCGGCGCTGTAGGAAGCGTCATTGTAGACCGCCACCACGAGCGGTAGCCGGAGCCGCACTGCCGTCTCCAGTTCACTGATAGCCATCAAGAAGCCACCATCACCGGTGCCCAGGACCGGGATCCGATCGGGTTGCGCCCTGGCCGCACCGATGGCGGTGGCCAGCCCCAGGCCAATCGCTTGGAAGGACTGAGTGAAGCAGAATCCGGCCGCATCCGGCACCCGCAAATACTGTGTGGGATAGCCCATGAAATTACCCGAGTCGATCGTCACCACCCGCTGGAGCGGCAGCAACTCGTCCAGCGCCGCGCTGAAGGTTCGCGGATCGATGCGATCGCCGGTGGAGAGGTCCGGGGTTGGGGTGTCCCGCCAACGCCCCTGAGCCTTGATCCGGTCGGCCAGTTCCGGTGAGCGATACCCGCTGGACGCAGTGGGCCGCTCCCCCAGCGCCTCAGCTACCAGCCGCGCCGTTACGGCACTATCACCGACAATTCCCCGGGTCACCGGCCGTAGGCGGCCCAGCGCAGCAGCATCGGTGTCAATCTGCACCACAGTGGTGTCGGGGCCGATCAACCTGCCACCACGTGTGGTCCACGCATTCAACGCACATCCGAAGGCGACAATCAGGTCCGCGTCAGCGATCAATTCGGCCGCCAGCGGCGAGGCGAACCCCCCGGAGATCCCCAACGCAAACGCATCGTCGGCAAACAACCCGTTGACCACCGCGGAGGTGGCCAGCAGCGCTCCCGATGCGGCTGCGAGTGCCTGCAGCTGAGTACCCGCATTCCGACTGCCCCGACCAGCAAGGATCACCGGGCGTTCCGCCGCGGCCAGCAATCCGGCCACGTGAGCAATGTCTGCCGGATTGGGAACCGGTGGTGTCGGAATCATCGGCTCACCGCCGTCAGGCAGGGTGCCATCCCACACCTCACGCTGCACAGTGAGCGGCAGATTGAGAACGACGCAGCGGCGCTCGTCCCGGCAGATCTGATATGCACGGGCAGCATCGGCCAGCGCGGTGGATGCCGACTCAACCCGGACCGATACCGCCCCGACGCTTTCGGTCAGGCCCGCCTGATCGATGGCGAAGTTGGAGGTGGGCACGGTTGCCTCTGCGGCCACCACGATCATCGGAGTCCGGCTCTTGGCCGCCTCCCCGATTCCGGTGGTGGCGTTAGTGAGCCCGCACCCCTGGTGCACGGTGACCACCGCGATCTCGCCAGACACCTGGGCATAGGCATCGGCCATGGTTGCGGCCGCACCCTCATGCCGGGCCGCGGTGAACGCTACGCCTGCGGCACGCAGGGCATTGGTGACCACGAAGTTCCCGCTGCCCACCACACCGAATGCATGGCCCACGCCCCACCGTGCAAGCGCCGTGCCCACCGCCTGGGCAACCGTGATGATGGCGGTCATGCGACCGCGTCCACCAGCGCGTAGACCCGCGCCGGGCTGCCGGTTCCCCCGACGATGGGCAGCGGTGCCACGATGAGCATCGCACCCGTGGTCGGCAATTCTGTCAGCCGCTGCAACGAGGTGATCCCGTACATGTCCTGCCCGAGCAGGTGATAGTGCGCTGGGAACGGCGGGTCGAGTTCGGCGCCGCGCCCGGCATCGATCCCCACGGTCTCGACACCGAAGCCGGAGAGGTTGCGTTCGGTGGCCAGCCACTCCGCTGCGGCGGCGGTGATGCCGGGTGTGTGCGAACCTGCCTCATCGGCGTTCAGGAACTCGGCTTCGGAATGCGCAAACCGGTCCCAGCCGGTGCGATAGAGCAGCCAGCCGTTGTCCGGCAGGCGGCCATGGCGCTGCTCCCACGCGGTGATGTCGTCGATATCGACCAGGAAGTCGGGATCGGCAGTTGCTTCGTCGACGCAGTCCAGCACCACGGCGGGCCCGATCAGCCGACTCGGCAGGATCTGCGAGACGTCCCGACCATCGCGGCCGGATATCCAGTGCACCGGGGCGTCCAGGTGGGTGCCCACGTGCTCCCCGGTGTGAATGTTGTTGTGTTTCCAGAAAGGTCCCGGCTGGTCATATGCGCTGACCTGTTCCAGGCTGAAGTCGATCAGGTTGGCGAACGGGGCCGGCAAGCGGAGCGCCGGAGTTTCGTCCGACAATCGTGTGGTCAGATCAACGACCCGGATCGAACCCTTCCCGAGGGCGTCGGCGAGGCTAGCAACAATGGACATGACACTCCTGAAGGCTACTGGGCGATGCCTCAATATAGTGCGCGGACGGCGCCAGCAGCCTGCGGTCAAACCCCGCGGTGCTACGCCGATCCGGGTCAAAGCAGCAGGGCTGCGATGACGCTGAAAGTGCCGAAGCTCAGCACGGTGGAGACCAGGATAACCCGGGCCACCCGCCCGCTGTCTGCGCCGAATCGTTCCGCCAGCACCGAGACATTCGCCGCCGCCGGGAGGGCCGCAGTCAACACCAAGATCGCCAGGGTCCCCTCGGCCAGTGGCAGCCCAGCCGCCTGCGCTGTACGTCCCAGCGCCCACATCAGCAGGGGATGAACTAGTAGTTTCAGAGCGGCTAGCCAGTACACATCCCCCCACGCCCGAATCCCCGTGCGGACCCGGCCGGGCGGGCGGTTCCCGTTTTCGCGGGCGAGCACAGCACCGATAGTGAACAACGCCGTCGGGGTGGCTGCCGCAGCCAGCAAGGTAAGCACACCTTCCACTGGAGCCGCCAGCGTCCACCCACCCAAGCCCCACGCCGCACCCAGCAGAATGCCCCACAGCAACGGATTGGTGGCCACCTTCCGCAGAGCGGCCCCCAGTTCAGCTATCACCGCCGGAGACTCGGGCACCAGGTCACCCTCATCACCACGTCTGTCACCTCGGCGGGAGAGGGCGATTCCGAGGGATTGCAGAAGCACGATATCCACCAGCAGACTCGCCCCAATCGGGCCCGATACCTGCGGACCTATCAAGGCGATCAGGAGCGGGATGCCCATGAAACCCGAGTTGGGGAGCACCGCAATCAAAGCGCCGAAGCTGGCGTTGAGCCAGCTGAGCCCCCGGCGTCGCGCGGTGGCCACGGCCACCGTGACTACACCCAGCCCGGCCAGCAGCCACACCCCCAGCACGACTGGATCCAGCAGCTCGGTCACCGGCGTCCGAGCCCCCAGCAGGAAGAGCATCGCGGGCAGCGCAAAGTACAGCACGTAGGTGTTCAGGCCGGGAACCGCCACCATCGGAAGCAACCGCACCCGCGCAGCCAGGTAGCCGATCCCCACCAATGCAAAGAAGGGGAAGGTCACCGACAGGATTGCGAGCACCTGGCGAGTATCGCACCCACAGCAGGCCCAACCCCGAGTTCACCCCACCAGCAGGCTCACGTGCCGACCGGGGGTGCCACTCGCCGGGACTCACCGCTACAGTCTGAGCAGTTGCCCATCCGATCTGAAGGGGAGAAGATGACCGACGAGTTGAACAACGCCGCCGAAGAAGCCAAGGACGCCGCGGCCGGAGCGGCTGAGGAGGCCAAAGACAAGGCCGAAGGTGCCTGGGACTCCGCCACCGAGGCGGTCAGCGACGCCTGGGATGACGCTAGCGATAAGGCTCGCGAAACCTGGGACAACGTCAGTGACAAGGCCGAGGAAACCTGGGACAAGGTGAGCGACAAGGCCGAGGAAACCTGGGACGACGCCAAGGAGGCTGCTGGAGATCTGGCCAATAAGGCCAAGGGCGCCTTTGGCTCACTCAAGGACCGCTTCACCAAAGACTGACACCTGATGGCCTGGACCATCCTGGTCCTATCCGGGGCCTTGGAGGCGGTCTGGGCGCTAGCCCTGGCCGCCTCCGACAGGTTCCGGCGACCCTGGCCGACAGTCGTCTTCGCACTAGCAGCGATCGCGAGCCTGGCCGGGTTGGCCGTTGCCATGCAATCCATCCCCGTGGGGACGGCCTATGCCGTCTGGGTAGGGATCGGCGCGACCCTGACGGTCCTGGTGAGCACCATCCGGGGCACCGAACGGCTCACCACGATCCGGATGCTCCTTCTGGCGCTGCTGGTCGGTTGCGTGGTCGCACTCAAGGCGGTCTCATGAGGCGGTCGTGGGTTCTGCTCCTGTCCAGCGCCATTCTGGAGGCGGTATGGGCGACCGCGCTGGGAGCGTCGGCAGGATTCACCAGGATCGGCGCGACCCTCGTCTTCGGGGTGGCGATAATAGCGAGCATGACCGGCTTAGCCATGGCGCTTCGCCGGATAGCTGTTGGCACTGGCTATGCAGTGTGGACCGGCGTCGGCGCCGCGCTGACGGTGGCATGGGCCATGGCCACCGGCACCGAGCCGGTGACGGCTGTGCGGACGCTGCTGCTAGCCGGCATCATCGTCGCGGTCGCCGGGCTCGCGCTCACCGAGCAGCCTCAGGCTGAACCCACGGCAGCCGATCAGGTCGAGGCCGAAGACCCCAGCGCACACTGCAGGCATCCGCCCCAGCAATCATGACTCGGAGGGCGCCAGCTCCAGATCAACCTCCGGACAATCCCGCCACAGCCGATCCAAGCTATACAGTTCACGTTCTTCAACGTGCTGAACATGCAGTACCAAGTCTCCGAAGTCGACCAGCACCCACCGGGCTTCCCGACCGCCTTCGGTCCGAAGCGCCTTAACGCCCTGAGCAAAGAGGGCCTCGTCGACGGCATCCACGATAGCCGCCACCTGACGCTCATTCGCGGCACTGGCGATCAGGAAGATGTCGGCCAGCGGAAAGCGCTCGGAGACGTCAAAGGCCACCAGCTGGGTCGCTTGTTTGCTGTCGGCAGCCCCAGCCGCGACGCGGGTCAGCTGACGAGCTTGATCGGTCGCCGCCATAGAACTCCTCAGATTCAGGGTCTCGCGGGCCTCAGCGGGTGCGATAGAGCCCACGTTTGGTGATGTACTGCACGATACCGTCTGGCACCAGATACCAAATCGGCAGACCGGCTTCACGCCGTTCCCGGCAGGCGGTGGAACTTATAGCCATGGCGGGCACTTCCATCAGGGTGACCTTGTCAGCCGGCAGATGGGAGATGTCCTTTTGTTCCAAGTCCACCCCAGGCCGAGACACCCCGACGAAATGGGCCAGATCAAAGAGCTTCTCCACCCCGCGCCAGGTGAGAATCTGGCTGAGAGCATCGGCGCCGGTAATGAAGAAGAGCTCTGTCGCTGGGCCGCGCTCGGCTCGCAGATCCCGCAGCGTATCCACCGTGTAGGTGTCCCCGCCCCGGTCCACGTCGACCCGGCTCACCGAGAAGCGCGGGTTTGAGGCGGTGGCGATCACGGTCATCAGATAGCGGTCCTCAGCGGCCGACACGCGGGTCTTGGCTTTTTGCCAGGGCCGACCGGTGGGCACGAAGACGACCTCGTCCAGGCTGAAGCGCGATTGCACCTCCGAAGCCGCGACCAGGTGCCCGTGATGGATGGGGTCGAACGTGCCACCCATGACGCCCAACCGCCACCGGCGAGAGCCTTCGCCCTCGCCGAGCCCTGTGGTCACTTCGATTTGCTATGCGGCCGCGCTGAGCCGAAGCCCACAGTGATGGCGAGCATCAGCACGAGGGCACCAAAGGCGATCAGCCCGATGGTGAGCGTGAGGGAACTGTTGACGGCGGTCTCCAGGAGCGTCATGCGCGGGAGCATACCGGCTCACTCCCGGGTCTGGCCGGACCCGACCACGATGTACTTCGTCGAGGTCATCTCCGGTAGCGCCATCGGACCTCGGGCGTGCAGCTTTTGGGTGGAGATGCCGATCTCCGCGCCGAACCCGAACTCACCGCCATCGATGAAGCGGCTGGATGC
Organism: Propioniciclava sp.; assembly: GCA_047973325.1. GTDB lineage: Bacteria > Actinomycetota > Actinomycetes > Propionibacteriales > Propionibacteriaceae > Propioniciclava. The sequence goes on along the minus strand of JBKEBU010000115.1, from coordinate 5,571 downwards.
ATTGACCAGGACTGCTGCGGCATCCACCTCGGCGACAAATCTCTCCGAGGCAGTCAATGACTCGGTGATGATGGTCTCAGAATGGCCGGTGGAGTACCGGCGAATGTGGCTGATCGCACCCTCCAGGTCGGGGACAATCGCACAGGCAAGATCCATGGACAGGTATTCGGCCTCGAACTCATCATCGGCTGCGGGCACCACCGCATCGGAGTAGGCGACCACCTCCGGGGTGCCATGCACGGTGACCCCAGCCTCGGCCAGAGCGGTGAGCGCCGCGGGCACGAAGGTGGGTGCGATGTCGGCGTGCACCAGGAGCGTCTCCACAGCATTGCACACGCTGCACCTGTGGGTCTTCCCGTTGAGCAGGACCCGAATCGCCATCTCCACCTCGGCGGCGGCGTCGACAAACAAGTGACAGTTTCCGGTGCCGGTCTCTATCACCGGCACCGTGGAGCCGGTCACGACATGGTTGATCAGCCCCGCCCCTCCCCGGGGGATGAGCACGTCAACATAGCCGCGCGCGGTCATCATGTCCGAGGTGACCTCCCGCCCGCCTTCGACGAGCTGCACCACATCGGCGGGCAAGCCGGCCGCCACCACCCCATCCCGCAATGCGGTCACCACGGCCCGGTTCGAATTAAGCGCCGAACTAGAGCCCCGCAACAAGGCGGCATTGCCGGACTTCAAGCAGATACCGGCAGCGTCTGCGGTGACATTCGGGCGGGCTTCGTAGATGATCCCGACCACTCCAAAGGGCACGCGCACCTGCCGAACCTGCACGCCATTGGCATTGGTCCAGCCACGCACCACGTCACCCACCGGGTCGGCCAGCCCGGCCAGTTGCCGCAGCCCGGCTGCCATCCCAGCCACCCGATCCGGGGTCAGTCGGAGCCTATCCACCAGCGCTGCGGAGGTACCCGCTTCCTCCGCAGCACTGACATCGTCGGCGTTGGCCGCTAGCACTGCATCCTCGGCCACGGCCAACGCGTCGGCCATGGCGCGCAGGGCGGTGTCCTTCACCGCCCGGGGGGTGGTTGTCAACGAGCGGGACGCCTCACGGGCGGCCTGGGCTTGCTCCAGGAAGATCATGCCGTCATCGTATCGTCGGGCCCGGGCCCGTCCGCGCTGGCTCAGCGCCACCTGCGATCGGAAGACCGCACCACCGGTGCCTGAGTTCAGCCCCGAAACCGCTTCCGCAGAATCATGGCGTCCCGGTGGACCAGTTCCTTGTCGAAGGCTTCCCCACGCTCGGCTACCAGCTCACGTGTGGTCCGGCCCAGAATCCCGGGCAGGTCATCGGCGTCATAATTCACCAGCCCGTGGCCCACCAGTGCACCATCGGGCCCATCCAAGCGCACCGGATCCCCCGCAGAGAACTCACCGGAATACCCGGTCACTCCAGCTGGCAACAACGACGCCTTGCGCTCGACCACGGCCCGGACGGCGCCAGCATCGAGGGTGAGTACCCCGGTCGCCCGGGACGCATAGGCCAGCCACAGCAGCCGTCGAGAGCGACGCCGACCGCTGGCATGGAAGACGGTGCCAACCGGCTCACCAGCGAGGGCGGCAGCCACATCGGTGGCCCGGGCCAGCACCGTCGTCACCCCGGCATGGGTGGCGATCTTGGCCGCTTCCAGCTTGGTGGTCATGCCGCCCCTACCGACAGCTGTCCCCCGCTTGGAGGTGTCCACCTGCAGGTCATCGACCTCGGCAACCTCACCAATCTTCTGGGCGCCCGGCCGGGCCGGATGGTCGGTGTAGAGCCCATCCACGTCGGAGAGCAGCACCAACAGATCGGCGCCCACCAGGTGGGCGACCAAGGCTGCCATCCGGTCGTTGTCGCCGAACCCGAGCTCGTGCGTGGCGACGGTGTCATTCTCGTTGACGATGGGGACGATCCCCAGGCTGAGCAGCCGGGTAAAGGTACGGCGAGCATTGGCATAGCTGCGCTGCCGGGAGACATCTTCACCGCTGAGCAGCACCTGCCCCACCCGCAGGCCGTGCGCCTCGAACAGGCTGGCATAGCGGGCCAGGAGCAACCCCTGCCCCACCGAAGCAGCCGCCTGTTGCCCGGCCAGGTCACGAGGCCGTACCTTGAGCCCGAGCGGGTCCATGCCCGCCGCGACCGCACCTGAACTCACCACCACGACGTCCCGGCCTGATTCCCGCGCTGCAGCGATGGCATCAACGAGCGCATTCATCTGCCCGATATCGATGCGGCCGTCAGTACCGGTGATCGAGGAGGAGCCGATTTTGACAACTACCCGCTGGGCTCCGGCAACCTGCTCCCGCAGGGTCACGACCCCTCCTCGGCCCGCTCAGCCTTGCGGGCATGGTAGTCGGCATCGAGCTCTCGCCGTCGTGCCACGCTGGGACGCTCCGCGTGCAGCCGCTCGTCGTCGCCGCGTCGGGTGAGAATTTCTGCGCCGGAGCGGACCTGGGGCGCGAAGTCGAAGACGACCGGGTCGTTCCCGGCCCCAATCGCGACGGCATCGCCCTCTTCCGCACCCAGACGCAATAGTTCGTCCTCGATCCCCAGCCGGGTAAATCTGTCGGCCAGATAGCCAACGGCCTCGGGGTTGGTGAAGTCTGTTTGTTTAACCCATCGCTCCGGTTTGGCACCCGCCACCCGCCACAGGGAACCACCCTGGCCATCGCCCATCCGACGGATCGTGAACTCGGTGCCACCCCGCACAGGTTCGGGGCGGATGACTATCCGCTGGGTCTGCGATGGTGGCGCCATCGCGCGCCGCTCGCGCACCAACTCGGCCATAGCGAACGTAAGCGCGGGCAACCCCTCGCCGGATTTCGTCGAGATCCGGAAGACCGGGAGCCCGCGGGATTCCAGGTCGGCATGAACCAGGTCGGCTAGCTCAGCAGCATCGGGGATATCGATCTTGTTGAGCGCCACCATCCGGGGACGATCTTCGAGCCCACCATGGGCGGCTAGTTCACCCTCGATGATGTCGAGATCCGTCAGGGGATCACGCCCCGGCTCATAGGTTGCGCAGTCGATGACGTGCACGATGGCCTGGCAGCGTTCGATATGGCGGAGGAAGTCATGCCCAAGCCCGCGGCCTTCGCTGGCGCCTTCGATGAGCCCGGGCACGTCAGCGACTGTATAGACAAGATCTCCGGCGACGACGACGCCCAGGTTGGGGATCAGCGTGGTGAATGGATAGTCGGCGATCTTGGGTCGGGCCCGGCTGATCGCCGCTATCAGGCTCGACTTGCCAGCGCTCGGGAAGCCGACCAACCCAACATCGGCAAGTACCTTGAGCTCGAGCGTGACCGCCCGGGCTTCGCCCTCTTCGCCCAGCAGGGCGAAGCCTGGCGCCCTCCGGGCGGAACTAGCCAGCGCCGCATTCCCCAGCCCCCCGCGGCCTCCCGAGGCAACCACCACCTCCATGCCGGCGCCGACCAGGTCGGCGAGCAACTCCCCGGTGTCGGCATCGCTGACCAGAGTTCCGTCCGGCACTAGAAGCACAACGTCGTCACCGTTGGCGCCTGCCTTGTGGGAGCCCTCTCCGGGTTGGCCATTGGTGGCCTTCCGCTGGGATTGGCGGTGATACTCGACCAAGGTGGTGAGATTGGGGTCAACCCGCAGGATCACCGACCCGCCGTGACCTCCATTCCCACCGTCGGGACCGCCGAGCGGCTTGAACTTCTCGCGATGCACGGAGGTACAGCCGTGGCCTCCGTTCCCACCGAAGACGCGCAGCGTGGTCTCATCGACGAAGGAAGGAATGGCCACGGAGAGATTCTACCGACCCCGGCCCCGCTTCCCACGCAGGCGGTCCAGCTCACGCCGGTCCTTCTTAGTAGGCCGCCCGGCTCCACGCTCCCGGACCCCGGCCCGGCCCTGCATGGCCGTGATCGGCGGCGGCTGGGCTGGCGTGTGATCGAGGTAGGCCCGCTCGGCAACGGGCGCCCCGACCCGCTTGACCAAGGTGGGATCAACCACCTCGATCAGGCGCTCAGCACCGTCGCGTCGCACTCGGATCCGGTCACCAGCCACCACCAGCTGTGCTGGCTTGGCTGGCTTGTCATTGACCCGCACGTGCCCGCCGCGGCAGCCAGCCGTAGCCGCCGAGCGGGTCTTGAACAGCCGCACCGACCACAACCAGGCATCGAGTCGTCCCACTATCCCTCCAGATCGCGTCGCCGCCGCAAGATGCTCACCAGTCTCTCGGCACATTCGTGCAGCCGGTCTCGGACCCTGGGAGTTTCATGCAGGACCCATGGCCCTACTGCAGGCAAAACGGGAGCGACTTTTCAGCCGCTCCCGTTTCACACGATGTGAGGAGGTATCAGTCCTCGCCGCCTACGGCCACGTCGATGACCTTGCGGCCCCGGCGCTGCCCGAACCGAACCGTGCCCTCAGCCAGGGCGAACAGCGTGTCGTCACCGCCACGGCCGACATTCTCACCAGGATGGAAGTGAGTGCCACGCTGCCGGACGATGATCTGCCCCGGTGTGACAACCTCGCCGCCGAAACGCTTCACTCCGAGCCGCTGGGCATTGGAATCGCGCCCGTTGCGCGAACTGGATGCGCCCTTCTTATGTGCCATCTCAGATCTCCTTAGCTCTCGATCCCGGTGACCTTGACCCGGCTGTAACGCTGGCGATGGCCCATGCGCTTCTTGTACCCGGTCTTGTTCTTGTACTTGAGGATGCGGATCTTCGGCCCCTTGTGCTCGGCGAGCACTTCGGCGGTCACGGTGACCTTGCCGAGCTTGCTGGCCTCGGTGGTCACGGCATCGCCGTCCACCAGCATCAGCGGGGTGAGGTTCACGCTCGAACCGATCTCGGCATCGACTTTGTCGATGGTGAGGACATCGCCGACGGCAACCTTGTGCTGGCGTCCGCCGCTGCGCACGATCGCGTACACGCCTGACCGACTCTCTTCGCAAGAGCTGTCTGCTCCAGTGACGACACAAACGCGGAGCGTTCAATCGCCGTGGCGCTGGGGGCAACGAAAGACCAGAGCCCGCGCGAGCACCGAAGAACAAGGATACGCGGCAGGGCAAGGGAGGGTCAAACCGACGACCCGGCACAGTTCGTGCGCCTCATCCAGCGCGGGTATCAGGTCGCTGTCCAGCGAAGCCAGCACCACGAGGTCAAAGGCTTCATTCCGAGCGTGCCTCACCAAAGCCAGGGCTGAAAAACCCCACCAGTCCCGGTGGGACGGTGGGGAGTTATGACGTCAATATTGCCAGACAGGGGCCCGGTGTCAAGTGACGAACGTCAGCGCCCGGCGCGACGCACGCCTGCACGGCATCGATCACTGAACACCAGGTGCGACACCCGGCTACCAGCGCTGAAGGAACAGATCCACAGCCTCCACCACCGAGGCTGTAGTCTGCCGCGGGAAGGAGTGGGTCGCACAGGGGATCTCGACGCACTCCCGCGGGCCCGCGTGGGTCTGGCCGCTCTCCTCCCGCCATTCGGCCGCGCTCGCGAATGGATCCCGTGCTCCTGACATAACCAGGACCGGGCCACCGACGCTCCTCAACTCCCCCGCCCGGGACTTCTCCGGGCGCCCCGGCGGATGCAAGGGAAACGACAGCG
>JBKEBU010000113.1:0-14296 GCA_047973325.1 Propioniciclava sp. | reverse complement strand
GGCCGGAGGCCAGCCAGCGGACGTCGTTGGCGATCTTCATCAGCGCCATGGCGAGCACCCGTAGCGATCCCGATACCGCCACCAGCGCGTCGTGTGCCGACAGGGCCGCGAAGGTGTTGTCGGCTTGCCGGAAGCTGAACCCGGTCTCCTCGCTGATTCTGGTGGCGGTCAGTGCCCCGAACCGTGGGTGGGCGTTGAGGCCGGTGCCCACGGCGGTGCCACCGATCGCCAGCTCGGCCAGCCCCTGTTCGCTGTGGCGGACCTGTTCCAGGGCGAAGTCGAGCTGGGCGACCCAGCCCGAGATCTCCTGGCCCAGGGTGATCGGGGTGGCGTCCTGCAGGTGGGTGCGGCCCACTTTGACGATGCCGGCGAAGTCAGTGGCTTTCGCGTGCAGCACATCGCGCAACCGCTGCACCTGGTCATACAGCAGCTCGTGGAGGTCGAGCCTGATGGCGATGTGCATCGCGGTGGGGAAGGTGTCATTGCTCGACTGGCCACGATTGCAGTGATCGTTGGGATGGATTGGCTGCTTGGACCCCATCTCGCCGCCGAGGATCTCGATGGCCCGGTTGGAGATCACCTCGTTGGAGTTCATGTTGGACTGGGTTCCCGATCCGGTCTGGAAGACCACCAGGGGAAAGTGATCGTCAAGATCGCCGCGTACCACTTCGTCAGCGGCAGCCACCAGTGCGGCCACCTGCTCGGCGTCCAGCGGCAGTTCGCCGAGTTCAGCATTGGCCAGCGCAGCGCACTTCTTCAGGATTCCCAGAGCCCGCACCATGGACCGGCCCCACACGAAGGTGTCCCGGCCGATCGGGAAGTTGCCGATACTGCGTTGGGTCTGGGCTCCCCAGTAGCGGTTGGTGGGAACCTCGACGGCTCCCATGCTGTCGGTCTCCTGGCGGATCTGGGTCATGGGCAGGAGTCTAGGGGCCGACGGATCTCCGATAGCGCCATGGGCCTGGGAACGTCTAGATTCGGAATCCGATGTCCCATCGGATGGCCCAGGGTCCCAGCGAAGAAGTCCAGGGCTTGGAGTTCACCGGGTCGGGCATCCCGGACCGAATCGAAGTTTCGTGGGCTGCTGATTGCGGCAGATGCGCCGCAACTGGGTGACGTAACGCCGTCATGGCATACACATGACAGCCAAAATGCTTGGTGCTGAGGGCGTGGGGACGGCAGGCTGGTCTTATGCAGAACCCCTTGACGCAGCAGATATCGCCCCCGCGGTGGCTGCGCGCTGGCTTAGCTCCAAGCCCGGCGTCGAACCATGTATCGCCTGATTCGTCGCTGTCTATCAGGGGTTACTGCGGTAGTCCGGTCTAGGACCGGCCAGGCTGGCTGCGCAACCCGGTCAGTGCGCAGCCAGCCATTTCTACCCCTGCGGGGCTACTAGGTTCGAGTGGCCCCACCCGTCAGATCATGGCCGCGGCCGCTCATTGATCCTCCCTGCTTGCGGCTGGCTCCAGCCAGCCACGGCGACCCGCTTCGTAGCCAAGCTGGATACGGGATGTCGCCCCGGTCTCCTCCATCAGGGCGCGGACCCGACGCTGAACGGTCCGGACGGATGTGCCCAGTTGGTGAGCGATTGCCTGGTCAGTGATACCGGTGAGCAACAAGCCGAGGATCGCGATGTCCGTCGACTCCACGGCCTCCGCGGCATAGGTCACCCGGCCTCTCTCGACGATGGCCATCGGCCGGGCTTCTCGCCACATGAGATCGAATAGCGCTGCGGCTATGACCACGAGCGGATTGTCATGCACGATCATCGCACGGTTGTCGCACTCCTCGGTGGGGAGTAACGGAATCCATAGGGTCGCCTGGTCGAGGAGGAACATCCGGGTAGGAATAGTTGAGGTGCTGCGGAACTCGGTTCGGGGGCCCAGCGCGAGGTTCACGCCGGTGATCTCCTTGGAGATCTCCAGGAGGGACCGTGCGACGATCACGCGATGGTCGACGCCCTTCTCGACTGCGGACTTGAGTTCCGGATAGCCGTCGATGGGATGGATGCGTAGATCCTCGGCATCGGCCATGGCATAGAGCTGATGTTTGACCTGGTTAAAAAGCTGATCCGACCGCCGAATCACGTTCTCGGTCCCGTTGACGAGTTCAACGGACTCACTGGGAGCCAAGCCACCACCGCGGCTGTTGTACAGCTGGTCGAACTCAGCCAGCATCGCGCGCACCTGCTGGGCTTGGTCGAGGGTTCGGTCCAAAATCGGCCCTAGTGCCTTGCGTGGCGGCGAGGCCCGAAAGCGACCCTCCGTGGCTCCGGTGGCCAATCCGCGGGCGCTGAGCGAATCTAGGACAGCGCGGGCTTCCACGACGGAACTCCCTTGCCGATCAGCGATCTCTTCAATGGGGAGCGGGCCGTGGTCGATGAGTATCCGGTAGGTCTCAACTTCATGCGCGCTCGGTCCCGTAGGCCACGTCATCGCCACCCCCTATGCTGATCGTCGAGGTTGTAGACCCATATTGTTGACGCTCAGCTTGAAATTGACAATAACAATGTTCCGGCCGGGCAGTTGCGCATCCCCTAGGATCACCGCTGTGGAATGCAGCACGGTGGTGGTGATGGCGCGCGGGCTCGGCTCACGCATGCGCAAACCCGGTGCCGGGGTCGCGTTGACGCCTGATCAGGAACGGGTGGCCGCATCCGGAGTGAAAGCCATGGTCTCGGTGGGAAGGCCGTTCCTCGATCACGTCCTCAGTGAGTTGGCTGATGCCGGCTTCACGGATGTGGTTCTCGTGATTGGTCCCGAACACGATCAGATTCGGGACCACTACAGGTCCCTGCCGCTCCACCGGGTGCGGATTCGCTTTGCCGTACAGGAACAGCCGTTGGGGACCGCCAATGCCGTGCAGGCCGCAGCCACCGTGGTAGGCGATGACCGGTTCCTCGTGATCAACTCCGACAATTTCTACCCGGCGGAGGCGCTCCGCCAGCTCCACCATGCTCGGGGCGCGGCCACCCTGGGGTTTGAGGCGGCAACGCTGGTGGCCCAATCCAACATTCCGGCCGAGCGGGTGGACTCCTACGCACTGCTCACGACCGATGAGGACGGCTTCCTCAGCGGGATCGTGGAGAAGCCGACACCCGCGCAACGAGCCGCACTGGGAGCTCGTGCCCGGGTGTCCATGAACGCCTGGTTGCTCACCCCGGCCTTCTTCCCGGCCGCCAACAGCATTGGGAGATCCTCGCGCGGAGAATACGAACTGGCCGACGCGGCGCTCGCCATGATCCAGGCGGGGGAATGGATCGAGGTCATCGGAGTGGAATCGGGCAGCCTCGACCTGGCCCGACGCAGCGATATTGCCGCCGTGGCGGCTGCCTTGGCCGACCACCAGGTGTATCTATGACCTGGTTTGTGCCGGGGCGCCTTGAGGTGTTGGGCAAGCACACCGACTACGCCGGGGGGCGGTCACTGCTGGCTGCAGTGGACCGAGGCATCACTGTCACCGCTCAGCTGGGCACCATGAGTATTGTCGCCCGCAGTAATGCCACTGATGACCCGGTCACGCTCCGTGCGGGGTTGGACCCGCAGCTACCACGGGGTCACTGGGGGCACTATCTGCAGACGGTGATAGATCGACTGACGACCAACTTCGGTCCGCTCGCACCGGCTCGGCTATCGGTGGAATCGACCCTGCCCTTGGCCTCGGGTCTGTCGAGCTCCTCGGCACTCATCGTGGCGGTAGCCCTGGCCCTAGCCGATGCGAACGATCTCCCCGAGACGGCGGCATGGCAGGACACCATCGCCGACCGGCGGGATCTGGCCGGGTATCTGGCGTGTATCGAGAACGGGGAGACCTTCAAGCAGCTGATCGGCCAGCGAGGGGTGGGGACATTCGGCGGCTCGGAGGATCACACCGGAATGCTGTGCTGTCGCTCTGGTGGGCTCACCCAGTTCAGCTTCTGCCCGATCCTCGAAGAGCGATCCGTCCCATTCCCAGAGGGTTATGTCTTCGTGATCGCCGTCTCGGGGGTGGCCGCCGAGAAAACCGGGGCCGCCCGGGAGCTCTATAACCGTGCGGCCGGAGCAACCCGGGAACTCGTCACTCGATGGAACCGGGTGGCCGATACCCCGGTGGCAGCGCTGGCCGACATCGTCAACGCTGAGTCCGGTGATGTCGACCACGGGCAGCTGGCCCGGTTGCGGGAGCTGGCCGCCGATGAGCCAGGATTGCAGCGTCGGTTGCACCAGTTCGTCGCGGAATCAACCCGGATCGTTCCCGCGGCCGGTGATGCCCTGGCCGCCGGAGATCTGGAGGCGTTCGGGGTGTTGGTCGATGAATCCCAGCGGCTCGCCGAGGATGAGCTGGGGAATCAGATCGATCAGACCCATTTCCTGGTCTCGTGTGCCCGCGAGCGGGGCGCCGTTGCGGCGTCGGCCTTCGGTGCGGGATTCGGTGGCAGCGTGTGGGGTCTACTGCCGGAACCGGATGCCGACGCATTCGCTGCTGCTTGGCTGAGTCAGTACACCACGGCCTTCCCGGAGCACGCCGATGCCGCTCGTACCTTTGTGACCAGGCCAGCCCGCCCGGCCCACCGGGTGCCAGAGGCCACCGACTGAGACTGGCGATTCGGAGGGTGGGGACCGGCCGAGTTGCGGGAGCACTTGCTCTCCGGGCAGCCCGGGAATGCGGCGATGGCTGCCGGTGATAGGCGTACCATGGGCTCATGTCCGTTGATAGCACCGCCACCCTGGGCGATTTGGTGACCGCCGATCCGCGCCGCAGCCGTGTCTTCGAGCAATTGGGGCTCGACTACTGTTGCCATGGCGAGCGGTCGTTGATCGACGCCAGTGAGCAGGCGGGGCTGAACCTGGCTGAGGTAACACAGGCTCTGGACCTACCGGAGGCTCCCCCCACTGAGCAGCGGCTTCCCGCCGAGAACGCGGAGCTGGCACACGACATCGTCGATACCCACCACGCCTACATGTGGGAGGAGATGCCCCGGCTACAAGCGCTGGTCGACAAGGTGCATGGCGTGCACGGCGAGGCGCATCCCGAACTCGCCCAGGTTCGTGAGGTCTACACCCAGGCAGTGGCGGCTCTCGATCCGCACATGACCACCGAGGAGCGGGTGGTTTTCCCGGCGATCACCCGGATGGAGAAGACCCAGGAGCCCGTGCCTGCTGGCCCCTTCGCCGAGCCCATCGCCCAACTGCGGGTGGAGCATCAGGTCGTGGGAGACCTTTTCAAGGAGATCCGCTCGCTCACCGACGACTACGCCGTACCCGAGGGTGCCTGCGGGTCCTATCGGGCGATGCTCAGTGGCCTAGAACAAATGGAACTCGACCTGCACGAGCACATCCACAAAGAAAACAACGTCCTGTTCCCGCGGGTGCTCACCCTGGAGCAGCAGGTGAGCGGGGCCACCGCCGACTGACCCGGTGGTGACGCTCAGGATGCCGACGTTTCGCCTTCACGTCGGTCCGGTGCGCCACGTCGAGTGTTTGTGGTGAGGTGATCGCCGCGGGGACGAGCGATCAGACCGCCGGGTCGAAGAGCCCCCGCAGCCGGGTCTCGTCGGCGGCGGAGAGGTTTGTCTGAATCAGGTGGGCGCCCAGGTCCTGCGTGGCAGCGACCACCTTGTCCTCGACCACATCGGTGGTCATCAGGAAGAGCGCGGAGGTTCCCGGTTGCACCCGGTCGCGCACCTGCGCGATGAAGGAGTCATCAATCCCGATGTCGGTGAGCGCACCACTCATGGCGCCGAAGATCGCGCCGAAAGCCGCCCCGACGAGCGGGATCAGGAAGATCATGCCGAACAGCAGCCCCCAGAAACCACCCGTCACGGCGCCCGCTCCGGTGGTGTTGAACAGTTGATGCGTCTTGGGTTTCGACTTGTTCGGATCCCAGGAAACGACGGCGCCATCGACGACGTTGAGCAGTTCCTCCTTCTGTAGCTGATTGATACGTGCGGCCGCAGCGGCCGCACCTTCGGTGGTGCCGAAACTCCATACTGTGAGTGTGGGGGTTATGCGGAGAGGCCTTCCGTTCGGATCGGTTAAGCGGGGCCGCGTCGGCCACGCGGTCAGAGTAACAAGGAACCATGAGGCTACGACAGACCAAGGAAGGAAACCGGCAGCCCTCACAATTGACGCTAGCTAGGAGTTTCGCAGACCGCTCAACACCGTCATGGTTGGGGTAGGTAAGACTCCGGCTGGTTGGTGCGGGGCCTGTTGCTGTCTGCGCATCAGAGGCGGATGCGGAGGCCGCGCGGCGGGTGTGATGGGGTTTGCCGAGTGGTCGCACACCGATAGCCTGCGCTGGTGAATGATGAAGCTGCCCGCCACCGGCTGACCCGCAAACCCCCCGAGCGGGTCATCGTGGCGGTGCTCGCGGCGGCTGGGCTGACCTCGGCATTCATGTTCACCCTGGTGGTGCCGATCCAGGCGCAGCTCCCCGAACTGCTCAATGCCAGCCGCGAGGACACCGCCTGGGTGCTCACAGCCACCTTGCTGGCAGCTGCGGTCAGCACACCGATCGCTGGACGCCTCGGGGATATGTACGGCAAGCGGCGGATCGTGCTCGCGTTGCTGGCGGTCATGGTCTTCGGCTCGGTGATCGCCGCGCTGTCCGATGGGATCGCCACGCTCTTGGTGGGTCGCGTCTTTCAGGGTGCAGTGACCGGGGTGGTGCCCCTGGGAATCGCTATCCTGCGCGATGTTGTCCATCCGGATCGGGTGGGGGAATCGGTGGCCTTCATGAGCGCAACCATGGGGGTTGGTGGTGCTCTCGGCATGCCGATCAGTGCGCTTATAACTCAGTTCGCCGACTGGCACGGATTGTTCTGGGCGGCCGGTGGGCTGGGGGCGGTGGTGTTCCTGCTGATCCGCTGGATAGTTCCGGTCAGCGTGCTCCGCACCGGTGGCCGGTTTGACTTCTTGGGGGCCGTGGGCCTCGCGTTGGGCCTGCTGGGCATCCTGCTGGCGATCTCCCGGGGAAGTGCCTGGGGCTGGGGATCGCCGTTGACGTTGGGCACTGGCCTGGGTGGTGTGGCGGTGCTGGTCTGGTGGAGCTGGTATCAGTGGCGCACAGCGTCGCCGCTCCAGGACCTGCGCGTGGCGACCCGGCCCGCGGTGCTGCTCACCAACATCGCCTCGGTTGCGTTTGGGTTTGCACTGTTTGCCTCCAATGTTGCTTACCCACAGATCCTGGAGTTGCCGGCCGCCGCCGGTGGGTTCGGTCTTTCCCTGTTTCAGGCCAGCCTCATTGTCATGCCGGCGGGCGTCTTGATGATGGTGCTGTCTCCGATTGCCGGGAGGCTGGCCGGAACCGTCGGCCCCAAGTGGCTCCTGGTCTGGGGTGCGTCGGCGCTGATCGCGGCGTATGGCTTCTCGCTCGGCTTCGCCGACCAGGTGTGGCAGATCTTGATAGCGAATCTGCTGATCGGAGTCGGGATCGGTTTCTCGTTCGCGGCCATGCCGATGCTGATTCTGCGCTCGGTGCCGCAGTCCGAAACCGGGGCCTCCAATGGGCTCAATGCGCTCTGTCGTTCCCTGGGGACCTCCGGTGCCGCCGCCGTGATCGGGGCGGTGCTGGCCTCAGACACCATCGACTACGGTGGGCTACCGGTACCCACGCCAGAGGCCTTCCAGCTGTCGTTCGCCATCGGTATTGGGGCGGCGGTGGTCGCCCTGGTGGTGGCCCTCTTCATTCCGACCGCTCGGGACCCCCACGAAGCTCATCCGTCACTGCCCGGCCGCTGATCCGTCGGCTGAGGCAAGAATCACTTGAGTGGAGCGGGAGTGCCTGCTGGTATGGCGACCAAGGCGGTGGTGAGGCCCAGCCCGAGGTACACCCAGCCAGCGGCGCGTCGACCCCAGGTGGCAACTCCGGAGCCGTTCAGATGTCGCAGACGTGCTGCCAGTGCGGTCGCGCCGAGGGCGTAGATGAGGTTGGAGGTCAGCCCTAGGGCCACCATGATCAGCCCCAGCACGGCGATCTGACCGATGAAAGGGCGGGTGGGGTCCAAGAACGTGGGCAGGAACGCCACGAAGAAGATGACCACCTTCGGGTTGAGCACATTGACCAGGACCCCCTGGCCGTAGGGGACCAGGAAAGCCCCACTGCGGTTGTCGTCAGGGGTATCGGGTGGGAGGTCAGGCTGCAGGGTTGTGGAGCGCAGTGTGCGCACGCCGAGATAGATCAAGTACGCAGCCCCGGCGAACGTGAGAATGGAAAAGGCGACCAGGGAGGTTGAGATCACGTAGCTGAGGCCAGCGGCGGCCAGCACAAGGTGAACGAGGGTCCCGGTCTCTACACCGAAGCTTGAGGCCACCCCGGCTAAACGGCCCTGGCTGAGGGACCGGGTCACGATGTAGAGGTGGTTGGGGCCGGGGACGGCGATCAGAACGCTTGCCGCCAGTGTGAAGGCCACGATTGCCTGCCAGGTAGGCATGGTTTGTTCTCCCGGATGTGAGGTGTAGGCGTGTATGCCAGGGCTGTGGTGTGGGCCGAGGGGGCCGGGCTACAGTGGCATTGTGACCGACGGTAGTCTGCCAGCCCGGCGTATGCGTGCGAGTGATCGTGATCGCGACGCTGTGTTGGAGATGCTTCAGGAGGCCCATGCTGCTGGTCGGCTCGACGTGACCGAGCTGGCTGAGCGTCAGGATCAGGTCCTGAGCGCAAGGTATCAGGATGAACTGGTCGGGGTGCTGGATGATCTCCCGGAGGGCCGTGCCCTGAACTTGTCTGGATCATCCAGGTCGCTGGTGGTGCCACCGGTGGCGCCGTACCCGGCGCTGCCCGATGACGGTAGCTGGAAGCTCGCGGTCCTGAGTTCGAAGAAGGTGCGGCTCGCGCCGGGTCAGCGTGGATTCCGGTCGTTCGCCTGGTGGGGTGGCGATGATATTGACGTTACCGATGCCATGGGACCGGGTGTGGTGGTGACCCTCGAACTCCCGGGCATCATGGGTGGAAACGACATCGTCGTACCCCCGGGTGTGCGCATTCGGGACGAGTCACTCGCCATCATGGCTGGCAATGACATCGAGTCCGGCGCCCAGGGTGACGGCTCCAACGGAACTCTCATCCTCAAAGGGTTTCTCTTTTGGGCCGGCAACGACATCAAGCTCCGGCAGCAGACCTAGCAGGCAACCCCACCGAGCGAGCTTGGCGATGGGCTCACGGGTCTCCGAGACTGAAGTGCACCTGGGACTACCGGCGGGTTACGGACAGTGTCGCATGGCCTTTCCAGCCTTCTTCTATCGATAGTTCAACGAGTTGGGTTTCGGTGTCGACCCCCATTTCCTCGGCTATGAGTATCGCTAGAAGGCTCAGGGAATCTTCCTCTGCAAATCGTGATACCCAGAACTCGGGTGCCCGAAGAATAACTGGTGAATCGCAATTGCCGTGAGGCCAGTCGAAAATCTGGAGGACGTCGAGAGAGGAGCCGCGTGGATGAAAATGGATCCCATCGTCCACCAAGATGGCCAGAAGTTCCTCACGTGGGTCGAGGGGGGCCTCCGGGGTCATCGACATGGGTCATCCTCGGGGAAGGCCGTAATAATCTTTGTGCCAGCAGTGGTCACCCTGAATCGCTTCGCGATTACGGTTCGTCCGTTCCGATCAGCTAGCCAAATTTCTCGGTCGCGACAGGTCTTTCCGTTCTTCTGTTGGGCTTTATGATCTGGGTCCTTGATGGTCCAGTACATGACATAGTCGGCCAGGTCTCGCCAGTTGCGGTTCATGAGCAGCCGGGAGGTGAGTCGTTTGAAGTCGTCACGATGCCGATAGATGATGTGGCGATACCCGTCTTTCGGCTTTGAATCGAAGCGGGGTCCGCCGCATCTGAGGACCATGCCTCTAGGGATGCGCTGATTAATGCTGTCCTGTGCGAGGACGTGCCGGGCGGGATGAACCGCAACCCCACATGTGGTGGGTGTACCTGGATGTCCATCGCCAGATGTGGGGGACGTGGTTCGCCCGATCCGGTGCGCCGCAGCCAGGGCATGATTGATCAGCGCATCCCTAGGGTACTCGCGGATGATCTTGTTCTCCTTGGTGAAGATGCCGCAGGCTCCCCAGGGTTCTGCGATGGGCATTCGGTTGTCCCAGGAGGCGGCCGTTGCTGTGTTGATGCAGGTTGATGCTACGAGAATTGAAAAGGATGAATGAGATGAGAATCTCTAACGGGGGGGCATGTCCCGAAGGTAGCTGGGTGCGATGGGGGTGTCAATCGATGCTGTCCCTGGTGGTTAGCGGAGACGGCCTTTCTCCTGGCAAGCCTGGAGCAGGAGTGCGAATTGCTTCTCCCGGGTCTGCTCGCGTTTGGCGTCGGTGACCCAGAATACGTACTGCTTGCGGTAGCTCGGCGGGCAGGTATCCCAGTATGCGGCAGCGGAAGGATCTGATCGTAGCTGGGCCTCCCACTCGGGCGGAAACGTGTCAGGTCGCATGCTGACCGAGTACGGGACTGCACTGGGGTCCCGGGCCTCGAAGGCGGCTCGTCCGGCGGCAGTCATCTTGCCTGCCGCTTCGAGTTCGCCGATCAGCCGGACGTTGACCGCACTCCACTTCGACGTCCGCTTGCGTGGGGTGAACCGCTGCTGATGCGAATCGGCATCGATGCGCCGCACCACCCCATCGATCCAGCCGAAGCACAGGGCCTCGGGAACCGCGGTCTCCCAGGTGAGTCCCGGGTTCAGATGCTTCTTGTACAGGCCGACCCACACGTGGGTCTCGGTGGCATGGTGGGCTGCCAGCCAGGCCCGCCAGTCCGCAGGTGATGCGAAGAAGATCGGCTCCATGACGGACAACGCTAGTGCCAGCCGATGACGTGGCTATGGTGTCCGTGTGCCGTTCCTTGAGCAGCAGTCACCGCCGGTCAATCCGGCAGATGGTCGGCGATGACCCTGAGGACGGCATCTCCGTAGGACTCGCGCTTCTTGGCGCCGATCCCCGAGATGCCGTCCAGCTCGTCGAGGGTCTGCGGTCGGTGCTCGGCGAGGGCGCGGAGGGTGGCATCCCCGAAGACTATGTAGGCGGGCACCGCCTGTTCCCTGGCGGTGCTGGCCCGCCAGGCGCGTAGCGCCTCGAAAAGGTCGCGGTCCGGTTCGGCCACGGACGCGGCCGCCCGCGCCTTCCTCACCCTGGCCTGCCCCCGGCCCAGCACCTCGCGCCGCAAGGGCACCGCCTCGGCGCCCCGCAGGACCCCGGGCGCTGATTCCCCCAGGGTGAGGACGCCATACTCGCCCTGCGCGAGCAGTATCCCGCGGGCCAGTAACTGCCGGATGACGCTGCGCCAGTCCTGGTCGGTCAGATCAGTACCAATGCCGTAGGTGGTCAGCGTGTGGTGACCCTGCTGGCGGATCCGCTGAGTGTCGGCGCCGCGCAGAATGTCGATGAGGTGGCCCGCGCCGAACGACTGCCCCCGCTCGCGTCGCAGCCGCACCACTGTCGAGAGCAGCTTCTGGGCGGGGACGAGCCCGTCCCACGTTTCCGGCGGCGTCAGGCAAGTGTCGCAGTTGCCACACGGCTCGGCGGCCTGACCGAAATAGTCCAGCAGGTTCTGTCGGCGACAGCTGACAGTCTCGCAGAGGGCGAGCATGGCGTCGAGATGCTGTCCCATCCGGATCTTGTAGGCACGCTCGCCTGCGCTCTGGTCGATCAGCCGCCGCTGCTGGACCACATCGGAGAGTCCGTAGGCCATCCAGGCCACCGCCGGATCGCCATCGCGGCCCGCGCGGCCGGTCTCCTGGTAGTAGCCCTCGACAGACTTGGGCAGATCGATGTGCGCCACGAACCGCACATCCGGTTTGTCTATGCCCATCCCGAAGGCGATCGTCGCTACCATCACCACGCCGTCCTCGCGGAGGAACCGGGACTGGTTCGCGGCGCGCTCGGCCGCCGGGAGCCCCGCATGGTAAGGCCAGGCGTCGATCCCCTGGTCGCGCAGATACGCAGCCGTCTGCTCCACCGACTTCCGGCTGAGCGCATAGACGATGCCCGACTGCCGGGCGGGTCCGGCCTCAGTGGCGGACTCGGCGAGATCGAAGCCTTTGATGAACTGGACGAGCTGGCGTCGGACATCCGCCTTGGTCTCGATGCGGTATTGGATATTGGGCCGATCGAAGCTAGCGACGAAGTGACGTGCCTCGGGTAAGTGAAGACGTTCGGTTAGTTCGGCGTGGGTGGCGCGGGTCGCGGTGGCGGTGAGCGCCATCCGCGGAACACCAGGAAAGCGGAGATGGAGGTCGCCCAACTCCAGATAGTCGGGCCGGAAGTCATGGCCCCACTGGGACACGCAGTGCGCCTCATCGATTGCGATCACGCTGAGATGGCCGCGTTGGAGCAATCGGGTGGTGCCGCTCATCGAGAGACGCTCCGGGGCGATGTAAAGCAGGTCGAGAGCACCGGAGAGATAGGCCCGTTCGACGTCAGCGCGCTGTTGGGGTGGCTGGGTGGAGTTGAGATAGGCCGCCCGGACCCCGTTGGCGATCAGCGCCTCAACCTGGTCGTGCATAAGTGCGATCAGCGGCGAGATCACCAAACCCGTGCCAGGGCGCACCAGCGCGGGCACCTGGTAGGTGATCGACTTGCCCCCGCCGGTCGGCATGAGAACCACTGCGTCACCGCCGGCGACGACCTGCTCGACGATGGCAGCCTGATCGCCGCGGAAGGTGTCGTAGCCGAAGACCTCACTGAGTACGTCCCCCGGCGTCGCACCGACGTGGGGTGAGGGTGGAGCCGCCGGTTCGGCCAGCACCTGTTGTTCGGTCAGAATCTGCGTTTCGGGTGCTGTTGTGGCGTCCTCGGGGGGCCACCACGGCTCCTCGTCGGGGTAGGCATCCCAGTCCTCCCCAGATCCGCTCACCGGTCCACCATAACCGTGCCCGGTGAGGTTCTGCCCGGCGCCCGCCCCGGGATCAGTCCTCAAGCGTGGTCGGCGTCCGTCGGAACGCCTTGCTCGGCGGCGGCGCGTTTCGCGAGCAGACTCGCGACTATCGTCGCGGTGAGGATGCCGACGATGACGGCGAGGGAGGGCAGCGTCGGGATGGACGGCACCGGTGCCCACACGGTGTGTGCCCAGTGCAGGACGAGCTTGGCGCCAATGAAGCCGAGAATGAGGGATAGCCCGTAGCCGAGGTACCTCAGCGAGGCGAGCGCGCCCTCGAGGACGAAGTAGAGCGCCCGTAGCCCCAGCAGCGCGAAAGCGTTGGTGACGAACACCAGGTACGGATCTCCGGTAATGCCGTAGACCGCCGGTACCGAGTCGATTGCGAAGACGATGTCGGTGCCCAGGATCGCGATGACTACCAGCGCGAACGGTGTCAGCGCCCGGCCAGCTCCCTCCCGCACGGTCAGGGCGGCTCCGTGGTAGACCTCAGTCACCGGGAACAAGCGGCGTGCTAGCTGGACCGAGCGGACCTCGCTGGCCTCCAGGGCGTGATCGGAACCCGCGAGGGAGTCCTTGAGCAGCTTGGCCCCGGTGACCAGCAGAACGATGCCGAAGAGCAGAAACGCCCACGAGAAGGACGCGATCAGCTGAGCTCCCAGAGCTATGAAGATCCCGCGCAGCACCAGAGCGCCGATGACCCCGAACAATAACGCCCGCTGTTGCAACGCGCGGGGTACGGCGAAGGCGGCGAGCAGGATCATGAAGACGAAGAGGTTGTCGACCGACAGGCTCTTCTCCACCAGGTAGCCGGTGTAGTACTCGATCCCGATCTCGCTGCCGAAGCTGGTCCACACCCACACCCCAAACGCGACCGGCAGTGCGGTGTAGAACGCCGACCAGCCGATGGCCTCATGCAGCGAGACCACGTGGGGTTTGCGGGTGACGATGAAGTCGAGAACGAGCAGCGCCAGGACGCCGAGAAGAGTGACGGTCCACAAGAAGGGCGTGCCAACAGTTGCGATGGGCAAGGGAGACTCCTGATCCAGATTCGAGGTCTCCTCGGCTGACGCCTCCCGCCCGGGGCGTCACGGTGACGCCGAACTGTCCGGAGCAGGGATGTGAGTACTCCCCTCGCAGGTTCGATGATGACAAGTCCCACGTCAGGAATCAAGTGGGCTCCGCGCGACCGGGCCTCGCAGGTGAGCCTCACGATTCGAGGCCGTGACGCCTGACCCTTGCCCCGGCTTGCCGTTCGGTGGCGAGTGACGTCTCAGAAGTCCCAGTCGTCATCCTCGGTGTTGACGGCCTTGCCCATGACATAGGACGAGCCCGACCCGGAGAAGAAGTCGTGATTCTCGTCGGCATTGGGGCTGAGCGCGGCCAGGATCGTGGGGGAGACCGCCGTCGCTGTGCTCGGGAACAGGGCCTCATAGCCGAGGTTCATCA
>JBKEBU010000088.1:0-31119 GCA_047973325.1 Propioniciclava sp. | reverse complement strand
TTTGTATTCGCGACCCCAGGTGAGCCCTGGGCTGCGCCGTTGATCCTCATCGATACCCCGGCATCGATTCCGGATCCCCGTCTTGCCCAGAACCCACCTGACGCCGCTCGGTACCACACATCTCAGCTGCGACACGCTACTAGCCGAATATCCAGATATCACGCTCATCGCCTCCGAACCGGGTGAGTGGAATCGTGACGATGCCCGCACGGCCATGGCCGGGATCATCTCCCGCGAGGGTGGTGACGCCATTGATGGGGTCTTCGGGCAGAATGATGATGTGGCCATCGGTGCGGTCAATGCCCTCAATGAGGCCGGAATCACCGGCGTCCCGGCTGCGGGCATGAATGGCAACGCCAGTGCCGTCGAGATGGTCCAAGCCGGGCAGTTGTTCGCTACCTTCGCTGGTCTCCCGCAGTGGCAGGCCGGATTCAGTTTCGTGCAAGCACTCGACTACTGCCGCGGGGCCGAGGTGGCCCCGCTGAACCGGCAGCTGTTGACCGACGGCATGCTGGTCACCGCCGACAATGCCGAGGACTACCTGACCACCTACCTCGGCGATTCCGATCCCTATGACTGGGTGAAGATGAGCCGCATCGCCTACCCCGACGACTGGGACCCACAGAACGGGGTCCGGGTGCTCACCATGGATGAGATGTGGAGCTTTGCACCCAAACCAAACGGCTTCAGCTACCCGGAGCCCTACGAGAACGCCCTCGCTGAGGTGGACACCACCAACCAGGAATGGGCCGACCATTGGGTCCTCAACAAGCGAGAGCTGTGACCTCGCTGGTCAGACCCGACCCGGCACAGCGCACCGGCTGGCAGGTCAGCCCGCGGCTCCGCCCGTCCAGCCGGTGAGCACCAGCGCCAGGGAGGCGGTCAGCTTCTCGGCATACGGCACATGCAACGACTCGTTGGGGCCATGGGCATTGGTACCAGGCCCCTGGACCCCACCAGCGATCATGGTGGCCTCAGGAAAGGTGTCCGCCAGCAGACTCATCAACGGGATGGTGCCACCCTGCCCAATCGCGGCCATCGGGTTGCCATAGCACTCCCGGCTGGCAGCATCGAGGGATCGCGCCAGATCTGCCGGCAGATCGGAGGAGTTCCAACCGTTCACCAGCACCGGATCCGGGGTGAAAGTCACCTCCGCCTGGTACGGCGGATCGCTGGTCAGTGCCTGGGTCAGTTCGGCCAGTGCCTCCCGAGCCACGACCGTGGGGGGAAGCCGGATGGAGATCTTGAGGGCCGTGACCGGACGCAACACATTCCCAGCCGCCGACGTCGGCGGCAACCCATCGGCGCCAGTCACCTCCACGACCGGCCGCCAGGCGCGATTGAGCAGGGCTTCGGCCGGTTCCGGCGTGACCGCCTTGGACCCATCGCTACCCTCACCGCTCCAGGAGTAGCGCGCCCACACGGTGCTGGCCAGGATGTGCGCCGCTGCCTGGGCCTGTTCCCGCCGAACCTGGGGAATCTCCACGGTGAAGCCGGGCAACCGCACCTCCCCGGTGGCCACGTCCTCGATCCGGTCCAGCAGCTTCCGGGTGATCCGGAAGGTCGACGGCACGATCCCTCCGGCATCACCGGAATGCGCGCCCTCGTCCAGTACCCGCACCTCCAATCGTCCGCCGCAATGTCCGCGCAGCGAGGTAACCAGCCACAACCGTTCATAGTCACCGGCACCCGAATCGAGGCATACCAGCAGATCCACCGAACTGAGCCGTGGCCGGAGCTCGTCGAACCAGTACGCCAGGTCGGGACTGCCGGATTCCTCGGCGGTTTCTATAACCGCCACACAGCGCGGCCGATCCGCCTGCTGCGCATCCAGCGCGAGCACGGCGGTTGCAGCGGCATACACGGCGTAGCCATCATCAGCACCCCCCCGGCCATACAGCCGGGTGCCATCGAAGGAGGGGGTCCATGGTCCGGTGCCTGGCCGCCAGCCGTCGAACTCGGGTTGCTTGTCGAGGTGGCCCTAGAACAGCACGGTCTCGTCCCTGCGGGCGCCGCGTCCGGGGGTGTCGAAGATTAGCAGCGGGGTGCGTCCCGGTTCGGTGAGCACCTCCACCCCAGCCATGCCGCGGGAGCGCAGCCAGGCGGCAGCATCGTCGGCCACCTGGAGCAGATGCCCATGGGTCTCCCAGTCCGGGTCATAGGCCGGGCTTTTCGCCGGAACCCGGATGTACTCCGAAATCTGGGGGACTAGGTCGGCGTGCCACTGCCAGGTGCAGAATTCCCGCACCTCACCCGGGCGAACGCCCGCCTCAGGCATGGCCGGTGGGTGCGAACTGGATGCCAATCGCCTCCTCCAGCGGCTTGAACAGGTCGGGCATGAACATCGTCGGCGACAGGGCCATGCTCGACGTGGGGGCGATCATCACCTGGATCTGCTGGCCAGCCTGGACATGGCCAGACGGAACCGGAACCCCCTGATCATCAAAGGTCATGATGAGTTCGGGGAAGCTCCCCAGCCGGGTCGCTCCAGCCTCAGCCACCATGTACTCATTCACGAAGTGGAGCGTGGTCGAGGACGGATCGTCGAGCACGACCTTGCCGACATCCAGGCCTTCTTCCTGCTTGATCGCGTAGTCGGCCACGGTGCCTTCGGCAACGATCCGCGCGCCCAGCGCGGTCACGGCCCCCGACAGTCCCCCCTCGAGATAGGCCCGGCCCAGGTCGATCGCCCGGCTGATCGCACCCACGGCGCCGTTGGTCTTCGCGTGGCCAATGGTCACCGGGTTGCGGGCCACACCGACCCACCCCCCGGCCTCCATCGAGGCCCGACGGACGATACCCGCCGCACCATCCAGGGAGCCGCTGGTCAACCCTTCGACGTAGTTGTGCGGATGCCCACCGGCATAGGTCTGCACCGAGCGGTAGCCCTCCACCAGGTGCAGGCCCATCGCTCCCATCACGCTGGAGGGATGCGCCCGCCCGTTGCAGGCGAAGTCGAGCACCGGTAGCCCGGTGAGTGCCGACTGAAACCAGCCGTTGACCGAGGTCTCCGATCCGTTCTCGTTGGGATGGATCGCCACCAGCCGGTCCCCCAGATGCTGGGTTAGCAGCTGCAGCGCCCGGATCGAATTCGCCGGAGTTATCATCGGATCCGGCGCAGCCGGTGCCCCGACCAGCGCCACCGTGGTGGTGAGGTCTTCGTCATCGAATTCGTCGATGGTCCACAGCTGGGGGACGCCCGCATCGAGCGCCAACCGGGCGGTCCGGAGCCCCGGTTCGACGAAGCCGCCGCCACCTCCCCCCAGAATGGCCCCGCCGTAGACGCAAGCCTCAAGGTCATCGCGGGAGATGGCGCGCTTCATATGGGTTCCTTTCAACGAACGGTCTGGATGGCCCACGTGGGCCAGGGCTCACCTGGGGTCGCGAATACAAAGATCAGCTGCGACAGGCTCTCGCTAGCGCGTGGCCTTGAAGGCACCATTGAAGAATGAATACAACGCGTCCCCGGCGATGACCCCACCAGCGAAGTTGCCGATATCGCCAGCCCCTTCGTCGCCCTTCCACCGCTTGTATAGCACCCGGAGGATCAGCCCGGCCAGCACCAGCCAGCCGGCCTTCGGATTGAGGATCAGCAGGCCAGTGCCTAGTAGCACCCCCAACTGACGGCGTGGTCCGCCAACGAGCTGAATGATCGCCCCCGGAATGGCCCACATGAACAAACTCTGCGCTGTCTCGGCCGAGACCCCGGCCTCAATGGCAGCAACGTAGGCCTTGTTTATCGGTGCGATCAGGTCTTGGGCGAAGTAGACGTTGTAGGACACCGCCACCACGACGATGGCGGTGACGAAGCCGACCATGCCAGCGAGCATCTGCTGGCGACGCCCTTCGAGCTCAAAGGCCGGGTCGGCGTTCTCACCGCGCAGGATGAAGCCAGCCTTGTAGTCGTAGCCCATGTCGGCAAAGGCTGGTCCGGTCGCTGCGCTGAAGCCGGCTAGCACTACCAGCGCCTCTGGCGGGAAGCCAACCATGATCCCCACGAGCAGGGTGATCAGCGCCACCGCGAACGCCGGGAACCAGCCCGCATGCATCGCGGAGATACCCACGATGATCTCGTGGACGAAGGCTGCCGCCATCGCGAAGAAGATGAAGCCGATCAGCATACCGGGGCTCATCTGGGTGACCAATCCAGTGCCGAGCGCGAGGCCGAAGGAGATCACCAGGTAGCCCACCCCGCCCAGGCTGAGTGTCCGGCCGAGCCGGGAGCTGCTGTTGGCATCCAGGGAGCGGGCATCCGCATCGGTGGTCTCCGCCTTGCTCTTGCGGTGCGCCGCGGTGACGGCCAGCCCCACCTGGACCAGGGCCACCAGGCCTGCTCCGATCATCACGCCGTGAGGCACATAGGCGTCGGCAAGATCGACATTGAAGAGATCCGGAACGTAGCCACGAATGAGCAATCCCGAGCCGAAAGCCACCATGGCGGCGAAACCGCCGAGCATAGCAATGCCAAGGGCCGACATCGGCAGGCTGGCAATCGCACCAGCGATCCCGACAACCAGGCCCAAGCCAAGCACCTTGGCTTGACGCCCTCCAGCGTCACCGGCCTTGATCGCCTCGGCTGCGGCGATGCCCAGCGGCCACGGGTTCTTCGCCGGGAATGCCGGGGTGTTGTACATCTTGTAGAGCAGCCAGGCGTCGAGCAGCATCGCGCAGGACACGCCGATCAGCATCGGGACGATCATGTTGGGCAGCCCGAACAGGAACGGGATGCCGATAGGCAAGAACAAGCTGTTCGCCGCTCCGAAGGTGGCCGAGCTGATCGAGGTCTGCGCCAGGTTCTGGGCGTGGATATTCCGGAAACCCCGGAAGAAGACCAGTGGCACCCGGGCCAAGGTCATCGCCACTAGGGCCCCGATCAGCGAGGTGCTCGGGGTCACGCCCAAGGTGGCCATGATCTGCAGGCCTACCAGCGCGCCGAAGACGCTCAGGATCACGGTGAGGATCAGGTTTGCTGGGGCCAACGCCTTCGGATGGGGCCCATGGGTAGACACGGACGGTGTACCTAGTGCGCTCATATTCCCGCCTGAGTTCAAATTTATGGAACTGGAATTCCACTATGTAGACCATAGGGTGGTGTCAGATCGTTGATACGTCAAGAGTGGTGTCTACATAGCGGATAACCTGATGGCGGAAAGGAGCGGGGGATGAGCACCTTGGCAAACGCACGCGACGTGCTGCGCCTCTTGGCCGATCAGCGGCGCGCCCTCACCGTGACCGAGATGGCTCACTCCCTGGGAATTCCCAAGAGCTCAACCTCGCGCACATTGGCAATGATGGCCAACCTGGGCTTCCTCGAACGGGATCCGGTGACCTTGGCCTATCGCCCCGGCATCTTGATCGAGGAATCAGCCACGTGGCAGCGGCATCCGGATGCCACCATCACTGAAATGCAACTGTCACTGGCGGCGTTGGTCCGCACCACGGGCTACACCGGGTACCTCAACGTGCTTGATGGCGACATGTCGCTGGTGATTTGTATGCGAACCGGACGGGCCGGACGGCTTCAGGTCTACACCCCCGAGGGAACCCGAGGACCAGCCTACGGAACCTCGATGGGCCGGGCTATGCTGGCGCGCCTCGATGATGCAGTGGTGGCCGACCTTATCGGGGACAACTTTGGGAATGCCCGAGGCTCAGCGCCCCGAACGACAGCCGAGCTACTCTCCTGTCTCGCGACTGTCCGCGACCGGGGGGTGTCGTTCTCCCGAGGGGAGTTCGTCCACAACGTGGCTGGGATCTCTGCGGCGGTCTGCGACCAACTCAGCGGGCGCCCGATTGGGATCGGGATCGCCCTCCCCGCCGATGAAGTCGCCGGAGCGGAACAACACCTGGGCGACGCGGTCCTGGGGGCCGCCTCCCGCGTGGGCCACCTGATCGGTGACCCCTACTGGATGGACTTCACCCTAGCGACAGCCACGACGATCCAAACGGAGGTCGGCCAGCTCCCTACCGGGTAGCCGCCGCTTCCTTCTGGGCGGCAATGATCTTCTCGAAGACCTCCAGCGGCTGGGCACCGGAGAGGCCTTCGGTCCCTATCAGGAAGGTCGGCGTCGACGTGATCCCCAGGCCCTGACCCTCCTGCGTATCAGCCATCACCTGCTTCTGGAGCTCTTCGGAGCGCAGGTCAGTCTTGAAGGCCTCCAGGTCAGGCACCCCAATCTGCGTGGCGATGTCGATCAGAAGGTCCTCCCCCACGTCGGGTTGCCCCTGATTAGGCAGGGCGGCGAACAATGCCGCTTGGAACTCCCAGTACCGGCCTTGCTCACCAGCGGCCCGGGCTGCCACGGCAGCCCGAACCGAATCCTCGCCGAAAAGCGTGAGATCGCGGAACTCTATCCGCAGCGTTCCGTCATCGATCAGCGGCTGCAGTTTCGGGAGCGTTTCCTCGGCCCAGACCGAGCAGTACGGGCAGCGGTAGTCGGCCCATTCAGTCATCACCACCGGGGCATCGACAGCCCCCTTGGCCAGCGGGTCCCCGTCCTCACGGCGCGGTAGCCCCAGCAAGAATGCCTGCTGTTCAGCCTCATCGACTGGCGGCGGGGTCGGGTCCGATCCGGGTGCTGCCTCGTTCCCTGCCGGAGGAGCGCTGGCCGACGGTGTCGCCGTTGCCGGACCCGGGGTCGACCCATTCATCAAAAGAGCAACAGCGAGCACCCCCACCGTCACCGCGAGAATCACGAGGGCAATCTGGTAGCGCACGATATTCGGCTGCCGTTGCGGAGCCGGTGCGGGGGGTGTTCCGATGGGGGCCTGGGTCATAGTTCCTCCTCCAACCCGTAGGCTACCCGTCCGGGCCCCCCGCACACGGCCGTTTCATCCCTAGCCGCACACCCCAGTGCCCTGGTAGACACTGGAGGAGCCGCCGAGGGTGGCTTGGTGCTTGGCGGCCAGGCGGGTGAGTTCGCTTCGCGTGGTCGCCGGATGGCAGGTGGGTTTCGACAACAGCAGCGGCGCCTGACTCGCTCCCGCTGCAGGAGCACCGGACAGCGCATCCGGGAACTTCAGGCCGGAAGCCACGAAGACTGTCTGCGTCTGAGCGGGCCAGTACTTCTTCGCCACTGCGGTGGCAGTTTCATACCTGGTGGAGCCCGAGATGCGCTCCACGGTGACGCCGGGCACCGCCTTCCGTACATCTCGCACCACGGTGTCCCAGATGGCCCCAGTTCCACCGATGACGACGACCTTGGTCGGTTTCACAGCTGCCAGGCTCGAGCGAATCGGCGCGGGGAGGGACTTCTTGGCGGTCAGAAGAATCCTTGACTTGCCCAGTTCAATCGCTGCTGGAGCGGCGACCAGACCGTCGGGAAAGGCCTCCCCCGAGGTGAGGAAAATCGTGGTCGGGGCCGCTCCACGCTCGGCCAGCTTCGCCGAAGTGGCATAGCGATTGTCCCCAGCAACCCGGGTGATCTTCGCGTTGCCGGCCGCCGATGCGGCCTGCTTCACCACCGAGTCGTTGAGCACAGCAGTACCGCCGACCACGACGATCTCCGCTGGTTTTATCCGCGCCAGTTCCTTCTTGGTCGTCGCCGGGAGCCTCGTCTTGGCCGATAGCAGGATCGGAGCCCCGGCCGCAGAGGCATCGGTCCCGGCCGACAGCGCATCGGGGAAGCTGGTTCCTGAGGCCAGGAACACTGTCCGCTGGTAGGCCGGTGTGGTCTGCGCAGAAACAGCAGCGGCGGTTTCGTAGCGATCTTTGCCCGCCAGCCGGAAGCTCCCCGATTTCTGAACGGCGAGCAGCGTGCTACCCCGGAGCGGCGTCGGGGCGATCGGCTTCGCTGCTGAGCGATTCATGGAGTCGGGGAACCACAGCTTCATATATCTATAGAAGTTCCGGGTGCCATAGGCCGAACAGGCGTCACCCTCGCCAGCACCGGCATCCAGAGCGGCCTGGTTGGGCACGAACGGGGTGTAGTTGTACAGCCCCGCGGTGGCCTGATTGGCGATGGTGACCGTGGCAGCACCACAGAGCTTGCTGGGGTGGTAGCCGATGGTTTCGGTCCCGACCTGGTAGCGGTAGCTGCTCAGCGCCCGATACTTCTGGAAGCGTTCGGCTGCCGAGTACAACTGCAGAAAGAGCCCGGTCGTAGTGGCGTCACAAGCCTTTGCGTCGGGACAGCCGGCACCCGTCGCCGACTCGTAGCGGCTGGGCTTGAGGTAGCTGCCCGAGCCCAAGACCAGGCCTTGTTCCTTCTGCAGCAACGTGAGCAACACCTGCGGATTCACGCCGCAGGCCTTCGATATCTGCGCGATCATGCCCCACGGGGAGTTGTTGGTCACCGCGTTGACGGCCCCGGTGCAGTAGGCGTTGGCTGCCTTGGCGGGGGTCGTGACCCGGTAGTTCCTCAGACACGGAGTTCCGTCTGGGGCATCGGTGCACGCCCGCCCCTTGCCTTCGATGAAGTTGCGGATATCCCGTTCGGTCATCGCCGAGCTATTGAAGAAGGCCTGATCACTGACCAGGTTCGCCGGGTCGAATCCAGCCAAACCTGGTTCAGGGTAGGTCGTCGTCAGCAGCGTGCCCACCGTGGACTTGATGGTCGAGAGCTTGGCCACCACGTTCTTGCCCGGGCAGGCGGTCGCGGATTCGTGTTGGTGCAGGGAGATCGCATCCAGGGTGGTGTTCTTCCCCTTGGAGCCGCCAGATCCGTAGGTCTTGACCGCCGGATCCACGCCGTGGTGCCGGAACTTCCAGGCGATCACGTGGGCAGTGGAATCCAGGACCGCAGCGCTGGGGGTGGCGGTATCAAAGTTGCCCATGAGCGAGATTCCCAGCACCCGCGCATTGGTCAGGCCATAGGCATGCGCACCTTGAACGGCCCGGTCCACTCCGCCGCCACGGCCTTCCCAGACCCGGCCGAACTTGTCCACCAGATAGTTGTAAGCGATGTCATTCCAGCCTCGCTGATCCTGATGGTAGGCCTGAATCGCCCGCAGGATCGCAGGCACCTCGGATTGGCTGTAAGTATTGTCACCGGCCGTGTGGTGAATCATGGCGCCGGTCACCTTGGCATAGGTGTAGTCGTGCTTCGCCGGTGCGGCCTTCCACGAGGCCCGGTCAATTATCTTCGGGCTATTTCTGGCGTAGGTCAGCGGCGCATTCGAAGCCTCCGCACTTGACACCGACAGTGTCGCCTTGACCGGCTCGTTCGAGACAGTAGCCACCTGCACCGAGGCGGCTTCAGCGGCGGATGCCCGAGTGACCACCACCGGTTCGGTACCGGCTACGGCGGCCTCCTCCGACGCGGCATCGAGTTCTATCTGGGTCCATTCGCCCGGAACTCCATCGACCACCTCCCGCACAAAGATGTCGGCATCGGCAGAACCCGGGGGCATGGTCACCGCAGCTACGCCGACGCTCTCCGCAAGCGGGGCCTCGGCCAGCTGGACCCGCGCACCGGGGGTGGTGACCGGCAGATCCAGGTCGCCAACCCCCCGCTCTAGAGCGTCCAGGGGCTCGGTGACGGTGGTCACCTCGGCGTTCGAATCCGCGGTCGCTGGGATAGGAACCATGAGGGCCGCCGGAAGAATGAGTGCACAGGTCGCTATGAGGACGCGCAAGGGAATCCTTGCAGCTTTCATGGAAACTCCTGATGTGGGAAATGGGAGTTGAACTGCGACCAGGCTAACGAGATTTGGGGCCACTGACGAGCAGTGACCCCAAATCCCTCAAGGTTGGCCCGAGGGTTAACCCCTCAGACTCGGTGCATCCAGGGATGAGAACCTGGGCGCATCCGGTGCGTGGTTCAGCGGCAGGTCCGGTAGCGGCTGCCGTCGAGATCCATGGAGAACAGCACCGAGTCGATATTGGCTGCGTTCATCTCACCGCACCGCAGGTTCGAGGTGTCATACTCGGCGTTGAACACGGCCTTGTTATTGTCGGTGAAGGCCGAGTAGACCCCGCACTCGTTGTATTGATTGCACTGCTCATTGACTGCGAAGTCGAAGTAGGGCTCGAGTTCAGCCACCTGCTCGATGTCGTTCTTCAGCCCAATCGCCAGCCCCCGCTCATGAGCAGCAGCCGCCAAGGCCTTGTTGAAGGCCCGCTGATCGGCAGCCGTCAGCGGGAAGCCCGTGCGGTTGGTATAACCATCGACGTTATCCGGCTCCACCCCGTGACAGCCCTTGGCAGCGGCTATGTCCATCCGGCTCTCCATGATTGCCAAGACAGCTGGGTTGCGGATGTCCAACCAGCGTTCTCCAGGCCAGCCGTTGCTCCTACCCAGCGCTGCTGCCGGGATGGAGGCCGCATCCGAGCGCCAGTCCTCATAGGAACCAGCACTGAAGTAGCACACCACCGTGATGCCGCGCTGCTTGAACGCTGCTATCGTCTGGGCGCTGGTGTCCTCCAAGTCGACATCGATCATCTTCTTGGAGTTGGCCGAAGCGTCGAGATGCACCGTCGAAGGCTTCCCCGAGATTATCCAATCCCAACTGGTTCCAGGAGTAAGCCGGGCGATCTGCGGGCCAGTGGTGGGGGGTTCAGTGGTTGGCGGTTCGGTGGGGGGATCGGTCGGCTTCGGTTCATCCATGCACCTCATGATGTCATCGAGCGAGGTGTTGACAATGTCACGGGTGTTGTCGTCGAAGGTCAGCACCGACCGGACCTTCGTTGCCCGCGACGGGATCGAGTACTCCCCCTCCCAGGTCCAGTTGGCTACGTAGGTCTGCAGCGACTGGGTGTGCCGGCTGAGCCGCCGAGGGTTGAACACTGTCGTCAGCCTGAGGAAGGGAGAGTCATCCCCCACATACCGCAACTGCAGCTTCTTCAGGGTGGGGTCGGTCGCATCGATGCAGGCATCGAGTGTGGCATTCGCGTTCACGTTAGGGCTATAGATCCGGGTGTAGCTCGCCGACTCCGATACCGATGCCCACACGGGCCGGGACCAGGCGGTGGTGAGGCCGAGGACCAGCGCCACCAACACGAGCAAGCACGCGCCAAACTGGCGCCGGCGAGGGGGTGATGGCTGGAGGTCATTTCGGTTCATACTTTTCCTTAATCTGTGGTCTTGCGGCGATCACGATACTGGTCATGATGACCACACTCGCCCCCGTCTCGCATTCGTTACCCGTAGCCGGACCGCGATCAGATCATCCGATCAGGACCTCCAGAACATGCACACGTCTCCTTGCACACTCCCACGACCGAAGGAGACCGTTCCTGTGCGCCGCAGTCAGGGCATCGTTGATCAGCGCATCCCTCGCCAGCTGCAACTCCGCATAGGGGTTCATTACCCCTAGCCACACTGGGTTTAGTGCACTCCGACTTGACCCCGGGAAGTCACACGCTTACGTTCGCCAAAACGAAGGAGTTTCACTATGCGCCCCGCTCGACTATTCGTCAGCATCGTCGCCGCCGTACTGACCCTCACCCTCGGATTCAGCCCACCGGCACACGCCGCCTACTACAATAAATACAAAACTATCGCCCTCACACCAGACACCCACGGAACCACCGCAAGCCAAGCCTTTGCTGCTACTGCCAATTACTTTTACTCTATAAAGATAAATAAAAACAACAAACGTGCCGTCATCTACAGGATCAGCAAAGACGGTAAAAAAACCCAGAAGATGACCAATTTGAATACCGACAAAAAATTTATCACGAAACTACACCACGCCAATGATATGACGGTTGCGAAGATTGATGGCAAAAGGTATTTCTTTGTAGTGACAATGGCGGGCAAAGGAGGCTACCAACTAATCAAGCTGCGCGTGCAGGGCGATGGCTATCGCAAGGTGGCATCTTACAAATTGCGCTATAATGGCGAACCCAAAGGGGTTTCCGGCATTGACCGGGTGAAGGTCGTTGGATCCAAAGTCACATTTATCTTCAAGAGTGGTCGCAAGGGTGGGTCGGGAGCAAAGAACGGATCTGTCACGTACACCGCCGAGGTATCCGACTCTCTGAGAAGTAAGTCAACCATCAAGCTTACGAAGGCCTTTCGCCTGAAGACTGCCGGCGCCAAGGTGGACGGGAAAGAAGTGAACCTGGCTGGTTTCAATAACCAGAGTGTCTACTATGATGCTGGGCGCCAGACTCTCTACTATCCGATGACTCGGAAAAATGTCAGCATCGTGCTGGTTTATCGCAATGTGACCCCGCACACCCGCGGTACCCGGACCCCGGATCCAAAGCTATCCTTCCGGATCACCTCTCGGAACTATAAACAATTTGAAATTGAGGGGGTAGGTTTCAGCGGCAAGCACCTCTACTTCAATACCAACCGGAGCCGCAACCTGGACGGCATCCACATGTTCAAAAATTACGAACGCAAGTAGCCGGGAAGTCAGAATTATAGACCGGGGGGACTCAGCGTGGGTCGTCCCGGCCGACTCAGGTGGACCTCAATTCGGCGTGGAAGGCCCGCACGAATTCCAGTGCAGCACCGGTGGCTATCGGCTCATTGGTGTTGGTGCAGGCCATCAGGAACTCTGCGGGCGCCCGGGTGAGGAAGTGCAGGTCGGCGACCCTCTGCCAGATGGGTTCCATGCGTTGGTGCAGGTAGGCCCCGACATCGCCGCCCAGAATGACGGTCCCGCCGAACATCAACCGAATATCGACAATGGCCCGGGCGAGGTCTGAGGTGTAGCGGTTCCAGACCTCGCCCAGGGCAGGGTCGCCCCGATCAAGCCCGAGAAAGAAGTCTGCGAGGACACCGTCGGTATGCCGGCTGAGCACCCCAGCGTTGCAGTACGCGTCCATGCAGCCATGCTCTCCGCAATAGCATTGATCCCCCTCAGGGTGGAGTTCAACATGGCCCACCTCACCGGCAAACTCACCATCGCCCAAATAGACCTCGCCACCAATCAAGACCGAACCGCCCACGCTGCGCGACAGGCTGACATAGAACGCGTTCTGCACACTCTGGTCTGGCCAGAACTCGGCCAGCCCGGCGGCGTCGGAATCATGGACTATCCGGGTGGGATAGGGGATATGCCGACTGAAGTCCGTGGCAGACACCCCACGATTGTCCAGCACCCGACCGTAGGTCACCACCTGCCGGGTGCGGCTGATGAGCCCGGGCATCGCCACCCCCACCCCCAGCAGGCGAGCCGGATCGACATCGTTATCCCGGAGCAGCGCCGTGACCTCGGCACCAATGAACGCGAAGTACTCCTCCGCATGGACGAAGGGCCGCGCCGCGCGTCGGACCCCACGCACGGTGCGCTGAAGATCGACCAAGAGCGTGGTCGCACCCTCGGCGGTGATGTCGACCCCCACTGCCAATCGTCCGTCCGGCACACAGCGGTAGCCCACCGGAGCGCGGCCGCCATTGACTCCTGAGGGACGTTTAGCTCCGCGCTGGAGCAGCCCCTCATCGAGAAAATGGGTGAGGTACTTGGTGACCGTGGGCAGGCTCAACTCAAGGGCATGCGCGATTTCGTTCTTGGTAGCCAGCTCCTGCTCCGCGACCAGGTCATAGATGGCGCGTCTGGTTTGTTGCCTCAGGCCGTCGCTCCCCACTGCCACGCTCACCGCGCTTCCATGATCTGTCTATGGCTTTCCTTCTGGGGCTGTCGCCTCACCCTATCCTGATTACTCCGGCAACGTAGACATCAGCGCTTTCGGCTCGCCAGCCGGCTAGGCCGGGCGTTATAGAGATTGCGCAAGGCGTCAATCAGCACAGCCACGAAGATCATGAGCCCACCGGCCAAGGTAATCAGCGTGGACTCGATTCCGAGAATCGCCAATCCCACCTGAATCACCGTCAGTAGCAGGGTTCCGGCCAGCACTCCCAGCATGCTGCCTTTGCCGCCAGTCAGGCTCACTCCGCCGATGACTGCCGCCGCGATCACCTGCATCTCATAGGTCGTACCGAACGACGAGGTCACCGCACCCATGTAGCCCGCTAGCAGCCACCCGGCTATCCCAGACAGCAGCCCGGACACGACATAGGCCCAGATCTTCGTGCTGTCGACATTGATACCAGCGATGTAGGCCCCCCGTGGGTTCCCACCCACGGCGAACAAGGCTCGGCCGAAGCGGGTCCGGGTCCAGATCACATGAAAGGCACCGAAGGCGAGGATCAGGACCAGCGGCAACACCGGGAAGATGCCGACCTGTCCCTGGCTGACGAACTTGAACGAGTCCGGCAGTTGGGAGATCGTGGCACCGCCCGTGATGGCCAGCAGTCCGCCTTGCAGAACCATGTTCATCGCCAGGGTCGCGATTAATGCATTGGCTCGCAGCTTGGTAACTATCAGCCCATTGATCAGCCCGATCAGCGATCCAACGACGAAGATCAGTAGGATCGAGAGCACCACCGGTAGACCCGCGTTCATCGCCAGCACCCCCATGAGTGCGGAGAATCCTGCGGTTCCCACCGTCGCCAGGTTGATATCGCCCAGCAGGATGATCACCGAGATAGCGATCGCCAACAGACCCAGCACAGTGGCTTGCACCAAAATATTGGACAAGATCCCGAAGGAGTAGAACGAGGGTCGAAATATCCCCATGATCAGGATGGAGAGAACCAGCAGGATCCACACTGCCTGATTCATGCTGAAGTCGAGGATCTTTCTGCCGACCATTGACGATTGAGATGTCATGCTGATGTCTTTTCCTGATCGCGAATCTCGGTGAGCTTGTCGATGGTGATTCCATCATTCTCAAGAATGGCCACCATGGCTCCCTCCCTGAAGAAGACGAGCCGGTCAGCCACCCGCAGCAGCTCGTCATAGTCGTTAGTCAGGTACAGGACACTCATCCCCTGCAGAGTCAGGTCCAAGATGGCCGAGATAATCTCCTCCCGGCTCTTGATGTCAATGCCTACTGTAGGTTCATCGAGGATGAGAACCCGCGGATCGGTATCCAGAAGCCTGCTCACAATGACCTTTTGCTGGTTGCCTCCCGACAGGCTGCCAATGAGAGCATCGACCGATTCGCATTTGATTTTGAGGCTCTCTCGGTATTTATTGGCCTCCTGACGGGCCCGTGCCAGGTTGATAAAGCCGAAGGGCAGCCGGAGCTTCCCGGCCTGACTGCTGATAGCAATGTTCTCGTTCACATCGAAATTGGGGAGGAGCCCCTCGCGATGTCTGTCGAAGGAGATGTAGGCAATGCCATGCCGAAGCGCGTCCTTGGGGCTGGCCGGGGTCACCTCCACCCCATCCAACAAGACACTGCCCGAGTGGAGCGCCTCGATACCGAAGATGGCCCGGCAGAACTCCCGGGCACCCGAGCCGGGGAAGCCGACTATCCCGAGCACCTCGCCCCGGCGAACATCGATGCTGACATTGTGCAGATGCGTCCCCTGGAGACTCCTGGCCGACAAGAAGGCCGACGCTGCCGCGGCTTCGACCGTCGGGGTTCGCTGGGTCAGTTCCACGGCCTCCCCGGCAACCAGTTGAGCCAATTCGCCCTCGGAGGCCTGCCCAACCTCATCCACCGCGAACATCAGGCCATCCCGGAGCACGGTGATCGCATCGGACAGTTCAATCACCTCACCCAGGTAGTGCGAGATGAAAATGAAGGCCGTCCCCTGCGCCTTGAGCTCCCGGACAAAGCTGAACAGCTCCGCTCGTTCCCGGTTGGTGAGGGCGGTCGTGGGCTCGTCCAGAATGACCAGCTTGGCCCCGCTGTGCATCGCCCGAATGATATTGAGCTTGCGGGCATCGATAGAGCTCAGTTCGCGCACCGGTGTCTGCGGATCGACGCTCAGGCCGTAGGCAGCTAGCTCATCGGCAGCCACCGCGTTGATGGTGCGCCACGTCACCAGTCCAGATCGCAGGGGCAGCACGCCGGCAAAGATGTTCTCCGCCACCGAGAGATCCGGGAAGGAGTTCTCATGCTGCGGCACCAACCGGATGCCAAGCTCTTGCCGCGCGAAGATGTTCAGCTGTCGGATATCGCGGCCCTCAAACTCAACTCGGCCCTGGGTGGGCGGGTAAATCCCAGCAATGATGTTCACCAGTGTGGACTTACCGGCGCCATTGCGGCCTAGGAGAGAGTGGATCTCACCGGGCTTGACGTCCAGGCTGACATCGCTCAGCGCCCGAGTCGCTCCGAACTCCTTGGAGACATTCTGAACCCGCAGCAGAGGTGGTTCCGTCATGACAAGACTGCCTTTCTGGGTGTCGCCGCGCGCACGCGGCGTCCACCCCGCGCGTCCCTATTCGCCGACGTTGCCCCAGATCAGCGGGTTGTCCACCTCGGTCTGGGTGGCCGCTATCGGCGGCAACATGACCGTGGCTCCGGTTGGCCCGCTGGAGAAGGTCACCTCGGTGTTCAGATACTCACCCTTGGGGGTGAACGTGCCGCTGGTGGGAACCGCCTCCCCCTTGAGTGGATAGGCCGCCAGGACCTCCGTGGCGATTCCGCCGACGCCCAGAATGTCGACGACGATCTCAACATCGACGTATCCCTCTTTGACCAGGGTGAGAATGTCCCCGAGGCCATCATGGGAGATCACGGCGACATGATCCTCACTGTCAGTTGTATGCCACATCCCATTGGTCTTGAGCGCCTCAATGGCCCCCAGGGTGGCGGTATCGGTGGGCGTATTAACCAGGTCGATTGTCTTACCACTGGCCTTGGCGTCGGCGATCACGTTGTTGAGCGCGCTGGTGGCCACATCCGACTCGGGTGCCCCGAGCACCGAGATCAGCTCGATATCTGGATTCTCCTTGATGACCTTCTCGAACCCAGCCGAGCGATCCTTGAACACCTGGGACACCACCTCGCCGTAGAGATTAACCACGGTTCCCTTCGGTTCACCGTACTTCTCGGTCAGCAGCCGCACCGCCTCCTGTCCAGCCAGTTCGCCCGAGGCCACCGAGTCGAACAGCACGGCAACATCGACCTCGGCATTGTTGGCGGTGTTGTCGATGACCGCCACCGGGATCTCGGCATCATTGGCCCGGCCGAGAACGTCCGAGACGCTGTCGGAGTCATAGGGATTGACGACGATGGCAGCCGGTCTAATGTTCTGCACCAGGTTGTTCAACTGGTCGTTCTGCTTGGCTGCATCCGCCTCCGCCACCGCGACATCACCGGAGAAGCCCAGCATCGTGGCAGCATCAACCACCCCGTTGGCCATGGCCACATGCACGAGTTCAGTCGAGTTCTTGGTGGAGTACCAGATCTCTTGGGAGCCGGAACCTCCCCCACCAGCGGTGCCGCTGGTACCGGGGCTTTCACTGGCGCAGGCAGCCAGGCTGGCCACCATCAGGGCGCCTATCAGTAGGGCGCTGGCTTTCTTGAACACAGTTCTCTCCTAGGGGTTGCGTCGTTGCATCCAGCCGAGGCTGGTCCGTCGGGGGTATCGCTGACGTGGTTTGAGTGGCCTTCGCTCAGGGCAGGGTGAAGCCGCCGTCGATGACGAGATCGGCGCCGGTGGTGTAGCTAGCAGCATTCGACATCAGGTAAATCACGCCTCCGGCGAGCTCCTCAGGGGTGCCCAGCCGCTTGAACGGAATCATGTCGGTCCAGGTCTTGCGCCAGTCTTCCCGGACGGTGCCGGTCATTTCGGTCATGATGTAACCCGGACTAATGCAGTTCACTCGAATACCGTGCTCAGCCCACTCCACTGCGAGCGACTTGGTCAGATGAATCACGGCCGCCTTCGCGGCATTGTACGATGCCTGGGCTTGGGGGATATTGACTATAGATCCAGACATGGATGCGGTATTGACTATGCTTCCCTGACGCCTATTTTGGACCAACTGACGGGCGAACGCCTGGGCCATGAAGAACACGCCGTTGAGGTCGACATCGATCACCCGGGTGAACTCTTCAGGTTCGACATCCAGAGCGGGCTTGTGCACGACGATCCCAGCATTATTGAAGAGGCTGTCGATCTTTCCAAATTCGGAAACCGCCGTAGCCATCGTGCGTTCGACCTCAGCAGGTTGGGTGACGTCGCACTGCAGACTCAGCGTCCTCACCCCGGTCCGTTCGGCGATCTCTGCAGCCACCTGGGCGCCGTCAGCGATGTCCACGATCACGACATCGGATCCACTGGCCGCCAACTGTTGGGCGACCACCTTTCCGATGCCTTGGCGTCCGCCGGTCACCAGGGTGACCGTGCCCGCGAGGGAGAAGGGGTTGTGCTCCATGAAAGTCCTCCTAGGCCGCGCCTCCTAGGTCGCGACTGTGCGATGACTGGGGGTGTTTCATAGGTTCAGATCTAGAAACCCAGTTTAGGAAAAGGAGATTAGTGAATGGTCTCGTCGCTGTCAACCATCCCGGTGGACCGGGGTTGACCAGGCCCAGATCACTCAGTTGGTTGATCCGGCGCCCCCGGGAGGCTGAGCCGATCCCCCCATATCTGGGGATAGTGACCAGCATCCATCCCGCTGGGTCGAGCAGTCAGCGGTCAGGTCTGGATCATCGAGGTAGGGGGCGTCCACGACAGTCATATTCGTTGCCGATTGATTCTCGTCTGTCACAGCCACCCCCGTAGGTGAGTCGTAGCCGAGCATCACTTTTAAGTGATCATCGTGCTCGAACGAGTGGGAACATCTCGCTGAATATCGAGCTGGACATCGTTGACGTTGCTCCCTGTTTTCCCGAGAGACCCAGCTGATACGTGAGCATATGCTCAGGCAAAGATGCCCCTGAGACGCCCTCCATAACAATTCAACAAACGTTGTTGACCAATCCTGAGTCCTTGGATTAGTGTTCCTGCTCGTCAACTTTGTCCGCCCCCGGACGTTGATCCGTCAAAGGAGATGACATGACCCCCACCCCTCGGCATTCGCATTCTGCTCGGCGCAAACCGCGGCTCATGACCGCGGGCGCCGTGCTAGCCAGCGCCGCGCTCGCCCTGACCGGCTGCTCCGGCTCTAGCCCCAACCCGGCTGGCACTGCGAGCGACGACCCCTGGCGCCAGTTTGAGGGCACCGCAATCAACTTCATTTCGGAGAACACGGCGCCCTCAGCCGCCATCGCCGCCAACCTCAAGCCCTTCGAAGACCTAACCGGCATCACCGTCAACGTGCAGCAGATGGAGCTGGACAAGGTCGTCGAGAACGTGAAGCTCGATATGTCCGCCGGCACCAGCCAATACCAGGTGATCTACGCAGATCCCCACCAGGTGCTGGCCCCGCTATCCGACGGCCTGCTTGACCTGACCTCGCTGGTGAATGACGACCAGTACCCCGCCGTCGAAGGCGGGCTGGAGGACTTCATTCCCGCCCAGCTGCAGGCCACCGGCCGCTATCTGGATGAAGAGAAGTTGTACGCGCTGCCCTATGACGCCCCCACCCTGATCCTGCACTATCGCAAGGATCTTTTCGAGAAGTATGGCGAACAGATGCAGGCCGACCTCGGTTTCGATCCGGTGCCCTCCGACGCCATGACGTGGGAGCAGTACTACGAGGTCGGCGTTTGGTTCAACGAGAACGTGGATGAGGTCACCGCAGGCATTGGCGTTCAGGCCAAGCAGCATGACTCCCTGCAGGCTGACTTCTCCAACGTGCTGTGGGCCTATGGTGGGGACTACTTCGAGAAGGGCCAAGACTTGGGCGTTCTCGGTGACCCCGATCCCGGGGCGGTCACCGTCAACACCCCCGAGGCCATAGCAGCCGCCACCTTCTACAAGAAGCTGCTGAGCGTGGCACACCCCTCCTCCACCGGATGGGACTGGACAGGCCTCGGCGACGCATTCAGCTCCGGCGAGGTGGCAATGGCGGTGAACTGGCACGAGTTCGCCGCCGGTGAGGAAGAGGCACTCCCCGATCAGGTCGGCTACGCGCTGGTTCCCAAGGGCCCGGCCCGTCGCGCCAACAACTTTGGTGGCACCGGGATCGGGATCAACGCCAACGCCAGCGGGGCCGAACTAGGTGCAGCCTGGCTGTTCGTCAACTGGGCCACATCTCCGGAGACCCAGATAATGGGGCTCGGTTCCGATGTGGGCGGCGGCACGCCGACGCGCACCTCGCTGTATGAAGATCCGCAGATAATGGACGAGGTGAACAAGAGCCCGTCGAAGTACCCCAACATCAAGACTGCTCCGGCCGTGCTGGCGGCTTGGGAAACAGAGAACATCGGCCTGCGGCCCAAGCTGCCGCAGTGGGTGGAGTTGAACACCGTGATCTTCACCGAACTGTCCAAGATGATCACCCAGGATGTGAGCCCCGAGGACACCATGAACGCGATGCAGGAACAGATGACGGAAGTCATGGAGTAGTGAGTACTGTCACCCCGACCCCGCGGAGCCGCGCCGGCGGCTCCGCGGTAACTCGCCAAGGCAGCCGGCAGACTCAGGGCTTCGAACTCACCATGATGGCGCCGGCTCTGATCTTGCTCGCACTCCTGTCCATCGTCCCCTTCATCACACTGATAGTGATGAGCTTCTCCGAGGTGAAAACGCTCGGCGGTGTCCGGCTGGAGTTCGCCGGCCTGGCCAACTGGATTGACGTCCTGAGCGACACCACCGTCTGGGCGGCCTGGGGCCGCTCACTTATCTACTTCACCAGCATCGTGGCGGTCGAGTTCATCCTGGGGTTCATCATTGCGCTGGTGCTGCACGCAGTCACCCGCGGTCGCTCCGTGGTGCTCGCGGTGGTGATAATGCCTATGTTCTTCGCTCCGGTGATAGTTGGCTTGATGGGCCGGTTTCTCATGGATTCGACCATCGGGCTCTACGCGCAGATTCTGGAGACCCTCGGGATGGGCGGAGACGTCTTCGCCAACCCGGCAACAGCCTTCCCGACCCTGATCTTGATGGATGCCTGGGAGTGGACTCCGCTGATCGCGTTGATCATGCTGGCCGGACTCACCTCGGTGCCGGAATCAACACTCGAGGCCGCCGCAGTGGATGGGGCTGGTTTCTTCCGGCGCCTGGTCAGCATCATCATCCCGCAGATGAAGTCCATCATTCTGGTGGCCCTGCTTATCCGTTCCATGGATGCGATTCGCTACTACGACATCGTCACCGCCACCACCAATGGCGGGCCCGCCGATTCCACCAAGATCGTGCCCCTGAAGCTCTATGAGTTCGCCTTCCGATTCGACGGCCAGATGGGCAACGCCGCCGTCCTGGGTCTGACCATGCTGGCGTTCTCGATCCTGCTGGCAAACCTGTTCGTCCGGGTCTTCGCCGATAGGGAGCAGTCCGGGACCGGGCCTGAGGAGCAGTCATGAACAACACCTCCATCCTCGGCCGGATCGCCCTGATAGTGGTCGCCGCCATCGTCCTGGTCTGGTCCGGCCTGCCCATCTTGTGGCTCCTGCTCACCTCGTTCAAGTCTGGCCCGGACATCCGTTCCGATGAACCGGTGTTCTTGTTCACACCGACGCTGACCAACTATGCCAACCTGTTCAGCGGCGGGAACAATGTGGGCACCTATCTCAGCAATAGCCTGATCGTTACCGGAACCTCCACCGTAATCGCCGTGGCCCTGGGTGCAGCGGCCGGCTACGGGCTCACCCACTGGCGCTCCCAGCGCAAACCGGGCCTGTCCATGTGGATAATCTCCACCCGGATGGCACCGATCCCGGCGGTGATCCTGCCGCTGTTCCTGATGTTCCGAACCGCCGGGCTGGTGAACACACTGCCCGGGCTGATTCTGGCGCACCTCACCTTCAACCTGCCGTTCGCGATCTGGCTGATGACGGCGTTCTTCCAGAAGGTGCCGCACTCGATTGAAGAGGCGGCCTTCATGGACGGGGCTAGTAAGTTCCGCACCTTCTGGTCAATCTCACTCCCCACGGTCATCCCCGGGGTGGTTACCACTGCGGTGCTGTGCGCGGTCTTCAGCTGGAATGACTACGCCTTCTCCTCAGCCCTGGGGGGGCCGGGATCCCAAACTCTGCCGATGACCGCCGGAGCGCTGGTCACCCAAACCGGGATCGACTGGGGGCTGTTGTCCGCCCTGGCCGTGATTGTCGCCACCCCCATGCTGATTGCCGGACTGTCAGTACGCCGCTACCTCGTCACCGGCCTGTCCCTCGGTGCGGTCACCGGGGAATAGCACCACCCCGTCTACACAGCAGTACGAAAGGAGACCCCTATGAGAGCAGCCGTACTCACCCAACCGGAGACCATCGTGGTCGAGGACCGCCCCACTCCGGTCCCGGGGCCCGATCAGGTACTTGTCCGGGTCAGTTCGGTGGGCATCTGCGGATCGGACGTGCACTACTACCAGCACGGCCGGATCGGCGACTTCGTGGTGAAGGATCCGATGATTCTCGGCCACGAGGCCGCCGGAACGATCGAGGCAGTCGGCGCGAACGTGACCCGTGTGCAGCCGGGGCAGCGGGTCGCCATAGAACCAGGTGTTCCGGATTTCACCTGTGCTGAGTGCCGCGCCGGACGATACAACCTGTGCCCACAGGTGGAGTTCTACGCCACTCCGCCCTTCGATGGCGCCTTTGCAGAACTGGTGCTGGCCCACAGCGCGTTCGTCTACCCAGTCCCCGATGCGGTGAGTGACGATGCGGCCGCGCTGATCGAGCCGCTCTCGGTAGGCATCTGGGCCAATCGCAAGGCGGCCGTCGATCCATCGGCCACCGTGCTGATCACCGGCGCCGGACCGATAGGGCTGGTCAATCTTCAGGTGGCCCGGGCCCGCGGTGCGGGCACTGTCTATGTGTCCGACGTCAACGAACATCGGCTGGCGGCCGCTGCCGAACTCGGCGGCATCCCTATCAATGTAGGTGCCGAGCCCCTCACAGCCCAGCTGAGCAGCGCCCCCACAGTCGTGCTGGAGTGCTCTGGGGTTCCCGAGGTGGTGGGTGAGGCCATCCGGGCGCTGGCCCCAGCCGGTCGGGCGGTACTGATAGGCATGGGCGGGGATGAGATCTCGCTCCCAGTTTCGGCCATTCAGAACCGTGAGCTCAGCATCACCGGGGTTTTCCGATACGCGAATACATGGCCGGAGGCGATTTCCCTGATAATGAGCGGAGCAGTTGACCTGGATCGCCTGGTGACCGGCTACTTCGACCTCGACCACGCCGCCGATGCTCTGCTTGCTGGGCAGCAGGACCCACAGGCGATCAAGTCGGTGGTGCGTCCCAACGGGATCGGTGACGCAGTGCCTGCAGCGCGGTAGCAGCATTGCTAGCCCCGGAACGGGTGCGGCCGAAAGTCTCTCCACCCGACGTTGAGAGCGCGCTAGAGCACCAGGGACCGTCACGGGCATTTCGACTAGCGGCGCGGTGCTTCCTCCGCTACGGCCGACGACACATCCCCCTAATCAAAACGAGGCGAATCAATGAAGAATCCACGTCTACTCAGGGGGCTGGTGCGAGCCCCTGAGGCCGCAAACTCAGCGCGGCCCGACTTGTATCAAACCGCAGTGGCGATCGACATGCTCGGCCTGTCAACACCGCGACCGATCCCTGACGAGGTCGATCTGGATGTCACTCGGGATGCGCGAAGCACTGGGCTACGTGGCTATGACGCGGCCCGAGGCTGACGATGAGATCACACGCCTCGCCACGATCCTGACCCCAGAGCTTGACGTGCCAAACTGCACCGTGGAAGCCATGGCAGCGATCAATGCGTTATCCCTTATGAAGCAGGACCGATCCGGGGCCGAGGCTCGGGAGCGATGCCTCGCTGGGGCTGATGAACAGGGATTCGTCCTGCCGCAACCCATCGCTTTGGGATGCGCTGATTAATGCTGTCCTGTGCGAGAATGTCCCGGGCGGGATGAACCGCAACCCCACATTGGGTGGGTGTACTGGACGTCCATCGCCAGCTGTGGGGGAAGCGGATCGCCCGATCCGGTGCGCCACAGCCAGGGCATGATTGATCAGCGCATCCTTTAGGATCGGTGGCCACAACTTTCACCATCGCCCACCTGCTCTACCCGAACATCACCGGTCTCTTGGAACCCGATGTGCTCGATAGACTGGCGAGTGATCTTCGGGCCGAGATACCCACCGCGGAGAACCAGACGAAGCGCCTACAAGGATTGGCGATCCTGAAGCTATCAGGCACCAAAATTGACGAGTTCTCCAAGGAGATCGCGAAGGCTCGTAGCGAGCTTGTGGGCACACAGGACGTTGCCAATGCACCACAGGTGAACACAATCGAGTTAACGGGGGTCCGGAAGGCTTACCCGACGGCCGCGGGGAGCGCGAGGTCATCCATGACGCCACCTTCACCGTCGCCAGCGGCGAGATCGTGCATCTCGACGGCGCCTCTGGTGCCGGAAAGAGCACCCTGATCAATCTGTGCGGGCTGCTGACCCAGCCGACGGAAGGCACCGTGCGGGTGGATGGCAGGGACACCACGGCGTTGAGCGATCCGGAACGCACCCGACTGCGCGTCCGGCGCATCGGGATGGTGTTTCAGTCACATCGCTTGCTACCCGAACTTACCTCCGTCGAGAACCTCCGCGTGGCCGCGCTCACCGACAATCTCGAGACCTTCGCTGGGGCGCTGGCGTCTTTCTGGCTAGGAGAGCATTGGGTGACCGTGCCAAGCTACTCTCCGGCGGTCAACAGCAGCGGATCGCCGCGCTGCGCGCGCTGGTGAACAAGCCGGGGCTGGTGTTGGCCGATGAACCGGTCTCAGGTCTCGATGGGCACAATGCTTCGGCAATCCTCGGCAGGCTCGCCCAAGCAGCAACGGAGGGTGCGGCTGTGATCATCGCCTCGCACGACCAGCGGGTCGAGCACATCGCGACCCGTCGCCTGTCGGTGACCGAGGGAAGGCTGGCATGATCGACCTCACCCTGGCCCTCCGGGGTGCCGCACTGATGCGTACCCG
Organism: Propioniciclava sp.; assembly: GCA_047973325.1. GTDB lineage: Bacteria > Actinomycetota > Actinomycetes > Propionibacteriales > Propionibacteriaceae > Propioniciclava. The sequence goes on along the minus strand of JBKEBU010000088.1, from coordinate 6,436 downwards.
CCGCCTGGCCGCGCTGCTCGTCCTGACCGTCGTGGCGGGGCTGCTCGCCGGGCTGGGTGGGCTCGCCGCGCTGACGTGGGGCTGCAGGTGCCTCAGGATCAGTGCCACCGAGAGCTGCCAGCTGACGCGCGCGCTCCACCCGCACCGTGAGGATCAATCACCACCTTGATCGAGTTCGAATCCCGCATAACCTCGAGGGCCTTCTCGAAATCGTCGAGGCCGAACCTGTCCGTAATCAGGCCGTCGGTCCGCACCCGACCGGTGGTGAGCGCCATCAGTGCCCTATCGAAGCAGTTTATCTGCGCAAAGGAACCCTGGATTCTCAGTTCACGCTCAAAGATGTCGTACGGCGAGAATGGCACCCGCGCGTCCTCATCCGCGACCCCATACACCACTACCGTTCCACCGATTCTGGTGAGTGCCGGGCATTCGGTCAGGATGGCTGGCGACCCGGTGGCATCCACCACGACATCGAACCCTCCGGGTGCCAGCCCCCTGAGGCCCTCGATGGCTGCTGCCGGATCTTCCCGATCAATCTGAACCACCTGGTCTACACCCAGCACGAGCGCCAGATCCAGCTTGCGCTGCGTGGGCGCAGCCATCGTCACCCGCCAGGCGCCGGCCTCCCGCAGCAGCTGCGCAAGCAGCAACCCCGTGGGCCCAGCACCGAACAAGAGCACATCTGATCCAGCCTTGAGATCTATGACGTCCATGCCATGAATCGCGCACGCCAGCGGCTCGGTAAGTGCTGCTTCGGTCGGGGTGAGAGCTCCGATATCGAAACATTTGTACCAGGGAGCCACCAAGAGTTCTGCAAACCCTCCGGGCGCATTACACCCCCGAGAGTACAAGTTTTCGCAGTACAGCAGTTCGCCCCGTCGGCAATACTGACAGGCGCCGCATACTTCTGTATTGTCCACCGCGACTGTCATCCCTACCCGCAAATCTGAATCCGGATGCGTCTGCAGCACTTCAGCAATTATCTCATGCCCCGGGATGAGCGGATACTCGGCCATGAATCCACCGGCCAGCAGATGCTTGTCCGTTCCGCAGATTCCGGTAAGCACCGGTCTCAGCAACACCTGGTCACCCTCCGGAACCGGGTCGGGCACCTCCTTGACAGCGATAGTGTGTGCTTGTTCAAAGACGACGGCTTTCACTATGGGTCACCTCCCTTGTATATTTATGCCACGTCTTCAGGCATGAGGGGAGTTTCATCGAATTCCTCACTCTCCCACATGGCGGCCATCTCCTGGGGCGTGAACATGTCGCCTTCACCATCAGGGGTAACAATATCCAGACCGGTGTCGATGATTTCTGGGTACGTGGCACCATTGGCCACAATTTCGTGGATCACCGTGACTCCTTGATAGCCCCAGCCGTAGTACTTCTGCCCCACGAGGCCAACCACCAGTTCATCTTCGGCGTAGGAGAGCGTTGCTTCCAGGGTGTCGAAGCCCACCACCGTGAGCTCACCGGCCTTGACCCGCTCGATCATCACTGGCAGGGCGGCCTGCTCGACCAGGAGTGGCCAGGGCCCGTCAAAGTAGAATCCATTGATGGAGGGATCGCCTTGCAGTGTTGATTCCACAGCATCCACAGACTTCGTCAGATCATCATGGCCGGGCACCGTGGTTGCGATCTCATAGTCCAGGCCGGCCTCGTCCAACCCGTCAATAAAGCCGCGATCCCGCTCGCCCAGATTGAAAGATCCGGGAACCCCGGTGAGAATGGCTATCTTCTGATGCCCTTGATCGGCGGTGGCGGCGGCATACAGTTCGGCGGCCTTGAGCCCACCCTTGTAGTTGTCCGATCCCACATAGGCGGTTCGGGTACTGTCTGGACAGTCTGAGTCCCACATGACGACAGGGATACCCGCGGCCACGGCCTGGTCAACCGCCGAGCAGACCGATGGACCGAGCGAATTAATCAACAGACCATCGACACCCCGCTGTACATATCCCTCAATCATCTGCGCTTCTTTCGCGGGGTCTGCATCGGCCGGCGCCACCCACTCAATGGTGACGTTACCCAATTCCTGGGCCCGCGCTTGGGCACCAGTTTCCGCCACTGTGAATGCTGGATTGTTGAGCGACTTGGAGATAGCCACATAGGTGAAGGAATCTTGATCAGGATCGCCGATTGAGCTCCCTTGTGGCGTTCCGGAACATGCTGCCAACGCGAGCGTCACGCTGCCGATTCCCGCCATGACTATGGCGTGCTTCTTCGAACGCATATTAGGTACCTTTCCTGTCAATTATTCGGGGTGGTCAGGATCTTTAGGTCGGTAACGCGGCTGCATCGACGGAGGGCTGTCAGGTACGGCCTCCTCGCAGGCGGTCGATCAACACTGCGAGAACGATGAAGGCGCCCACGGTTATCTGCTGCCAATAGGCGGTGACCCCGAGCAGCACCAGCCCGTTGCGGACCACGCCCATCAGGGCGGCCCCCCAAATCACGCCGACGATGTTGCCCTTGCCGCCGGCGAGGCTGGTACCCCCGATGACAGCCGCGGCGATCACATCGAGCTCATAGCCGACTCCGGCGGTGGACTCGCCTACCCCCAGCCGGGACGTCATCAGGATCCCACCGACACCCGCCAGGAGCCCGGCCAGGGTGAAAACCGCAATCTTGACCCGAACCACCCGCACGCCCGAGAGGCGGGAGGCCTCCTCGTTGCCGCCGATGGAGTAGATATACCAGCCCAGCTTGGTGCTCCGCAGCACCCAGGCCATCAGAACCGCCAGCACGATCATGATCCACACCGGTACCGGCACGCCGAGCCAGTATCCCTGCCCCAGAAACAACAGCGGCTCGGTGAACCCCTGGACCGGCATTCCACCGGTGATGCCCACGATGCTGCCGCGGACAACGCTCAGCATTCCGAGGGTGACCATGAACGGCGCCAGCCCAACGAAGGCGGATAGGAAGCCATTGAGCAGGCCGACGACGGCTGCCAAGGCCAGCCCCACCACGATTCCGAGCGCTGTATTCCCGGTGGACGCGGCCAGGAGCCCGGCACTCACCCCAGCCAGACCCATGACCGAGCCCACCGAGAGGTCAATACCGCTGGTGAGAATGACCAGACACGCCCCCAGTGCGGCAATGGCAGTGAACGAGAAGCTCCGGGCAACCAGCATCAGGTTTCCGGCGGTGAGGAACTGGGGTGAGAGGAAGGACAGGGCGATCACCAGGAGCACCAGGACCCCGGCTGCGCCTGCCTCCGGCCGGGCCAGGAGTGCATGCACCCACGGGCCAGGGCCGTGCGCCGTGCGTGCTTGGCTAGTCCGGCTTTGGGGGGGCGACCCGGAGCTCATGGTTCAGACCTTGATCCCTTCACTGGCCAATGCGAGTATCGCGCTCGGCGCTATCTCATCTTCCTTCAGTTCACCGACCATGGTTCCGCCTGACATCACCAGGACGCGATCGCTCATTCCGATCAACTCCTCCATGTCAGAAGAAATAAGAATGATGCCGACGCCATCGCGGGCGATCGCATCGATCTGATCGTATATTTCGGCCCGGGCGCCCACGTCAACTCCTCGGGTGGGCTCATCGAGAATCAGGATGCCCGGTGTCCGGGTCAGCCATTTTCCCAGGACGACTTTCTGCTGGTTTCCTCCGCTAAGGTTGTTGACGCTCTGCTGTGGTCCAGTGGTCTTGATATGCAGCGAATCAATCATGCTCTTCACCGCGGATCGAATCTCGCCAAGCTTGAGTTGCAACCAGGTCGACCTGATGTCCAGACTGGCCAAAGACATATTGAACATGACGGTTTGGATCTGAACGAGCCCCTGCTCCTTGCGATCTTCGGGGACCAGCGCAATGCCCGCCTGAATCGCCTGATGCGGATGCCCGCCCGAGAGGGTTTTTCCGCGAATGCTTATAGTTCCATTGTCCACCGGGTCGGTCTGGAACAGCAATCGAGCCATTTCTGTCCGCCCGGCACCTACCAGTCCACCAACCCCCAGCACCTCCCCCTGTCGGAGGCTGAAATTGACGTCGTGCACCATGCCACCGGTAAGCCCGCGCACCTCCAAGACCGGATCCCCGAACCCCGTGCGCGCAGCTGGGAATAACGCGTTCATGGGCCGGCCCACCATCCACTCCACGACCTGCTCGCGGGTGACGGTTGCATCCTGAGGGTCGACGGCTTGCATCAAGCGCCCGTCTCGCATCACCACAATCCGGTCGGCCACAGCAAAGGCTTCGCTGAGCTTGTGGGTGGTGAGCACGATGGACAGGCCCCGATCCCGCAGGGACTCGATCAGGCTGAGGATGTTCTGGGATTGCTCCTGGGGCAGAGAACTGGTGGGCTCATCGAGGAGCAGTACCTGGACCTCTGGCCAGGCCAGGGCCTTGGCGATCTCCACCAGCTGCTGCTGCGCTGGAGACAGAGCGTGGACCTTCGCGTCCACATCTACCCCCGCAGCACCCACGAGTGCCAGCGCAGTTCGGGCGATCTCGCGGCAGGTGGCCTGATTCACCAGTCCGGTCCCGCGAAGCCTGACCGGTTCCCAGCCCAGCAGGATATTCTGGGCCACGGTGCGGTTGGGAACCAGATGCAGCTCTTGGTGAACAAAAGCCACACCCAGATCCCGCGCTGCATGCACATGCGGTAGCGTCACTTGTTTCCCACGAATATAGAGCTGCCCTTGGTCTGGTTGATAAACACCGGCCATTATTTTCAGCAGAGTTGATTTGCCAGCACCGTTTTCACCGAGCAATGCCGTGACAGTTCCAGGCTCAAGTTCGACATCAATACCGTCGAGGACGACCACCCCATGGAACGCCTTGGTGACGCCCATAGTCTTGACGATTGGCATCCCGGACTTGTCCTTCATTGATGCCAACCTCCATTCCCGTGCTGCGCTGCACTTCAGCATGGGTGGGACTCATATAGCTATCAAACCCATGCGGCATTGACGATAGCAAGGATAGCGCTAACATCGGATGTGTCAAGCACTCTATGCAGGCCTATCGATCAGGCACCGTCGGGGACGAAGGTTGCCTGGTTTGTCGTCGATCCCACCGTGCTATGCCGCACGACCAGCTCCGGCTCCACCAGGTGATCACGGGCCGGCTGGTGGTTCATGGCTCGGACCAGTTCCCGGATGGTGCGCTGCCCCACCGCCCTGAAATCTTGCCGGATCGTTGACAGCGACGGCCGGTAGTAGGCTGCGTCTGGCAGGTCGTCGAAACCAATCACGGCAACATCTTCGGGCACCCGCACCCCTCGCTCCGCGAGCCCATAGATGACTCCGAGAGCGATCCCGTCGTTGGCCGCGAACACAGCGTCCACGCCCGACTCCAGGAGGCCTGCGACCGCTCGATACCCAGAAGCACCGGTCCAGTCGCCCGGAATCGGCGCCAGCTGCACCAGACTCCGTGAGCTGAGTTCTCGCATCCAGCCCTTCTCTCGTTCGAAAGCGTCATGCCACCCAATCGGACCCGTCACATGACCTATCCGCTCACGGCCCAGATCAGCCAGATGCGCCACGGCCAGACGCGCACCTTGCCCCTGATCGACACCCACGTGCAGCATCGTCGGCGGATCGTCGGTGGCCGTTGATGACAGAATCACCACCGGGAGTTCCCCGGCTACTTCGCGAGCAGCATCGGCTAGGGCCGTCGGATTTCCCATCACCACGAGGCCTTCGATGTTCTGTGAGAGCAGCTGGTCCAGAGCGATGGCCACACCGCGTTCATTCTCTTCGGTTGCCACCGCCAACGAGGCGAAATATCCCGTGGCCGAGGCCTCCATCTGGATCGTGGTCAACATCGCGAACTGTGCCGGCAAGACTGAGCCCGAGTCGATAATCCCGATCCGGCGCGACATACGCGTGGCCAAGGCACTGGCAGCAGCATTGCGCCGATAGCCTAGGGCGGCAACGGCCGCCAGCACCTTGGCCTTGGTGACCGGCTGCACCAGATCAGGTTTGCTCAAGACGCGTGAAACCGTCTGTGCGGAGACGCCAGCTGACCTGGCGACATCGCTCATCGTCACCCTCACAGGACCACTCATGAGGGGATGATAATGGGACTGGTCATGGCAGGGTCGAGGTCCGCGGCGCACTTCCGGCTAGGTTCTACCCGAACCTGGCAGGCGGTATCCGAGGACGGACGTCGATGTCACCCGGCGCCGGAACAAGCGAGATGTCTGAGAGGCGCGACGGGGCAAGTGGTATCGCCTGCCCGAGGACAGGGCGTGTAGAGTCGGATAACACCCCGCATGCACAGGAGCTAAGCATGATCTACCCGGAGCCGACCACCTGGCCAGCCCGCCGATCACCACCACCGTCAACGTCTGTCGGTGAACGCTGAGGTGGCCGCCACCCTCACCACCATCCAGGAGCAGATGAGCGCCGATGTCGACCATTGACACCGAGATCGAGGGTAGTCCTGCGACTATTGAGGCTGCTGCGGCTTGGCTGCG